>DASVIS010000102.1:0-19731 GCA_036381995.1 Vicinamibacterales bacterium | reverse complement strand
CTTCGAGTCGTCCGAATTCATCACGCTCGAACGGGACGTGACGGTCAAGGCCGGGCCGCCGGTGGAGGTGGACGTGGCGCTCGACCGGGCGCCAGTGGAGACCGTTGCGCCTCCGCCCGCCCCGGCGCCGGCAGCCGCGGCCGCCAGCACGACGACTCCGCCCGAGCCGAGCGCGACGGCCGAGTTCTTCGCGCTCCCCGACTGGATCGAGAAGAACCTCATTGGCCGCAACGATCCCCTCAAGGAAACCAGCGTCGGCCACACCCTGCTCATGACCGCCAGCGTGGTCCAGGTTCGCGACCCGATCAAGGATCGCGTCCGCGGGGACGCCGACGAGATGCTCTACGTGATCGCGGGCGAAGGCGTGCTGCGCGCAAAGGGGCGTGACCAGATGCTCGACGCCGGTTCGCTGGCTGTCATCCCACGGGGCGTGGCGTATACGATCGAGCGGCGCGGGCGCAACCCGCTGATCGCGTTGTCGGTCGTCGGGAAGTAGGGAGCATCCGCGGCCCTGGCCTACCGCCTGAACAGGTACGCCAGCTTGAGGAAGAATCCGTCGCTCTGCCGGTGCAGGTCCTCGAGGCTCAGCACCCGGTTGGTCTCGAGCGAGCTGCCGTAGCCGACGAAGACCACCGTCCCGGGCGTCGGCTCGTACGACACCAGGCAATCGAGGCGCAGGCCGTTGAAGCTGTCCGGGCCGGCCACCCGGTCGCTCACTCGCAGCGCCACCGCCGTCACCGGGTCGAGCAGCGCCGCCTGGCGCTCCGATCGATACTCACCGACCACCCGGAAGAACAACGCGCGCGTCGGTTGGTACTCCAGCTTCAGGCGCGGGATTACAGTCCGGGCGAATTCGCTTCCGTCCCGGTGTCTGGTGATGTGTGAGTACGTGGCGCTTCCTTCCACGCGGATCGACTCGGTTGGCCGCACGCTGATGCTGGCGACCAGCCGCGTTTCGGCGCCCTCCGAGGCTTCCGGAAAGATCGCCACCGAACCTCGCCGAGTCTCGAGCGACGCATTGAACGACCGAAACGTCGGCGTCGTGATCGTGAGATCGGAACCGAACAGGCCGGAGAGTTCGCCAGGTACCATGAACGGAACGGCTCCGGCCGGCGTCTGCACCTCGTACGACCTGTACTCGCGAGGGTCGAACCGCACGAAGTCCCGGCTGAGCGCTTCGCGGATGCTCCATCCGCCCCGCAGATTGAACATCAGGTTGACGCTCTCTTCGCCCTCAATCGGCGAGGCGCTGCCGAAGTCCGAGTACCGCCAGATGCGGGAAGGTCCGAAGAACGTCGTGAACTGCTCGACGAAGGCCCCGCGCCCTCCGTACCACGACAGCCGGTTCGACGTGTGGAACTCGACGTTGTCGTTGCGCGGCACGTAACCGGCGCGTGCCGAGAACGCTTCGCCGATCCCCGTCAGCTTGTAGTTGAATCCCCACGCCCGACCGGTCCGGTCGAATTCCGCGAGCCAGATGGGGGCGTCGCGCCGAATGCCCGACTCCTGTGTCCACGATTGGCCAATCTGTCCCTGGACGTAGTAGAGCTTCGCGAACACGATCCGCGAGTCCACAGCCGCAACCCGGTTGAAGTCGGCGGACGTGGTGCGATCGGTGAAGGTCAGGCCGATCGTGGAGTTCTTCCCGAGGTCGCCGCGCACGCGCGCCACGTTGAACAGGGCCGAGCCGGCGCTCTCTTTCTCCTTGACCGAGAGGTACGCGACGTTCAGGCGTCCGAACTTGCCCGTGACCTTGCCGCCAGCCATGGGCGCCACGATCTGGCGCGTGTAGACCAGCTGGTTCGGCGTCGAGAACAGCTCGATACCTTCGAGGAAGAAAGGCCGCTTCTCGGCGTAGAAGAGGGCAAACCGCTGGTTCACCGTGACCTGCCCGGCATCCGACTCCACCTGGCTGAAGTCCGGATTCACGGTCGCGTCGATCGACAGGTTCGTGAACCCGAAGCGCAGGTTGACGCCCGGATTGACATCGGTCTTGTCGCGGACGAAGTCGCCAGACTGGACCACGGTGCCGTTGGTCGCCGTGGTCACGAATGGCTGCAGTTCGGTCACGACGCCCCGCTTCATGTCGTGGAGGCCATCGATGGCGCCGGCCTGCACGAGGAAGCTGGAACTGGCGCGCCTGACGTCCGTCCACGTGTCCTGGTAGCCGGTGCGCTGGACCTTGCGCTGGATGTTGAGGCCCCACTTCTGGGGGCCGTTCCCGGGATATCGAAGGCTCTTGAACGGGATCCGCACTTCGACGACGAACCCGTCGTCGGTCAGGCGGCCCTTGGAGTCCCACTGGTAGTCGGGGTTCGTGTCGCTCGTCCCGCCGAACATCGTGCCGGCGTTGAACGCGCCCTCGCTCTGGACGCCGTCCTGCTGCATCCCGAGCGGGTTCACGGTGAAGAAGAACGCGCGCCTGCGATCGTTGAACGTGTCCAGGTAGATCGTCACCGTGTCGTCACGGTCCAGGCGGTCCCGATCAGCCACCGTCGCACGGACCGAACCGGGCTCGCGATCGTGCGCGATGATGCCGAAGTGCAGCGCGGTCGGCGAGTACCAGACGAGCACCTCGGTCTGTTCTTCGGCCGGCCGACCGTCCACCGGTTGATACTGAGAGAAGCCGGTGAGACGCGCGGCCCGCGTCCAGGGCTCTTCGTCCAGCCGCCCGTCCACCTCGATCGAGGCGTCGATGCGTGGGATCGTGACCGTGGGGGCCCCGTGACCGTCGATCGCGGCTCCGGCCGCCGGGACGTGGGCGGCGGAGGTTTGTTGAGCCAAGAGGAGAGACAATAAGAGTGCAAACACAGCCCTTCATCTTACGACACTCAGGCCCGGCCCTCGGTACCATCTCGGCCGAGCTTTCGTATAATGGTCAGAGGTTGGGTAACCACCATCGACCATCAGGATGCGGCTGACGCGCTACTGGACGGACCAGGCGGTCCGGCGCCAGCCTCGCGCGTGTGGAAACAGCCGGAGTGTCAACATCGCCCGTGTCACCAGTCACGGCGCCTCACGAGGAGAACGGTGCCCCAATGAACAGGAATACGACACTCGTTGTTGGAGCCGCGGCGCTCGTCGCCGCCATGTCCATGCCTCTCAGCGCCGGGCAGCAGCCCGGCAACCCGTATCCGCCGCCGAAGCCCGAAGCCATGGCGGCTGCAGGGACGGCCGCGCGTGGCGCGCAACTGGCGCTGCTCGGTGGGTGCCACGATTGCCACACGCCGAAACTCCAGAACGGTGCGCCGGACACGTCGCGCGCCCTGTCGGGCCAACCACAAAATGCGCCGCTGGCGCCGGAGGTCATCGGCGGCGTGTCCACCAACATGATGCTCACCGCGTGGCGCGGACCGTGGGGTGTGTCGCTTGCCCGGAACCTCACGCCGGACAAGGAGACCGGAATTGGCGGTTGGACACTGGCCGATTTCAAGAAGACGATCAGGACCGGGATCAACCCCAAGGGCGAACTGCTGTTGCCGCCGATGCCGATCGCACAGTTCCAGAACCTGCCGGACAAGGACCTGGAGGCCCTGTACGCGTATCTCCGTTCGGTCAAGCCAATCCACAACGCGGTTGGGCGCGACACGCCGCCGAAGAAGTAGCACGCGAGCAGGTGACCTGGCCATGGTCGTGGCCGAGGTCGTCAGTCCGTCGTGAGGGACTCCATCCGGCGCACCTTGACCAGGCGCTTCAGGAGGTTCTCGCTGTAAATCGGCGATGACGGATCGAAACTATTCACTTTCACCATCCCGGAGCAGTGGATGAACAGCTTTCCTCCAAGGTAGATGCCGGTGTGCGTGATCCGGGTGACGCCGGCGCGGGGACCGAAGAACAGCACGTCCCCTTTTCGCAGTTGCGCGAGGTCGTTGTCGGTGGGTACCGCAACGCCCTCGTTCGCCTGCTGATCCGTGTCACGCTGGAGTTCCGTCCCGTTCAGTCGGAACACGGTCTTTACGAAGCCGGAGCAGTCGAATCCCCTGGCTGACGTGCCGCCCCACAGGTAAGGCACTCCCGTGAACCGGCGCGCCGTCTGCTCGATGTTGTCGGGCGTGATCGCGCGCGCCGCCCTCCAGGCCCGGTAATCGGTGGCGTCCGCCTGGCTGACGAAGCCCTTGCGCCCGTCGGGCAGTTGGACGGCGAGCCAGGCGCCGTCCTGGCCGGTCGCGCCCAGCACGTTGCCGACGACGAGATCGGCCACCGCCGCGGCGTCGGGCGATGCCTGTTCCCTGACGAGCGCGAAGAGCGCCGTGACGATTACGCGGGGAGATCGAGAGAAGGACTCGGCCTGGTCCTTCGTCATGAGGGCCAGATGGTCGGGCTCCATCCAACCGAGGTAGTGGTCATCGAGGGACTGGACGTAATACCAGCCGCCCTCCTTCTTCAGCACCTTCACGACATGACCCATGATGAGCTGATTGGCAAGCTCCGATGGATGCGAGGCCTTCGTCTTCATCACGGCGACGCTGACCGTGACGACCCCCATCGGCTTTACGGCTACGGCCGGGTCCGGGAGCACGGCGATCCGGTCGATCACGCTTGGGAAGCCAGCCTCCCGCAACGCCTTCAGCAACGCGTCCTTCGCGGCTGGCTCTTCCACGTCTCCGGTCAGCTCGATCGACGTGTTCTTGACCTCGGCCTTCACGTCGAAGACGGCGACGCGGGTATCCGGGGCAAACTGGGTTCTCACTTTGGTGACGACGTCGGCCGCCGTTGGGGTCTTCGGTGCCTGGCCCACCACGAGCGGGCTGAAGGCCGCGCCGACCAGCAGCAGGGTGACGAGCGCGGAGCGGCGGAGCGATTCTGCAAGTGGCATGGCGTTCTCCGGTGGGTGATGGCCGCGCGAAGGATAGCACAGGCCACGTCCCTGCCGGCGGTACAATGCCAATCGTGAACATCCTGTCGGTGCGCGGCGCAAGCGAGCACAACCTCAAGGGCATCGACGTCGATTTCCCGCGGAACACGATGACCGTGGTGTCCGGCGTTTCGGGGTCCGGTAAGTCCTCCCTGGCGTTCGACACCATTTGCCGCGAGGCGCAGCGCCGCTATCTCGAGACGTTTTCCTCGTACGCCCGACAATTTCTCGGACGCACTGCCAGGCCCGCGGTCCACTCGATCTCCGGGCTCTCGCCGGCCATCGCCGTCGATCAGCGCTCGACGCTTCGCAACCCGCGGTCCACCGTCGGGACGTTGAGCGGCCTGCACGACGACCTTCGCCTGCTGTTTGCGAGGCTGGGCACGCCGCCCCCCGGCCTCCGGGTCGAGCGGCGCCTCTTCTCGTTCAACTCGCCGTACGGCGCGTGCCCCGCCTGCCGGGGCCTCGGCCTGGAAGACCGCCTCGATCCGCAACTGCTCGTTGCCGACCCGAGCAAGACGATCCGGCAGGGCGCGCTCGTCATCACGACACCCACGGGCTATGTGATCTACTCGCAGGTGACGATCGACGTCCTCGACCAGGTCTGTCGCGCGCACGGCTTCGACGTGGACACGCCGTGGCAGGCGCTCACCGAGGAACAGCGTGGCATCGTGCTGAACGGCTCCGACCGGATCCGGATTCCCTACGGCAAGCATCCGCTGGAGTCACGCCTGCGCTGGAGCGGTATCACGGCGAAGCCGCGGGAGGAGGGGGTCTACAAGGGCATCCTCCCGGTGATGGCGCAGATCCTCGAGCGAAGCCGGAATCGCAACATCCTCCGGTTCGTGCGCAGCCTGCCGTGCCAGTCCTGCGGTGGAACGCGCCTGCGCCCCGAGGCGCTTGCGGTCCGCTTCAGGGAGCACCACATCGGGTCGCTGTCGGCGTGTGCGATCGACGGCCTCGCGGAGTTCCTCGAGGGGCTGACGTTCACCACGTCGGAGGCCCCGGTCGGGACACCGATCCGCGCCGAGATGCTCGCGCGCATCGGCGTGCTCTCCCGGCTGGGTCTCGAGTACCTCACGCTGGACCGCCCGTCGACCACGCTCTCAGGCGGCGAAGCCCAGCGCCTGCGGCTCGCCTCTCAGGTGGGCGCCGACCTCCGGGGTGTGCTCTACGTGTTCGATGAGCCGTCGATCGGCCTGCACCCGCTCGACCAGGGTCGCCTGCTCGATGTCATCACCATGCTTCGCGACCGCGGCAACACCGTCCTCGTCGTCGAGCACGACGACCAGACGATACGGCGGGCGGATTGGCTGATCGATATCGGCCCCGGCGCGGGGGAGCACGGTGGAGAACTGCTGTACAGCGGGCCGGCAGCCGGGCTCGCCGAGGGAGCGGACCGCCGCAGCCGGACACGGGCGTTCCTCGTCGGGGAAGAACAGGTGCCGGTCCCAGCGACGCGTCGCGCGGGCACCGGCGTGCTGCGGCTGGATCGGGCGACGCGGCACAACCTGGATCGCGTGAACGTCGAGTTCCTGCTCGGGGCACTGAACGTGATTACCGGCGTCTCGGGGGCAGGGAAGTCGAGCCTCGTCGAGGAACTCGTGGAACGCCTCGGCCGCGAGCGCCCCGGCGATGGGCGGATCGACAAGATCATCGAAGTGGACCAGTCGCCGATCGGCCGGACGCCGCGATCGAACCCCGCCACCTACACGGGCCTGTCGGACGTTGTCCGCGACCTGTTCGCTGCGCTCCCCGAGTCGATCGCACGCGGATTCGGCAAGGGACGATTCTCGTTCAACGTGGCCGGCGGGAGGTGCGAGGCGTGCCAGGGCGCGGGCGTGCAGCAGATCGGGATGCACTTCCTCGGGCAGGTGGATGTCGTCTGCGAATCGTGCGGTGGCAGGCGCTTCAACGACGAGACGCTGGCGATCAGGTACCGAGGCCGGTCCATCCACGATCTGCTCGAGACGACGCTCGAAGACGCGGCATCGCTCCTGGCCGATGAACCGCGGGCCACCCGCATCCTCTTCGTGCTCTGCGAACTGGGCCTGGGCTACCTCCGCCTGGGGCAGCCATCGACGACGCTGTCGGGCGGCGAGGCGCAGCGGGTCAAGCTGGCGGCCGAGTTGAGCCGTCCCGGCCGGGGGCGGACGCTGTATGTCCTCGATGAGCCCACGACCGGCCTGCACCAGGCAGACGTCGGCGTCCTCCTCAGTGCCATCGCGCGCCTCGTGGATCAGCATCACACGGTGATCGTCATCGAGCATCATCTCGACGTGATCCGCAGCGCGGACCGCGTCATCGATCTCGGGCCAGGCAGCGGACGCCGCGGCGGGAAGGTGGTGGTCACCGGCACCCCGGAGGACGTCGCGCGGTGCGGGGAATCCGCGACGGGCGCCGCCCTCCGCAGCGTGACCCCGACTGACTTCCCGTCGAGTCCGACTGACGCTCCGTTAGGTCCGACTGACACCCCGTTAGGTCCGACTGACACCCCGTCAACTCCGACGACACCCGTTCGCTTCACCGGCGTATCCACCCACAACCTGAAGCACATCGACGTCGAGATTCCCGCGAACCGCCTCACGGTCGTGACCGGTGTGTCCGGGAGCGGGAAGACGTCGCTCGCTTTCGACACCGTGTTCGCGGAGGGACGGAACCGCTTTACCGAGAGCTTCTCGGCCTACGCCCGCCGGTTTCTCGAGAAGACCGGCGACGCGGAATTCGACCAGGTTTCGGGCCTCACGCCCGCCGTGGCCATCCGGCAGCGGACGGCGTCCCGCAACCCGCGGTCCACCGTCGGCACCATGACCGAGATTGCGGACTACTACCGGCTGATGTTCGCGCGCGTGGGGGTCGGCGGACCGGCGTCCGGCTCGCCACTGACCTCCACTTTCTTCTCGCCGAACGCCGAGCAGGGCGCGTGCCCCGTCTGCAAGGGGCTGGGTGCTGTGAGCGAGTGCGATCCGGACAAGCTCATCACGCATCCGGAGCGGTCTCTGCTCGCGGGCGCGATGGACGGCCACAAGACAGGCCGCTTCTACGGCGATCCCGACGGCCAGTTCGTGGCAACGCTTCGGGCGGCCGGGGCCGCGTTCGGCATCGACTTCAGTGTGCCCTGGCAAGAACTCGACCGGCGGGCGCGCGACGTGGCGTTGCGCGGTGCGGGCGACATCGAGCTGGATGTCGACTGGCACTACCGGCGCGGCGGCCGCCTGGGCGTCCATCGCTTTCGCACGAAGTGGGTCGGGCTCATCGGGTGTGTCGGCCAGGAGTACGAGCGGAAGCATGCCGATCGGCGGGGTGCCGCACTCGAACCACTGCTGCACTCGATCCCCTGCCCGTCGTGTAGAGGCTCCCGTCTCAAACCAGAAGCGCTGGAAGTCCGCATTGCAGGCCGAAACATCGCGGAGTTGCTCGGACTGACGGTGGTCGAGAGCCTTGCCTACTTCGGAGAGCTGGACGCCCGGGCCGACGATGGCTGGCGACACGAGGTGACGACAGACCTGCGTCGCGACGTGGCCGCGCGGCTGACCAATCTCCGTGATGCCGGCCTCGGATATCTCTCGCTCGACCGGCAGGCGGCGACGTTGTCGGCCGGCGAGGCGCAGCGGATCCGGCTGGCCACCGACGTCGGCAGCGGCCTGACCGGGATTACCTACGTGCTGGACGAGCCGACCGCAGGCCTGCACGCGCGTGATACCGGTCGATTGCTCGGCCTGTTGAAGGGTTTGCGCGACGCGGGGAACACCGTGGTGGTGGTCGAACACGATGAAGACGTGATCCGGTCGGCCGACCACGTCATCGACATGGGGCCGGGCGCTGGCGAACAGGGCGGTCGAATCGTGGCGGAGGGGACGCCGAAGGTTATCGCGGCGAGCGAGGCGTCTGTGACGGGCCGATATCTCCGCGCCAGCAATCGGGTCGGACCCCACAGCCGCGATCTGCGCCGCGGCATCAGCATCGCCCACGCACGATGCCACAACCTCCGGGATCTGAGCGTGGAGATTCCGGCGGGCGGCCTCATCGCCATCACCGGCGTTTCTGGCAGCGGCAAGTCCACGCTGGTCTTCGACGTGCTGGCGCCGGCCCTGGCAGCCCGTGGCCGCGGGCTGCCAGGGCGCGACGGCGGACGTCATGGCGAGCGCAGCGCCGCGGTGGTCGTGCACGAGCCGTTCGCGCGCGTCGTCGTTGCCGATCGCGACCCGCTCGACGGTGCGTCATCGAGCATGCCCGCGACGATGGTCGGCGTCTTCGACGCGATTCGCGATCGGTTTGCAGCCGCCGACGAGGCCCGGAGGGCCGGCCTGGCGAAACGACACTTCTCGACCCGCGTCAAGGGAGGACGCTGCGAGGGGTGCGAGGGCGTCGGGCGCGTACGGGTCAGCATGGATTTCCTCCCCGACGTTTGGGTGCCTTGCGACGAGTGTGGCGGCCGGCGGTACCGCCCCGAGGTGCTCGCGTGCCGACTCGACGGACGGTCGATCGCCGACGTGCTCGACCTGACCGTCCGCGAGGCGCGGGCGGCGTTCTCGGAAGTGCCGGCGGTTGCACGCCCGCTGGAGGTTCTCAACGACCTCGGCCTGGGGTACCTGCGGCTGGGCCAAGGCGCCGACACCCTCTCGGGGGGAGAGCGGCAGCGGTTGGTGCTTGCCACCGAGCTGCTCCGCGAAGCGGCCGGCGCGACGCTCTTCCTGTTCGATGAACCGACGACCGGCCTCCATTTCGAGGATGTGGCCAGGCTGCTTCAGGTCTTCGAACGGCTCATCGATTCTGGTCACACCGTTGTGGTGGTGGAGCACAATCTGGACGTCGTCAGAGCAGCAGACTGGGTGATCGACCTCGGGCCGGAGGGCGGAGATGAAGGCGGGAGGGTAGTCGCCGCCGGGACGCCGGCCCGGATGTCCCTGGTGGACTCCTGGACCGGGCGGGCCCTGGCCGGCGGCAGCCCCCTTACTGAAATGCTTGAACCGGACGGGTCAGTTCTGCGAAGATGACTGCCGGACCGGTCCGCCCTGCGGAGAGGTCCCGCGTCCCCCCGAGGGATGCGCCCGCGCCGCGTGTGCGACGCACGGTCGCCACAGCCGCTTCAATGTGAGAGGAACTTTTGGCAGTCCGTTTGTTCATTGGCAACCTTCCCTACGACGCGACCGACGCGGAACTTCGCGCCCACCTGGGCGTGATTTCGCCGCCCTCCGAGGTCGTGCTACCGCTCGACCGGGAAACAGGAAGGCCCAGGGGTTTTGCGTTCGTTGAGTTCACCGAGCGGTCAGTCGCCGAAGAGGTGATTCGCCGCTTCAACGCGCAGCCCTTCAAGGGTCGAAACCTGGCTGTCAGCGAGGCCAGGGCGCGAGAGGACCGTCCAGCCGGGTTCAGGCCCTCGGCGCCGTACCGTAGTCCGGGGGCGATGCCGGATGGCTCGGCACCGGCGTCCGGTGATCGGCCCGCGCGCAGCTTCGGTCCTCCCGCACCGCGACGGCATCTGGGACCGTCCCGCCGGCCGACGAAGACGGAGGCGCGCCCGCGAGGGCCTATCCCCGAGCGGATTACCGGCCGCGTCTTCGATGTCGATGACGGCGAAGCCGACACCGAGGAATTCGACAACTTCGCAACGAGCGCCGGCGCGACGGAGGAGGACGAGCAGGAATAGGTCCTGCCCCGGCCCTCAGCCGGTCTGAGCGCACGCGAGACGGCCGTCTCGCTCCCGACGGGCGGCCCGATCGTCTCGACGTGCGCGCAGCAAATCTCCAACTGGTGCCCCTTCCCCCACGAAAGCGGGACGGGGCACGAACGATGCCGGCGCGTCCAGCGTCGGACGGTCCCGAGTCTGGGAATCGCGGCTGCTCGAATGGGCAGCGCGAGCCGGGACGGTCCGCCCCTGGAGCCGCGGAGCCGGCGAGGAATGCTTGTGACGGAACAACGTTTGAAAATTGCCGTGTTCGTGGATTTCGACAACATCGAGATTGGGGTCAAGACGACGCTGAACGTCGCCTTCGATGTCGGCACCGTCCTCGAGGCGATCAAGGAGCGCGGCGAGGTCGTGACCAAGATCGCGTACGGCGACTGGACGCGCGCCGGTGACTACAGCCGGCTGCTCACCCAGCATGCGATCAAGATGGTTCAGCGCAACCTGACGCCCGGCGGCGACAAGAACGGCGCGGACATCAACCTGGCGCTCGACGCCCTGGAGATGGCGCTGACCCACGATCACATCAACGCCTATGTGATCGTCGGTGGTGACAGCGACTTCCTGAGCCTGGTCGAGAAGCTCAAGCAATACGACAAGACGGTGATCGTCGTCGGCGGCCGCGCTTTCACCAGCGTGATCCTCCAGCGCAACTGCCACGAGTTCATCGCCTACGAGAACCTGATCAACGTGGGCCAGAGCGCCCGCCGGCACCCGGAACGCGGACGGTCGTCCGGGACGCAGCCGGTGAGCGCGGCCTTCCCGCTGATCCAGCGCGCGTTGAAGGTGCTGTCCGAGCGCGAGGTCACGCCCCAGCTCGGACTCCTCAAGAGCACCCTTCTGCAGCTCGATTCCACGTTTTCCGAGAAGAACTACGGTGCCGGGTCATTCCGCGACTTCGCCGAGAAGCTCGCGCAGGCCGGCCTGATTCGCCTCAATCAGTCGGGCCGGAACCTGCTGGTCGAGATCAAGGATGGGGAGCCCGGAGCGGCGGACCACAGCGCCGAAGCCGCCGCGCCCGTGGCCGACCGGCACCACCACGAGCGTCACTACCAGGGCCGTGGACACGAGCACCATGGGCCGGTGGCGATTCCAGCGCCGGAACCCGAGACCGTTCCCGAGGACCGTCAGCCCGCCGAGGTGGCGCCCTCGGCGCAGCCTGCTCCCCATGTGCCCGGACCTGGCGAGGCCCTGGCCGTCCAGCAGGCCGAGGCGCTCGCCATGCTCAGGCGCGTCATCGAGCAGGCGCCGGGGCAGCTCCGCTGGCCGATGTACGTCAGGAACGTGAAGCAGTTGCTCAGGGCGGCCGATTCCGCCTTCGACGAGAGGCGGTACGGGTTCGGCGGCATTCTCGATCTCCTGCGCGCATCGCAGCGCGACGCGCTGCTGCGCCTCGAACGCGATCGGCAGGGCGTCCTCCGGGTCTTCCCGGGCAACGCGCTGCAGCGGCCTTCGTCCGCGTCGCCCGTGCAGGAGGCAACGATCGAGGAGCCGATGGCCGCGGCCGAGGCGCCTGCCGACGGCGCAGGCGCGGCGCCGGGGCCGTCTGTCGATGTCAGTGAAGTGACGACGGTCGCGGTGGAGGCCGAGACGCGACCGGTGATCGACGCCGAGACGATCGACACGGTGGAGGTGTCTGGAGAGCAGCCCACCGCCGAGGGCCCTGCCGGGCTGAAGCCGAAGCGGCGGCGCGGAACGGCGGTCGCGCGGAAGACGACGGGCCCGCGAAAGCCGCGCGCGGCGGCCTCGAAGGCCAAGGGGAAGAAGAAGGAGTGAGCGCCGCCGTGGCGTTCGCGATCGCGGTGGCCACTGGGGACGATGGCGAATGGGCCGCGCGCCTGATGGCCGCCTCCGATCCCTGGATCACGTTGGGGCGCGGCATCGATCAATGCCGCGCCGCCTGCCAGCGCCCCGAGATCGTTCAGTTTGTTGCACGGGCCGGCGAGGAGCGGTGCGGCTTCGCGCTGGTCAATCCGCGGGGCGTCGCGGGATCACCCTACCTGGCGGCCATCGCCACGGCGGCCGCCTGGCGGAGCCGGGGCGCCGGAGCGGCGTTGCTCGATCGCTGCGAGCGTCACGCGGCGCTCACCTCCCGCCATTTCTTCCTGTGCGTCTCGTCGTTCAATACCGGGGCGCGCGCCTTCTACGCACGCCAGGGGTACCGGCAGGTCGGCCAGTTCGATGACTACATCATCGAAGGCGCGTCGGAACTGCTGATGTACAAACGCGTCGAGACACCCACCGGGCGCTGAAACCACGCCGCCGCCGAAATCACTCCTGGAGTGGTTTCCATTCGTGTAATCTCTACCCGGTACTGCTTCAGAATGCTCCGGTGATGCCAATGCTTCGAAACAGCCTTCGACGGCTGCTCTCGTGGGTCGGCCGTCTGCTCCTTTCGCTCAGGTATCGCGTGGAGGTGCGCGGCCTGAACGAGATTCGCGCCCGGGGAACGACCCGGGTGATCTTCCTGCCCAGCCACCTGGCCTTGATCGATCCCGCCATCCTGATGGTCGTTCTCGACCGCGGTTTCCATCCGCGCGCGCTCGGCGACGAGTACCAGATCTCCCGGCCCATCGTCGGGGCACTAGCTCGGTTGTACGGCGCGCGCCCGCTGCCGAACATGGAGCGGCAGGGGCTGTCGGTGATGGAGGCGACGCGACGGGCGCTGGCCGAGGCCATCGCGGGCGTGCGGGCCGGCGACAGCCTCCTCTTCTATCCGTCCGGACGCCTGCGGCAGCAGTACCTCGAGGAGATACGCGCCGCGAGCGGCGCCGATGTCCTGGTCAAGGCCGTGCCGGAGGCCCGCGTTGTGCTCGTACGCCAGACCGGCCTGTGGGGGAGCAGCTTCAGCCTGGCCTTCTCGGGCCGTATGCCGAACGCCGTCGCCACCGCCTGGCGCGGTCTGAAGCGCCTCCTGCTCAACGGCGTGCTGTTCATGCCGCGCCGCGACGTCCTCATCGAGTTCGTCGAGCCCGCCGACTTTCCACGCCAGGAAAGCCGGATGGTTATCAACCGCTACCTCGAGGAGTTCTACAACGCGCGGGCGCCGCGGAACACCTACGTGCCGTACGGGTTCTGGGAGAAGGGCGGCGTGCGCGAACTGCCCGACCCCGAGGTCCCGCGCGTCGCGGGCGATCCGTCCGAGGCGCCCGAAGCCACGCGCCGGATCGTGGTCGAGGAGCTGGCGCGCCTGACAGGCCGCGCCGACATCGCGCTCACCGAGAGGCTGGCTCAGGACCTCGGTCTCGACAGTCTGACCGCGGCGGAGCTGGCGATCTGGATCGAGAAGGAATTCGGCTTCTCGGTGGGCACGCCCGAGAGCCTGGTGACCGTCGGCGACGTGGTGCTGGCGGCGTCGGGCAGAGGGATCTCGGCGATCGAGTCGCCGTTGAAGAGTCCGGGCGCCGTGTGGTCGGCCACGCACGGCGACGCGCGGCTCGTGGTCCCGGGCGGCCGAACCGTCACCGAGGTGTTCCTCGACCAGGCGGCACGCCACCCCGGACACGCGATCCTCGCGGACCAGACGAGCGGCGAGGTGACGTTCCGTCGTCTCGTGTTGGCGTTGATGCTGATGGTGCCATCCATCCGCCAACTCCCGGGCCGATACGTCGGCATCATGCTGCCCGCGTCTGTTGGCGCCGGGCTGTTCTACATGGCCACGCTCTTCGCCGGCAAGACGCCGGTCATGGTCAACTGGACGACCGGGTCGCGCAACCTGGCCCACGCGCTCGACCTGCTCGGCGTGGAGCGCGTGATCACCGCCAGGGCGCTGCTCTCCAAGCTCGAGGCGATGGGCATCGATCTCTCCGCGCTGGCCGGTCGCTTCGTGCTGGCCGAGGACGTGCGGTCGCGGCTGACCACGGGGCAGAAGCTGTCGGCGCTCGTTCGGAGCTACGTGAGCTGGGGCTCGCTGAAAGGGATCACGCCGACCGAGGAAGCCGTGGTCCTGTTCACCAGTGGGTCCGAGAGCCTGCCGAAGGCGGTTCCGCTCACGCACACGAACGTCCTGACGAACGTCCGCGACACGCTGGCGGCCGTGCGCCTCGAAGAACGAGACGTGCTCATCGGCATGCTGCCGCCGTTCCATTCGTTCGGGCTCACCGTCACCACGATCCTCCCGCTCTGCTCGGGGTTTCGCACGGTCTATCACCCGAATCCCACGGAGGCGGCGGTGCTGGCGCGCGTGATCGCCGCTTACGGGGTCACGCTGATGGTCGGGACCCCGACGTTCCTGAACGGCATCGTCCGCGCCGCCCGGCCCGGCCAGCTGGCCTCCCTGCGCCTCGCCGTGACCGGCGCGGAGAAATGCCCGGAGTCCGTGTACCAGGCGCTCGCACGCGCCTGTCCCGGCGCCACCATCCTTGAGGGCTACGGCATCACCGAGTGCTCGCCGATCGTGTCGGCGACCAGGGTCGAGAAGCCCGTGCACGGCTCGATAGGCAAGCCGCTCGACTCGGTCGAGTGCGTCGTCATGGGCGTGGAGAGCCAAGTGCCGGTGGCGTCAGGAGAGACGGGCATGCTGCTGGTGCGCGGCCCGAGCATCTTCTCCGGGTACCTCAACTACACCGGCGAGTCGCCGTTCGTCGAGTGGGATGGGAGGACGTGGTATCGCACCGGCGATCTCGTGCGGGCGAATGAGGACGGGTGGCTCTTCTTCGAGGGCCGGCTCAAGCGGTTCGTGAAGCTCGGTGGCGAGATGATCTCGCTGCCCGCGATCGAAGCCGTGCTGCTGCCGCACTTCGCATCGGATCGGGACGAGGGGCCGTCATTGGCCGTCGACACGGTTGGCCAGGCTGACAGCCCGGAGATTGCCGTCTTCACCGTTCGCCCGACGAGCCGCGACGAGGTGAACCGAATTGTCCGGGACGCTGGCCTGAGCGCGCTGTACAACGTGCGGCAGGTGATCCAGGTGGACTCGATTCCCGTGCTCGGCACGGGGAAGACCGACTATCGGGGGCTGAAGGAGAGATACGTGAAGAAGGCGGCGTCGAAGGAAGACCCGGCCTGAGGCTTCGTCCAGCCCGAGGGGGACACGAGTAAGGCGGTGGAACAGGACCGCAGTCCTGTTCCGCCCCATGTCACCGACCGGCGAGCATCCGGCTACCCGCGTGCCGCGAGCAGCCGTTTCTCGAGTTCGCTCAGTTCCTTGCTCAGCCCGGCGGGCAGGCGGTCACCGAACGACTCGTAGTGCTTCTTGATCGCCGGCAGTTCCGTCAGCCAGCCTTCGACGTCCACATTCAGGAGGACATCCAGGGCGCCAGGCGTGATGTCGAGGCCGTTGGTGTCCAGCGCTCCGGGCGCTGGCAGCCGGCCGATCGGCGTGTCGATCGCCGTGCCGCCGCCGGACACGCGCTCGAACACCCACTTCAGCACGCGGCTGTTCTCTCCATACCCCGGCCAGAGGAACTTGCCGTTCGCATCCTGGCGGAACCAGTTGACGTAAAAGAGGCGCGGCAGCTGTTCGGGCCGGGCGGCCGCGCCGATCTGCAGCCAGTGAGCGAAGTAGTCGCCCATGTGATAGCCGCAGAACGGCAGCATCGCGAACGGATCGCGGCGCAGCACGCCGGCTTGGCCGAGGGCCGCGGCGGTCGTCTCGGAGCCGGCCGCGGAGCCCAGGAACACGCCGTGCTCCCAACTGAACGCCTCGGTCACCAGCGGCACGACCGTCGCGCGGCGGCCGCCGAACAGCATCGCCGAGATGGGCACGCCCTTCGGGTCTTCCCACTCGGGCGCGATGACCGGGCACTGGCGGGCCGGCGCGGTGAACCGCGAGTTCGGGTGCGCCGCCTTCCGCCCGATGCCGGGATGCCAGGGCCGCCGCAGCCAGTCCATCAGCTCCGGCGGTTCCGTGTCGGTCATGTACTCCCACCAGACGTCGCCGTCCGGCTTCATGGCGCAGTTGGTGAAGATCGCGTTCGCCTTCAGCGAGAGGAGGGCGTTCGGGTTCGACTTCGTGCTGGTGCCCGGGGCCACGCCGAAGAACCCCGCCTCGGGGTTGATGGCGTAGAGCCGGCCGTCCGGGCCGAACTTCATCCAGGCGATGTCGTCGCCGATGGTCTCCACGTTCCAGCCCGGCACCGTCGGCACGAGCATCGCCAGGTTGGTCTTGCCGCACGCCGACGGGAATGCGCCGGTCACGTAGC
This sequence comes from Vicinamibacterales bacterium, assembly GCA_036381995.1. Lineage (GTDB taxonomy): Bacteria > Acidobacteriota > Vicinamibacteria > Vicinamibacterales > Fen-181 > FEN-299. Next base: position 3,047 of record DASVIS010000102.1, on the reverse strand, counting down.
GCGCCTCGCCCGCCGGGTTCGTCAGCTTGAGGATGAGCATGTGCTCGGCCATCCAGCCTTCGTCGCGAGCCTGCACCGACGCGATCCGCAGCGCGTGGCACTTCTTGCCGAGCAGGGCGTTGCCGCCGTAGCCCGACCCGAACGACCAGATCTCGCGCGTCTCGGGGAAGTGACAGATGTACTTGTTGGCGCCGTTGCAGGGCCACGGCACGTCCGGGGCGCTGCCCTCGAGCGGCGCGCCGACCGAATGGAGGCCCTTGACGAACTCGCCGTCGGCGCCCAGCACGTCCAGGACCTTCTCGCCCACGCGGGTCATCGTGTGCATGTTGGCCACGACGTAGGGCGAATCGGTCACCTCGACCCCGATCTTCGCGATGGGCGAGCCGACCGGGCCCATGCTGTAGGGGATGACGTAGAGCGTCCGCCCCTTCATCGAACCGTGGAAGAGCCCCGACAGCGTGGCCTTCATCTCAGCGGGATCCGCCCAGTGGTTGGTCGGGCCCGCGTCTTCCTTCCGCGCCGAGCAGATGAACGTCCGATCTTCCACCCGGGCCACATCGGCCGGATCCGAACGGACGAAGATGCTGTTCGGCCGCACCGCGTCCATGGATATCGCCGTGCCTGCCTGCACCATCAGGCGGAGCATGAGTTGGTACTCTTCTGGCGAGCCGTCGCACCAGCGGATCTGGTCGGGTTGGCACAGGGCCGCGACCTGATCGACCCACTCGGCAAGGTGTGCATGCCTGGTCATCGATTCTCCTTTGAGGACTATCCAATAATTGTACTGGATGCCGGCGGTCATTTGAAGCCGACGGCCTGATACGTCACGAAGTGATGGAGATTGGCGTCGCCGGTCAAACCGAGCTTCATCGCCTCGAGCGGCAGCCACGGGAACGCCAGGCTGGTGCCCTCCCGAAGCGGGTAGCCGGTCAACGCGCGATGCTCGAGCGCCTGCGTCAGCATCCCGGCCATGGTGATCCCCAGGGGCACCGCGAATCGCCCGCACCAGGTGATCTTGTACTTCCCCACGTCATCCTGATCGACGAGTTCGCTGAAGAGCGCCTTGATCCTGGAGCTCTCGACCGGGCCGGCCATGTAGGACGAGACCAGCCGGTGGTCGAGTTCCATGGCCTTCTGGTACCCCGGGGCATCGCACCCGAACGGGTGATAGTCGTAGTAGCTCCACCCGTAGTCGCCGTAGTGCTGGCCGTCACCCGAGACAAGGATGGCGACGTCTTCGCCCAGCTTCCAGTGGCGGGATGTCATGACCGTTCCGATCGCCCGAGCGAGGTCGGCGGCGCGCGCCTGTATCTGATCCCACGGCATCACCGGCACGAGGATGGGAACGATCTCGACAGACCGGTTGTAGTACTGGAGGAACGGCACGAGCGCCTCGAGCGAGTGCTCGGTCTCGACCATGCTGCGGTTCACGATTGAGCTCTCGGGCGAAAGGTGCGCGAGAATCTCGGCGCGGATCGGGGAGACGCGGACAGGCGCGTAGGGCCCCCGCCACCGCTCGAAGTCGTCGAACACCAGCTTCCCACGGACGCCGAACGCCTCCGACCAGTGGGCATTCCCGATCAGGATGACGGTCTTCGCCTTGATGTACCGCTCGACGTGGGCGTAGACACGGCCAGCGAGCATGTAGTCGTCGTGGGGGCACCAGCCGGCGACGAGCTTCGTGGCGGGCGAGAAGCCGTGCCGCTGCTGGACGGCGGCGATCTCGTCCTTCTCCAACCGCTCGCACATCTCGCCAATCGCGGTCATCTGTTCGGCGGTCTGCGGAAAGCCCACGATGTCCACGAGGCCGCGCTGACCGCCTGCCGACGGCACCGCCACCCGCTTCAATACGCGGTCGATCGGAATCTGCCCGTTCACGGCGACGGTCAGGGCAGCGACGAGACCGAGGCCGGCGATGACTGCCAGGAACACGCGTGCGTGCGACATGATGAACTCCTGAAGGTGATTATCCCTTTTCCGTTGCAGTGCGGTCCACGGCTGGATAGCATCACCCTCACCCGCTCCCCTCGTCCCGGTGTGAAAGCTCCTTCATGACCATTCCAGTTCCCGTGCGAACGCTGATCGTCATCGTTTCGATCGCAGGCATCTGCCTCTCCCAGGCCGCGTGCGGCGGCAAGGTCGCGCCCGTCACGACCGCCCGGCCGGACACGTCGGCGGTCGCGGCCCCGGCCACGCCCGCCGAGGCTCCCACGCCCGTCAAGGCTCCGACACCCATCAAGGCTCCGACACCCGCTTTGCCGGCGACCGGCGCGGCCTCAGCGCCATCCGCTGCGATCCCTGGCGCAGCCCGCACGGCGGGCCCGGTTGCTCCGAGGCCGCCAGCACCGGCACCCCTCGTGGGACATGTCACGCGCGGCGCGATGGAAGACTACGAGACGTGGAAGACGCTCCGCGCGCAGGACTACACGCCGGACGCAGCAGCCGTCAAGACGATTGCCGACCGGGGTCGCGACGTTCAGGTGCTGCTCATCCTCGCCACGTGGTGCCCGGACAGCAAGCGCGAGGTGCCGCGCTTCTTCAAGATTCTCGACCAGGCGGGGATCGGGTTGGACAAGGTAACGATGGTCGCGGTGGATCGGTCAAAGAAGGACGCGGAGGGCCTCACCGTGAAGCACGAGATCCAGCGCGTCCCGACGTTCGTCTTCTTCCGTGGCGACATGGAAATCGGCCGCGTCACCGAGAAGGCGCTCACGACGCTCGAGAACGATATCGCGGCGATACTGTTGAAGTGAGCCTTACCTCCCGGTGATCTCCCTCACGATCCGCTCGGCCCCGTACACCTTTGTCAGCGCCTCGACGATCCCGGCGCTGTGCACCCCGACGGCGCGGGAGCCTTCCGATTCGTCGATATACATGTAACGGTTTGCCAGCTTCTGCCGGTTGCTGTCGAAGTTCAACCCGACGAGCTCGCCCTTCCGGTTGATGACCGGGCTGCCCGAGTTCCCTCCGATCGTGTCGGCAGTGTAGGCGAAGTTGATCGGGACCGACATGTCGAGAGCTGCGCGCCGATCGAACCATCGCTGCGG
>DASVIS010000101.1:0-10830 GCA_036381995.1 Vicinamibacterales bacterium | reverse complement strand
GCCCCCGACCGAGGACGCGGGGTTCGGCCCTGTCGAGCGTGAGCGGGCCCGGGCGCCCCTGGCGACCGGCGACATATCGGACGTGGCGGACGGCGGTGGGACGGCCCGCGCCGGTTCGAAGCGTGCGGCTGACGCGGCCCGGTCTGTCGCGCCGGGCTCAGGTTCGGCGGCCCTCACATTCGCCCTTCGCGCCAGCCCGGTCCGCGCCTGCCTGACGCCGCCGGCCGGCGCCGGCTCGGACGTGGCGGGCGGCGGGGTTGGCTTACAGTCCGTGCACGTGTGGATGAGAGTGCACGTGTCCTTCGCCGTGCCGGTGGCGATGGACGTGGATCAGGTTCGTGCGGTCGAGGAGTTCGTGATCCTGCAGGAGATCGGCGGGCGCCCGGTCGGCGGCCAGCCGGCCGTGATCCAGGACGAAACAGCGATCCGCGATCTCCTCGAGGATGCCGAGATGGTGGGTGGCGGTGATCACGGACTTGGATCCGTCGGCCCACCCCATGAGCAGATCGATCAACTGGCTCTGGCTGCGCGGGTCGAGAGCATCGGTCGGTTCGTCGAGCAGCAGCACCTCCGGATCCATCACGAGCACGCTGGCGAGGGCCACGCGCTTCTTCTCGCCACCCGAGAGCCGCTGGGGCACCCGGTCCTTGAGATCCGCCAGACGGAACCGTTCGAGCGTGTCCATGACGCGGGCGCGCACATCCGCGGCTGACCAGCGCAGTTGCAGCGGGCCGAACGCCACTTCGTCGAAGACCGTCGCGTTGAAGAGCTGAACGTCCGGGTTCTGGAAGACCATGCCGACTCGCCGCCGGAACCGGTGGGCGAACTCGTCGTTTCCGAAGCGCGATTCCGTCAACGGCTCACCGAGGAACCGCACCTCTCCCGAGTCGGGGAAGTACAGGCCGTCGAGGATTCGCAGCAGCGTGGACTTGCCCGAGCCGTTGGCGCCGAGCAGCCCGATGCGGGTCCCGGCCGGGATCGACATCGACAACCCGTCGAGAGCCAGGACCCGGTTGAATCGATACGTGAGCGACTCGAGGTGGAAGAGGATCATCGGCCGGCCCACACCGCGGCGGCCGAAACGGCCGCGAAGGATGCGAGCGCGAGCCAGTCGGCACGCGCCATCGCGAAGTCGTCGAGGAGATACACTTCACCGCGGAACCCGCGCGCCTGCATCGCGAGGAACACTTCACTGGACAGATGCAGGCTCTTGGCCAGCAGCACGCCCACGCTTTGCGTCACGAGGCGGCGTCGTTCGACGCCTGCCAGGCGTCCAACCGTGCGGCTGCGGCGCGCGAGGAACATGTCGTGCGCTGCCTCCAGCAGCAGCAGGATGTACCGGTAGGTCATGGCCAGCACGACGACGAACACGACCGGCAGCTTGAAGGCGCGCAAGGCCTTGAGCACATGGGACCAACGCGTCGTGAACACGAGCAGGAAGCCGAACGTGGCGGCAGCGGCAACTCGAAGGACCAGGTAGCTGGCCGAGGTAAGACCCTGAGCCGTGATCGGCCAGCCCAGGAGCGGCAGCGTCGCCACCGCCCGGCCGGGCGTGAGGAAGATGGCCGGCACCGCTAGCGCACACGAGAAGCCGACCGCTGCCAGCCACACGCTCGAGATCAACGTGGACAGCGGGACGCGCGACGCGATCGCCAGCGCGACGCCGACGGCCAGCAGCGCGGCGATGACATCCGCCCGGTGCGACACGGCGACGGCGGCGATCAGTGACAGGATGCCGGCCAGCTTGACCCTGGGATCGAGCCGCTGCATCCAGCCGCCTCCCGCGGCGCCGGCCTCGGCCGACACCGCCCGTTCCATGGCATGGAGGAGGCCGTCCACGGTACGTTCGACGAAGCCACGTGCCGGCCGGACCCTTCGCGTCACGGGTTCACCGTGTCGTTGGCGCTTCCAGAACGCTGGCGAAGGCGCAACAGGGCTGTCAGGCCGGTGACCGCGAGCACCACCAGCCCCGCGCCGAACATCGCAGAGAGTACGTATCCGACGGCCGGGCTGCGGAGGAACGGAGGTGCGTAGTCGGGAAGTGGCGCCGTCCACACCGACGCCAATCGCCCGAGTCCGCCGGGCGGCACGGACGGTGGGGCGTGATCGAGCGATGCGGTGGAGATTGCCTGCCTCGCGGCGGGATCCGCATAGGCCGATGCCCGCCACTCTCCCCACGCCACGCCTCCGGCGAGCAGGCCGACCGGCGTGAGCACGAGCAGGATTCCCAGCAGGATCCAGAGCGGCCGGAGACTGCCCGCCGCGCCAACGACCGCGCCATCCGCGCTCGACGGCACACGGCGTCCGGCAGTCGCGGCGAGCAAGGTGACATCGGTGCGCTGCAGGAAGGCCACCACGCCGCCCGTCAGCACCAACTCCGCGATCCCGGCAATCGTCAGGTGGCCGAGCATCATGGCGGGCACCGCGATGCTGATCGGATATGGACAGTAGAGCGGCGCGCCCGACGCGTCGCGAAACAGCAGCGGCTGGATCCCGAACTCCAACGCCGTGAGCAGGGCGGATGCGTTGATCGCGGCATACCCGGCCAGTCCGGCCGCGACGACACGCCGTGCCGACTCGAGCGGCGCGCGGCCGGCGACCGCACGGTAGACGGGGAACGCCACCAGCGAGCCCACGATCGCCATGTTGAAACAGTTGGCGCCGAGGGCCGTGATGCCGCCGTCGCCGAAGAAGAACGCCTGGATCACGAGCGCGGTCGAGATGGCGAGGATCGAAGCCGACGGTCCCAGCACGATCGTCGCCAGCGCCACGCCGACCGCGTGCCCGGTGGTGCCTCCGGGCAGCGGGATGTTGAACATCATCACGACGAACGAGAACGCCGCAAACAGCGAGACCCGCGGCACGAGCCTGGTCTGCAGCCTCTGCCTGAGGCGGCGGAGCGCCACGAACCAGAACGGCGACGCGCCCGCGTAGAGCACTGCGCACGTGCTGGGGCTGAGGTATCCGTCGGGGATGTGCACGATCGGTAGCGTAGCACGGAGCGACCGGCCTCTCGTCCCTCGTCCTTCCTGACAGAATGCCCGCGCCCCTGCACGAGACATCCCATGCCGCTCAGCACGGACGGACCGGAAGGGAACTGCTACGAGCTGGACGGGGTCGCGTGGTCGCCGGACTCGAGGCGGCTGGCGGCCTACAAGGTACGGCCGGGGGTCTCGCCGCCAGGTGCACTTCGTCGAGTCGTCGCCAGAAGACCAGCTGCAGCCGAAGCGTTCCTCGAGGTTCTACGCCAAGCCCGGGGACGAACTCGACCTCGACCAATCGGTGCTGTTCGAGGTCGAGTCTCGGAAGCAGCTGGTGATTGGCAACTGGCGTGACGCGGAAGCGGAGTCCCGAGTACAGGCTCGGGTCGAACCGCTGCAGCTACTTCACGGTGAAGGGCACCGACGCGATCTTGTTCTCCCACTCGAGCTGCAGCGTGCCGGTATTGGCACCGGTGCTGGTCAGCGTGATCTTGAAGGTCTCGATCGGAGCGGGCGGCTTGCTCATCTCCATCGGCACGCGGCCCAGGTCCTGGTCCTTGTTGTAGGTCAGGCCCCACTGCCCGGTCTGCTTGTTGATGATGAGCTGCCAGGGTTCCTCGTTGATCTGCGCGAAGATCGTGTAGTCGCCCTTCGGGACGGTCAGACCTTTGATCTGAAGATCGGCGTCGGTGTGCAGCGATGTGGCCGAGTTCGCGCCGGCCCGCCAGACCGGGTAGGTCCGGTCCTTGCTAATCACGCCGCCGTCGCCGAAGACCTGGCGTCCGCGAACCGAGGGCGTGGCGTACTTGATCGTGATCGTCTTACCGGCGATCGTCGCTGTCGCCTCGGCAGGCGGGCTGAGCACCGGCTTGGCCTGGGGGATGTCGGCGGAGACGGTTGCAGCAGCGGCGACAAGCGCCAGAAGGAGCATGAGGGAGCGTCGAGTCATGTCGAACCTCCTCAAAGGCCGGCAGCGAGCCGGTCGCGGGTCGGAACACAGGTGCCTCTTGTCAGACGGAGATGCCTGGAGAGCATTATACAGTGAAGAAGGTGGATCCGATCCCGACTGGCACGACTACGTGCGGCCGCCGTTACTTGGCGATCGCCTGGACAGACAGACCAATCTTGACCTCGTCGCCCACCAGGAAGCCGCCGGTTTCGAGCGCGGCGTTCCACATCAGACCGTAGTCCTTGCGGTTGATCGTGAACTCGGCCTCGAAGCCCGCGCGCTGGTTCCCCCACGGGTCCTTGGCCAGCCCGAGGAAGGTCACCGGCATGACGACCTGCCTGGTCACGCCGTGGATAGTCAGGTCACCCGTGACCTGGTAGGTATCTGTGCCTTTCGCCGCGACACTGGTGCTCTTGAACGTCAGCGTCGGAAACTGCTCGACGGAAAAGAAGTCAGCCGATCGCAGATGGGTGTCACGGTCCGCCTGGGCGGTATCGACGCTCGTCGCCTGGATCGTCACCTCCACCGATGAACGTCCGGGGTCCTGTTCGTCCATCTCGATCGTGCCTTCGAAGTCGGTGAACCGGCCTCTGACCCTGGTGACGAGGTGGCGAACCTGGAACTCGGCCTCCGAGTGCGCCTTGTCGATGCTGAACGTGCGAACGGATGTCATGGTCGTCATTGCGTTGCTCTCCTTCTTGGTCGATCACACGAGTGTGATCACATCTATCAGGTCAAAAAAAGCTACTGACTGTGGTCCCGGACATCAGCGAGCAGGCCGATCAGCGTCCGCAGCCGGGCGTCGCCGAGATGGCCCAGCTGGGCGTCGTGGAGCTGGTGCACGATCGGGTCCAGCGCGCCGAGGATCTTCAGGCCGGCGGCCGTCACCTTCGTGGTGACGTAACGGCGGTCCTCGCCGCCGCGTTCCCGGACGATCAGCTTCATGTCCTCCATCCGGTCCAGCAGCCGGGTCACATCGGGAACCCGGCGCAGCATCCGGCTGCCAACCTCGTTCCGGCACAGGCCTGACGGGCCGGCACCCCGGAGGATGCGGAGCACGTTGTACTGTGTCGCGGTAATGCCATAGGGTTTCACGGCCGACTCGAACCCATGCTCCAGTTCGGCCGCCGTCCGCTGAATGCTCAGGTGCGCCTCGTGTTCGAGGCTGCGGAACGGCTTGGTTTGCTTCAATTCCGTCTTCAGGTCGCTCACCACACCCTCATATTACATGTGATGACACTCAGTGTCAAGACACGTAAATGGCGGGTGTCGCGGTGCTCACTTGCTGACGGCGCGGATGCGCGAGGCAAACTGTTCGGCGGCCTGTTTCACGCTTCGCAGCACGTTTTCCGCGTGTCCGTTCACGCCGCCACCCGACAGCCCGCCCGAGTGGAGCAGCGACACCTGCACCAGCACGGGCTGGTCCTGGTACGACAGCTTCGCGGTCGTATGCGTGTAGAGCGTCGTGTCGAACCTCGAGACGCACACATTGGTCGGCACGGTCAGCGTGTTCACGTGCACGTAAAGATACGTGTCTTCGTCCGAGGTGCGGACGACCTTCAGCCCGGCGTCCGGGAAGATCTTCGAGACCGCCTTTTCGAACGTATCCTGGCTGAACCCGCACGAGAGGGCCTGCGAGCCCATGTCTTCCACCACCACGCCAACGACGGTGATGCCCTTCAACTCCGCGTCGGGCTTCTGTGCGGACGCGGGGTGAGCGGCGCCGAGCAGGCTGGCCGCCGCGAGAGCGAGAGTCACGAGGGACCGGGACGCAACGAGTTGAGTGGACATGACAACCTCCAAGTTTCCACTCGATTGTCGCACCTTTGACGACTCGATGGTGCCGTTGGAGGAAGCCACCCCTTCGACGGCCGGTGCGGCTGCCGGCGCAGGCACTGGTGGAGGCCGGGGGATCCGCCGGGCGATTGCAGCCGCCCGCTTCCCGGAGTAGCATCCAGCTCAAGGCCTCCCGAAAGGAGTGGGTAACATGGTGACCACCGCCGCGGTCGATCGTCTCGTCGCCAGGCTGCGCCTGACGACACCGCTCATCGGCGTCTACGACGCGCAGCCGTCGGCTGCCTTCGAGCCGCTCGTCGAGACGCAGGGCACGTCGTGCTGCTTCTCGTACTACCAACGCTGGCTCGACGGCGAGACGCTCGTGCTCGCGCCTGGCGGCGCCGGGTGTCAGGGAGCGCACCGGGCCGTCGGCCTGGAGAAGAGCTATCCCGGGTACATGGCGCATTTCCTCACCGATGGTGTCGGAGCCCCGAAGGGTGAGGGTCTCAAGGCGGCGCCGGAGATCGCCCAGGGATACCTGGATCGCGCACGGCCGCCGGAGGTGCACTCGGGGTCAGTTCTGATCGGACCGCTGCGCCTGGAGCAGTGGGACGCGCTGCGCAGCGTCACGTTCCTGGTCGATCCCGATCGCCTGGGCGCGGTGATGACGCTGGCCGGATACTGGACCTCGGACAACGTGGTCGCGGCCCCATTCGGGTCGGGCTGCTCGTTGCTGTGGCGGGCGCTGACCGAAGACGGCCAGGATCGCGCGGTGCTCGGCGCCACCGACATTGCCATGCGGCGGTATCTGCCGCCCGACATCCTGACGCTTTCGGTGACGCCGCAGCGCTTCGCGCAGATGCTGTCGTTTCCGGATGCGGCGTTCCTGAACCGTTCGTGGTGGAACGACCTGATGGACTATCGGGAACGGCTGAATCGGTGACCGTCAGCCGGCGCCATCTGGAAGTCGATCGGCCGACCTGCGGGCCTCAATCGTATTTCAACCGCGTTGCTTCGTCGGCGAGTGTCGCCTGAAGCAGCGGCTTCCACTCGTTGGCCTGCCAGGTCCCGCAGTGATCGTGCGTCAGGAAGTACTTCTGCGGGATCGGGTGTGTGCCCACCACGACCTGCAGCCCGTACTTCTCGGGGATGAAGCGACGGAAGGCTTCGATGTGCGGGCACGGCGGGTAGCCGACCAGCAATCCCGTCGCCAGGTGGATGACCTCCGCGCCGTTCTTCTTCATCTCCTCGGGCGCGTATTCGATGTTCCCGCCGGGACATCCGCCGCAGGTGGTATAGCCGACCAGTTCCACGTCCCGGTCCTTGTAGGCCGCGAAGGCGCCTTCTCTCGCGCGCAGCGCGCGCAAGCACTTGCCTCCGGCGCAGGTGTGATACCGCTCGCAGATGATGATGCCGACACGCACAGGCTCGCTCATGACGTCTCCTCGATGCGGGGGCATCAGGCCGCCTGATTCTACTCCGCCCTCTCCACGACGGCGACGGTATTGAGATGCGTGAGCTTCCCCTGTAGATGGACAGGCGGCAGCAGGCGGCTCCAGGTTGACCGAGGTTGCGCACGAAACGCTGCCTTGAATCCGGAGTGACGGCCGGCGCTTGAAGGGCAGGGCCTGCTATTCGTACCGCAGCGCGACGATCGGATCGACGCGCATCGCCCGCCGGGCGGGGATCGCGCAGGCAGCGAGCGCGACGAGCACGAGCAGACACGAGACCGCTGCGAACGTCGACAGATCGTTGGAAGCGACGCCAAACAGCAGCCCCTGGATCAGGCGGGTCAGCCACAGGGCCGCGCCCAGGCCGGCCAGCACGCCGACGGCAATGAGCTTCGCCGCGTGTCCCAGGACCAGCCGCAGAAGATCGGGCTGGGAGGCCCCCAGGGCCATCCGAATGCCGATCTCGTGCCTCCGCTGTGCGACGAGGAACGCCATCACGCTGTACAGTCCAACCGCCGCCAGCACGACGGCGAGGACGGCGAACGTCCCCAGCAACCCGGTTTGAAGGCTCGTGTCCAGCATGCCATCCGACACGACATCGTCCATGCTGCGCGGTTCGATCAACGCCAGGGTGGAGTCGAGCGCGTTGACGTGCGTGCGAATCGGCGCCAGCAAGGTCATTGGCGGAGCCTCGCTCTTGACCACCAGGTACCGGATCCCAGGACCATCGAGCGTGCCGGCAAACGGGAAGTACGCCTGGGGGAGGGCCTCGCTCCGGATCCCTCGCACGTTGACGTCCCCGACCACTCCGATCACTTGAACGCTCAGCGCGCCGCCGAGTTCGAAGGTCTTTCCGACGGGGTCCTGCTTCGGCCACACGAGGCGCGCCATCGAGCGATTGACGACGGCGCGCGACGAGAGGCCCCTCAGGGCGCTTACCTGCGGGTTGGGCGAGGAGAACACCTGGCTGATCTTGAGGGCGACCACGGCCGCCTGCTCCTCGTCCTGCGACGCGAAGTTTCGCCCCTGAAGGAGCGGAATCCCGAACGCGCGGAAGTACTCCGGCGTGACGTAGTTCCATTCGACGAGTTGGTTCTTGAGAGCACGATCGCCCCGGCCGGGCACAGTGATGTAGCCGTTGCTCCCGCCTTCGAGCGGAATCTGCGCCGACACCGAGGCCGCCACGACCCCGGGGGATGAGCGCAGGCGACCGAGGAGCCGGTCGAAGAACGCCCGGCGGGCGACAGGCGTGTCGTATCTCGCGGGCGGCAGGTTGATGCCCACCGTAAGGACGTTGCGCGAGTCCACGCCGATCTCGGCGTTGCGCATCTTGTCGAAGCTGCGGAGCAGCAAGCCGGCGCCAACGAGAAGGGCCAGCGACACCGCGATCTCGGCCACCGCGATCGCGTCACGCAATCGCCGCGTGCGGCTCCCCGTGCCGAGCACCGTCTGGCTGCCCGACTTGAGTTCCTCGCTCAGCCGGATCCCCGAAGCCTGGAGCGCCGGGAGGATCCCGAAAAGCAGGCCGGTGAGGACTGCGGCCGCGAGCGTGAACAGCAGGACCGGGAGATCGATCCGCACGGGGTTCACGAGCGGGATTGGCAGGGACTTGGCCGACTGCAGCAGCTTGACGCCCCACCATGCCACCGCCAGCCCGGCCGCTCCGCCGGCCAAGGCGAGCAGGAGGCTCTCGGTCAACAACTGGCGTACCACGCGCCAGCGCCCGGACCCGAGCGCCAGTCGGATGGCCAGTTCGCGCCGGCGCCCGCCGGCCCGGATCAGCAGTAGGTTGGCCACGTTCGCGCAGGCCACCAGCAGCACGAGCGCGACGGCGCCGAGCAGGATCAACAGCGGCTCGCGCGAGGAACGCGTGAGCTGCTCTTTCATGGAGACGACTGCTGCCCCCACTTTCTCGTTCGAATCGGGGAACTGTTCCTCGAGCCGCCTGGCGATCACCGCCAGATCGGCCTGCACCTGGTTTACAGTCACGCCTGGCTTCACGCGACCGACTGCCAGGTAGCTGTGCGACCCCCGCGGCGCCAGGCTTTGCGGCGACATGTCGAGCGGAGCCCAGATCTCAGTGCCCTTCGGGTAGTTGAACCAGGAGGGCATGACGCCGACGACCGTGTAGCGCTCCGAGTTCAGCTCGATCGGCCTGTTCACGATCGCTCCGTTCCCACCGAAGTGCCGCTGCCAGAATCCGTAGCTGAGGACCGCCACTCGCGCGCCGCCCGCGGCACTCTCCCCGCGCGAAAAGGTCCGCCCGATCAGGGGCCGGACGCCGAGCACGGTGAAGAAGTTCGCCTCGGCGTCAACCGCGATGGCCGATTCGGGTTGGCCGCCGCCGCTGACGTTGCAGCGGCGGAACCAGGTGTAGAGAGAGGTCGCCTCCAGCGTCCGGTTCTGCGCCTGCCAGTCGACGTAGTCGGGGCCGGCGAAGGGGTACTTCCCTGGCGCCGCCTCGGTTTCGAAGAGGCGCACGAGGCGGTCCGGTTCGCGGAAGGGTAGTGGCCGCAACAGGACCGAGTTGATGACCGAGAACATCGCAGTGTTGGCGCCAATGCCGAGCGCGAGGGTCAGTATGGCGACCGCGAAGAATCCCGGTGATTTTGCGAGTGTCCGAGAGAAGTAGCCGATGTCCTGCAGAACACCGCGCATGCAGACGCCCCCAGTCGGCAGAGGAATGCCCGACCCGGATTCCGGTCCTGGCGTGTTAGACGGAGCATAGCGCCGCGAGGTTGGCTGCGGCAGCGCCCGTAGCCTCGCCGCTGCCGACCGCGTCCATCCCTCGCCGCAGGTTGAAACTCGGGAGTCGGCAGCGAGAGGAAGAAAGTGAGGCCGGAGCGGTGCCGAACCGTCAGACACCATTTGCCATCACCTGTATTCTTTTGTATTCTATGACTGGCTGCTGGTGAAGTGGAGACATCGATGTCCAAGACGATCACGCTGCGCCTCGACGACCCAGTCTACCGCCTCTTCAAGGATGTGGCCGAACGCGAGAACAGACCCATCTCGAACTTCATCGTGACCGCGGTGATGCGTTTCGTCCACGACCACGGAACGGTGGGCGAGTTCGAGATGGTGGAAATCCGCGGGAACACCGGCCTCAATCGGAGCCTGAAGCGGGGACATCGAGATGCCAAGAACCGCCGCGGCTCGTTCGCGTGGGTTTCGCATCTTCGAGACAGACGAATTTCAGAAGGCGCTGGGGCGCCTGCGGCCACGGCCCTCTCTGCGAGACAAGCTCGGCAGCTACGTCTACCCGCAGCTGCGGCAGAACCCGTACTTCGGGCCGAACATCCGGAAGCTGCTGGATTACGCACCAGCGACCTGGCGCTACCGAATCGGATCCTATCGCGTCTTCTACTCCCTGGATGAGAACGAGTCGATCGTCTTCCTCCTAACGATCGACGATCGGAAGGACGCCTACCGATAACGGAATCTCGAATCCCGACTCCTGAATCCCGATCAACCCGCCGCCCCTGCGGCGCGACCGTCGCCCTCGCCCCTCAATCCTCACCCATCGTCCCTGTTTCAGAACTCGTCGTTCAGTGCCCCGTCTCCCAGGACTCGACGCGCTTCTGCACGCGGGTCCACCAGTGGAGGCGGCGCAGCATCGCGCGTTTCTTGTGCTGGTGAGCCGTCATCCGGCGGAGAATCCGGTCGAGAAGGT
>DASVIS010000100.1:0-9182 GCA_036381995.1 Vicinamibacterales bacterium | reverse complement strand
GATCGCCTGCTGCTGTCCGTGCTGCTCCGGTTGCGGTCGAAGAACACCGACGCGCTGATTTCCGCGCTGGCCGACGTGATGAGGGATCACGGCATCGAGTTGCTCGATTCGACCGCGTTTCTCGCGCCACTCCTCGCACGGCCTGGGCTGATCGCGTCGCGGCCTCTCACCGACGGCGAGAAGGCCGACCTGGCGTTCGGCTACCGGATGGCCGATGCCGTCGCGGGCCTCGACATCGGACAGACGATCGTCGTGAAGGACGCGGCGGTGGTGGCGGTCGAGGCGATGGAAGGGACCGACGCGGCTATCGCGCGTGCCGGACGCCTCGCCGGCCCGGGCACGAGAGTCGTGAAGGTGGCCAAGCCAACGCAGGACATGCGGTTCGACGTCCCGGTGGTGGGAGTCCCGACCATTCACGCCATGCGAGACGCGGGCGCGTCGGTGTTCTTCGACCGCAACCGGAGCAGCACGGACAGCAGCAGGCGATCCGGGAGGATGCTCGAGAAGATCTTGACGTGCTTGACCTGCCCGGCCATCACGGCGTGCGTGGCGCCGGCTGCCTGCAGCGTCTCGATGCACTTGCCCAGCTGGCCGAGCGACAGCCAGACGATCTCGGCTCGCGGGCCCCGGGCCGCGGCGGCGTTCAGCTCCAGTGAGGCTTCTTCCTGGACGGCGATGATCGTGACGTCGTGGCCCAGGCAGCGGGCCGCGTCGAGGACCAGGAACGGAAAAACGCCGTTGCCAGCGATCAGGCCGATGCGCATCGCGGATCGATCACTCTCGCTTCACGCGCTATTCGTCCACCACGGTTTCGTCCGCCCGCCGGGTGGGTCGGCGCAGCAGCACGCCGCGGTGCGACCCGCGGATGAAGTCGATCAGGTACTGGACCTCCGGGCACGCCAGCGACTCGTCGGCCTGGATCCGGCTCACCGCCCGGGTGGTGTTGAGTTTCGAGACGAGCAGGTAGCGGTACGCGCGTCTCAGCTTGCTCACGGCCTCGGGGGAGAACCCGCGGCGGACGAGTCCGATGGTGTTCAGGCCATAGATGCGGGCGCGGTTGCCGACCGTCCTTGCGTACGGCATCGCGTCCTTGGTCACCACCGAGTAGCCGCCGATGAACGCGTGGCGGCCGACGCGGCAGAACTGGTGCACACCCGAGAACGCACTGATGTTCGCGAAGTCCTCGACGTGCACGTGGCCGCCGAGCGTCGCCGCGTTGCCCAGGATCGTGTCGTTCTCGATGGCGCAGTCGTGGGCGACATGCGCGTAGGCCATGAGCAGGTTGCGGCTGCCCACGCGCGTCAGGCCGCCGCCCTCCACCGTGCCGCGATGGATCGTGACGAACTCACGGATGATGTTCCTGTCGCCGACCACGACGCGCGTCGGCTGGCCGGCGTACTTCAGATGCTGGGGCGCGAGGCCAATCGAGACGAACGGCGAGATCTCGTTGTCGTCGCCAATCTCGGTCCAGCCGTCGATCACCGTTGACGCGCCGATTCGGCAGCCCTTGCCGATCCTGACGTTCGGCCCGACGAACACGTTCTGCGCCAGCGTCGTGCCCTCGCCAATCGTCGCGCCCGGACTGACGACCGCCGACGGGTCGATCGACGTATGGTCCGGCTCGATCGCCATCAGCAGATCGGCCTCCGCGACGACCTGGCCGCTGACGTACGCCGCGCCGTGCACCCGCGCGACCCGGCCCCGGCCGGCCCGCCGCGAGACCTCGAGGCGCACGCGATCGCCGGGCACCACCTGCCGGCGGAACTTCGCGTCGTTCACCCCGCGCAGGGTGACACGCGCCGTCGGCCGCCCGTCTTCGCGATACAGCAGCAGGCAGGCGGACGCCTGGGCCAGCGTCTCGATCATCAGCACGCCTGGCATCAGCGGCGCACCCGGGAAATGCCCCTGGAAGAAGTCCTCGTTGACGGTCACGTTCTTGAACGCCACCACGCGTTCATTGGGCACGAACTCGGTGACGGAGTCGACGAGAAAGGACGGATACCGGTAACAGAGCCGGCCGATCAGGAGCGGAATCGTGTTCGCGTGCACAGGTGTCGCCAGGATCAGGGAGCAGGGATCGAAAGCGGAGCGTGGCGCACTGCCCGCCTGAGACGCCAAAACGGAGAGCGAACAATCGAGAACGGAAGCGCGGCGCCACACGGACGTCCGCCAACGCTCCGTTCCTCGTTCCTCGTTCCCCGTTCAGGCAGCACTCGGTCAGCCTCGCTGCCCGCCGTCCGCCAGGGCGCCTACTGCTGGGGCGCCGGCATCGCCGGCGGCTTGGCTCCAGCCGTCGCGGCGTCGAAGCGCTTGATGACGTCGCCGGTCAGGTCGAGCCCTGGGTCCGCCCACACCATCCCGGCATCGGTCTGGCTGAACAGGATGTGCAGGCCCTTCTCGACAGCCAGCTGCTGGATGACCGGCGACAGCTTGCGCTGGAACTCCAGCTGCAGCTGCTGCTGCAGCTCCTGCATCTCCGCTTCGGCGTCCTGCTGCATCCGCTGGATGTCGACCTGGAGCTTCTCGACTTCCTTCTGGGTGGCCGCACGCGCTTCCTCGCTCAGGAGGCCACCGCTGTTGAGCTTCTGCTGGGCGGTCTCGAGCTGCTTGTTCTTCCCGTTCAGTTCGGCCAGCTTCTTCTCTCGGAGCGCGTTGACCCTGATCGTCGAGGCCCTGCCCTCGGCCGACTCAGCCGCGATGCGCGGGATGTTCATGTAGGCGATCTTCGCCCCTTCGGGGAACGGCTTCGGCGGCTGGGGGGCGGCCTGCGGAGCCGGAACCACCGGCTTCTGCATCGCCGGCGGCGGCGTCGGCTTCTGGGTGGCTGGCGCAGGCGGCGTGGTCGGCTTGGCCTGGGCCAGTGCAATCGTCGGAACGGCTCCCAGCGCCAAGCTGAGTACCACGGCAACGGTGAAGCGTCTCATCAGTGCAGTCCCTTTCTCTCTCGTGCTCGGTTGACGGTCGACTTGCGTCGTTCTCGGTGCTCTTCCCTAGAAGGTCGATCCCACGGCGAACTTGAAGGCGAACGCGCTCTGCGGCTGGAGGCTGTTGTCCAGGATCCCCCTGCGCTGCGGGTTGTACGCAAAGATCAGCCGGAACGGCACATTCAGCACCGGCATGAAGAATCGCACTTCCGCTCCCGTGGATGTCTTGAACTCGTCTGCGGTGATCTTCTCGCCCACCCCCCTCACCTGGCCCGCGTCGTAGAACAGGACGAGGCGCACCGGTCCGGCGATCGAGATCAAGTACTCCGCGTTGAACAGGAGCATCTTGTTTCCGCCGACCACGAGACCGGAGTCGACCTGGTGCGACGCCAGATCCACCTCGCCGGCCATCAGGCCCGGGAGGAACGTCAGGCCGTTGTAGGTCGGCGGCTGCGTGGTCAACGCCCGCGGCCCAATCGTCCGGATATCGAAGCCGCGAACGCTGTACTCGCCGCCCGCGAACAGCTTCTCGGTGATCGGCAGATCCTTGCTGCCCGAAAAGGCCGAGATGTACTGGGCCTGCGCCCGGAAACCGAACGACATCCGCTTGGTTTGCTGGAAGTACCAGACGCCCTCGAGGCTCGGCTTCCAGAAGTTCGTGTCGCCGCCGAGGCCCGCCAAGTCGACCGAAACAGTATAGCGTTTACCGGTGGTCGGGAAAATCGGGTTGTCCACCGTATTGTAGACGATGCTCGGGACGATCTTGCTGATGGTCCGCGCGCCGCCCGACCCAAGCAGCAGAGAATCGGCCAGATACGGGTTGTTCGCGATCAACTGCGGGTCCTGGTACAACGGGTTGAGATCCACCACCTTCGTGTGCTCGTAGCTGTAGTTGAGGAACATCCGCGTGAAGTCCTTCAACGGGAAGCCGAAGATGATGTTGCCGCCGGTGGAGTCCTGCGTGAACTGCGAGATGTACTCGAGGCGGCGCTTGAACACGTCGATGCCGCCCGTGATCGCCCGGTCGAACAGGTACGGTTCGGTGAACGCGACCTGGTAGTTCTGCGCGCGCGAGCCGGCCTGGAGATTGATGCTGAAGGTTTCGCCGCGGCCCAGGAAATTTGCGGTCTGGAAGCCGATGGTCCCGAAGAACCCCTCGTACTGCGAGACACCGGCGCCGAACTGGAGCTGATTCCGGTTCTGCTCCTCGAACTTCAGCGTGATGTCCATCCTGTTGTCGGAGCCCGGCGCCTCCTTGACGTCAACGTCCTTGCCGCCCTCGAGCGGCTTGAAGTACGCGAGCTGGTTGATCCGCTTGATTGAGTACTTGAGCGCCTCGGTGTTGAAGATCCCTTCCTCGAACAGGCGAATCTCGCGGCGCACCACGCTGTCGCGCGTGTTGGTGTTGCCCGTGAAGATAATCCGGTTGATGAAGTACTGCTTGCCCTCGTCCACCTGGAGCACCACGTCCACCGTCGGGGCGCCCCCGCGGACGGGCGGTCGACCCGTCTTGGCCGGCGTCTTCTGCGCTGCGTCCGGGGCCTGGTCGCCGGCCTTGGCCGGTGCCTCGGCCTTGACGGGAGCCTCGGCCTGAGCCGCACCTTCCACCGGCTTGACCGGCTCGGCGGCCTTCGTCTCGGGTGCCGGCGCGCCCTCCGGCTGTGTGCCGCTCCCACCGTGCGGCTTGGTCATCGGCACGAGGTTGAACTGGTAGTACCCGGCGGACCCGTAGAGCTCGCGCGCCTTCTCGTAGCCCTTCTTGATCGCCTTGTCGCTGTACCAATCACCTTCCTTGACCTTGAACAACGGGCGCAGGCCCTCGGCCTTCACGACCTTGTTGCCCTCGAACGACAGATTCGCGATCTTGTAGCGTTCTCCTTCGAACACCTCGACGCCGAGCTCCACCCACCGGGTCTTCCGATCGTTCGAATCCTCGAGGTAGCGGAGCGAAGGCTCACCGACGCGCGCCGCGATGTAGCCGTGATCGCGATAGTAGGCGACGACCTTGTCGGCGTCCTCTTCGTACTTGCCTTCCTGGTAGCTGCCCGCGCCGGTGATGAACGAGTAGAACACGCGCCCCTTGTTGTTCTTCATCTGGCGCTTCAGCGCGAAGTTGCCGATCGCCTTGTTGCCGGAGAACACGACGTCGCGGATCTTGACCTGCGGCCCCTCGTCCACCGTGAAGGTCAGGTTCACGATTTTGGGCCCGCCGGGGATCGGCTTGATCTCCGGAGTCACCGTGGCGAACTGGAAGCCCTTCTCGGCCAGCATGTCCAGGACGACCTTCTTCACCTTGCGGACCATGCCGGGATCGATGAACGAGTCGAGCCGGATCTGCGCGCTGTCCTCCTTCAGCTTGTCGTCGATCTTGCTCTGCTCGAGGTGCTTGGCCCCCTGGTAGTCCACGATCTTGACGCGCTGGCGTTCCTCGATGTTGTAGGCGACGAGCTTGCCGATCACGCCGTTGGCAAACGGGTAGTCGGTCACGTCGATCGACAGGTTGTCGAGGAAATTGGTCCCCCACAACTGCTTGAAGTCCTGCTTCAGCGCCTCGGGCGTCGTGGTCTCGTCCCACGGCGTCCACGCGCCTGCGGATGGACGACTCGACTTGGTGTGGATGTAGTAGAGGTAGGTTTCCGGCTCGATGACCGAGACGCCGCCCTGCTCGGGGAAACACACGCCAATGAGATAGATGACCGGTGTCGATCCCGCCGGCGGCAGCTGGCTGGGCGGGCCGATCTCCTGGCCACACCAGATCACGCGCCGTTCCTGCGCCGGCTTTGTCTGCGGCGGTGGGGGAACTCCTGCCTGCGGAGGCGCCGGTTTCTGGCCTGGCGCTGCGTCCGTCGCGGCCCCGGAAGGAACGGCCGGCTTCGCGGGGGCGGGCAGCTGGACGTTGGGGAGCCAGGCACGAGCCGCCTGAGCGACCGACGCCGCGTCGACGCGCACGCCAGCGCTGACGAGGATCAGCGCCCACAACACGAAGAAACAACGGGACTTGCGCATGAAATCGTCTTCGAAGAGAACCTGCCGCGCACCCGGGCCGCCGGGCGCGCCACCCTCGTGAGGCACCCGGGCGCCTACCTGAACACCTAAGTTTACAGGGTATTAGACGTTTCAGGCCAGCCGGTGGCCTGTCGCGGCGTCCCCGACGGGCCGATAGCTCAGCACTCCACCCTCCAGGAGCACCTCGACGTCGCCCCCACGCAGCGTGCCCCGGATGAGTCCTTCGGAGAGCGGATCCTCGACGTACTTCTGGATCGCACGGCGCAGCGGCCGCGCGCCGTACGACCGGTCCTTGCACGTCGCGTCGATGATCCAGTCTACAACCTCCTGCGTCAGCGTGATCGTCAGGCGCCGGTCCACCAGGTGCTCGTTCAGCTGATCGACGAGCAGCTTCATGATCTGCCGCAGGTCCTCGTCGGACAACGGGTCGAACACGATGACCTCGTCGATGCGGTTGATGAACTCCGGGTTGAAGGTCCGGCGGACCTCGCCGAGCACCAGGTCCGTCAGGCTGCGGTTGACCTCGGACACTTCCGGCGACTGGAACCCGAGGCCGCCCTTCTTCTGGATGTACCGCGCCCCGATGTTCGACGTCATGATGATGATCGCGTTCTTGAAGTCGACGCGATTCCCCAGGCCGTCGGTCAGGTGGCCGTCCTCGAAGACCTGCAGCAGGATATTGAAGACGTCGGGATGGGCCTTCTCGATCTCGTCGAGCAGCACGACCGAGTAGGGATTGCGCCTGACCTTCTCGGTCAGCTGGCCGCCCTCGTCGTGGCCCACATAACCCGGAGGCGACCCGATCAGCTTCGACACGGAGTGCTTCTCCATGTACTCGGACATGTCGAAGCGGATCAGCGCGTTGTCGCTGCCGAACAGGAAGCCGGCCAGCGCCCGGGCCAGCTCGGTCTTGCCGACGCCCGTCGGGCCGAGGAAGACGAAGCTGCCGACGGGCCGATTCGGATTCTTGAGGCCCGCACGGGACCGCCGGATGGCACGGGCCAGCGCCGAGATCGCCTTCTCCTGGCTGATCACGCGTCTATGGAGCTGTTCCTCCATCCGAAGCAGCCTGTCGCCCTCGTCCTGGTTGATCGAGGCCAGCGGCACGCCGGTCCACTTGGACACGACCTCGTCGATCTCCGGCTTGTCGACCACGATCCGGCGGGCGTTGGACTTGACATCGAAGCGCTCATGGACGGACTGCAGGTCTTCGCGTGCCGACACTTCCTGGTCGCGGTAGAACTGCGCCCGCTCGAAGTCGCGCTGCGAGACGGCGCTCTCCATCTGTTCGACGGCGACACGGATGCTGCGGTTGATCTCGCCGAGCTCCTCGCTGCAGCCCGCGTCGCGCAATTTTGCTCGCGCCCCCGCTTCGTCGATGAGGTCAATCGCCTTGTCGGGCAGGAAGCGGTCCGTGATGTACCGGCTGGACTGATAAACGGCGGCTTCGATCGCCTCGCGCGTGTATTCGACCTGATGGAACTGCTCGTATCGGTCCTTGACGCCGAGGAGGATCTCGATCGTCTCGGCCTCGGACGGCGCGTCCACCTTGACGGCCTGGAAGCGACGCTCGAGCGACCGGTCCTTCTCGATGTACTTGCGGTACTCGCCTGGCGTCGTCGCGCCGATGCAGCGAATCTCGCCGCGCGACAGCGCCGGCTTCAGGATGTTGGCCGCATCGAGCGAGCCTTCAGCCGACCCCGCGCCAACCAGCGTGTGCAGTTCGTCGATGAACACGATGATGTTCGGGCTGTCGGTCAGCTCCTTCATGATCGCCTTGAGGCGCTCCTCGAACTGGCCGCGGTACTTCGTGCCGGCGACGATCAGCGAAATGTCGAGCGCGAGCAGGCGCTTGTCCGCCAGGAAGCGTGGCACGTCCCCGAAGACGATCTTCTGCGCGAGCCCTTCGACGATGGCCGTCTTGCCGACACCGGGTTCGCCGATCAGGACCGCGTTGTTCTTGGTGCGGCGGCAGAGGATCTGCTGGACGCGCTCGACCTCGTGCTGGCGTCCGACGAGAGGGTCGAGCTGGTTCTTGAGCGCGGCCTCGGTGAGGTCGCGGCTGAACTCAACGAGCAGGGGCGTGTCCTTCGCCCGGGTCGAAGCGGCCTTCTCGTTCAGCAGCTGAACCACGTCCTCCCGGACGGTGTGCAGGCGCATGCCCCGCTCAGTCAGAATCGACGCCGCGACCGACTGCTCCTCGCGGAGGATGCCGAGCAGCAGATGCTCGGTCCCGATGTAGTTGTGCAGGAGCCGGTCGGCTTCCTCGGCCGCGAACCCGAGCACCCGCTTGGTCTCGGCGCTGAACGGGATCTCGACGGAGGTCGCCACCTTCTCCCGGAACATCGTCCGACCCTCGATCTCCTGCCGGATGCTCTCGAGCGACACGTGCGATCGCCCGAAAATCCGGCCGGTCAGGCCCTTGCCTTCACGGATCAGCCCCAGGAGCAGGTGCTGGGTTTCGATCGAGATGCTGCCGAGCTGACTGGCTTCGTAACGGGCGAAGAAGAGTACCCGCCTCGCCCTTTCCGTATACCGTTCGAACATTCGGGCTACCTGCCGCGACAACGCCAGATTGTGCTCAGTGGAGACCTGTTCGCATTATAAGGCAAACGACGGGTCATCCCACCAGCCGCCCGGCTTCGAGCCGGAGCACTCTGTCGCAGATCGCGGCCAGCCGGGTGTTGTGCGTGGCGATGATCGAGGTGAGGTGCTGTTCGCGGTGCATCTCGCGAAGCAGGTCGTGCAGCGTGTCGGCGGTCTGCTCGTCGAGGTCGCCGGTCGGCTCATCCGCGAGGAGGAGCACCGGCTGCGTCACGAGCGCGCGGGCGATGGCGACGCGCTGTTGCTCGCCGCCCGAGAGCATGCCCGGACGATGGTCCAACCGGTCCCCGAGGCCGACGCGCCGCAGCAGCGCCTCGGCAGCCGGCCGCGCCTGGGCGACCGGCACGCGGGCGATCCGCAGCGGCATCTCGGTATTCTCGACGGCGTCGAACTCGGGCAGGAGGTGGTGAAACTGGAAGACGAACCCGATGTGCCGATTGCGAAAGGCCACGCGCTCGGCATCGACCATGCGCGACAGGTCGGCATCCCCGACCCGGATCGAACCGGCCTCGAAGTGATCGAGACCGCCCAGGACGTGCAGCAGGGTGCTCTTGCCCACGCCCGACGCGCCGACGATGGCAACCATCTCGCCCCGCTCGACCGACACGTCCAGTCCCCGCAGCACCTGAAGTGTCTGCGTCGACGTGC
>DASVIS010000099.1:0-21379 GCA_036381995.1 Vicinamibacterales bacterium | reverse complement strand
CGCGGCGCGGCTCCGGGTGGGCCGCTGGCCCAGGTGCCCGGTCTCTACTCCTCCACGTTCGCTGGCGGCTCCCGCCTCTCGTTCTGGGTGGCGGACGTCGCGACGGGCGAGGCGCACGAGTTCTGGCACAACGCGCCCGATGACATGACCTTCGGCGCGGTGAACGCGATTCAGTGGGCCGGTGACGCGGTGCTCCTCACCGCGGAGCCGGGAGAATGGCTGCGCTTCTACGCGGTGAAGGTGGACGGCAGGACTGCAGAGCCGCTCGCCATCACGCCAAACGACGGGTTCATCGAGAGCGCCGCGTTCACGTCGCTCTCAGGGGACGGCCGCACGCTCTTCTACTGCAACAACCTGGGCGACATCGAGCGGCGTCACGTCTGGAAGGTCCCGACGTCAGGCGGCGAGCCGGTGCAGTTGACGAAGGACGACGGCATCGAGACCTATCCGGTGCCGCTGGCGTCGGGCAAACAGGTGGCGATGTTGAGCGCCGACGCCAGGCGCCCGCAGTCGGTCGGCCTCGTGCCGGCGGCGGGCGGGACGCCGAAGATCATCTACCCGACCTTGCCGAAGGAGTTCCCGTTGGCCCAGCACGTCATCCCCGAGAACGTGCTGACGAAGGCGGCCGACGGTCTCGAGATCCACAACCAGCTGTTCCTGCCGGCGGACATCAAGTCTGGCGAGCGGCGTCCCGCGCTGATCTTCGTGCACGGCGGCCCGCCCCGCCAGATGCTGCTCGGCTACCACTACATGTGGTTCTACCACATGGCGTACGCGATGAATCAGTGGCTGGCGGCGCAGGGTTACGTGGTCCTGTCGGTCAACTACCGGAGCGGTGTCGGCTACGGTAAGTCCTTCAGGACCGCCGCCAACACGGGCCAGCGCGGCAACGCCGAATACCAGGATGTCGTGGCCGGCGCGAAGTATCTGCAGGGCCGCACCGACGTCGACCCGAAGCGGGTCGGCATCTGGGGCCTGTCCTACGGCGGCCTTCTGACGTCGCAGGCGCTCGCTCGCAACTCGGACATCTTCGTTGCGGGCGTCGACTTCGCCGGCGTGCACCTCTATACCAACGCCCTCGACCCGGAGAACGTCGCCTACAAGTCGTCGTCCGTCTCGGCCATCGATACGTGGAAGTCGCCCGTCCTGCTCGTGCACGGCGACGACGACCGCAACGTGGCCTTCACGCAGACGACCGGCCTCGTGCAACTGCTTCGTGCGCGCAACATCTACTACGAGCTGATTGTCTTCCCCGACGATGTGCACGAGTCACTGATTCACAAGCGCTGGCTGTACACGTTCGATCGGATGGAGAAGTTCCTGGCGAAGTTCGTGAAGGGCGGACAGCAGTAGGACCGGAGTCGCTACCGTCGGCCAGTCGACGGAGAGGGGGTGATCATGCGGGTTGCCTGGATCGTACTCGTGTTCGCATGGCTGGCCGCGCCGGCGTCGGCGTCGGCGCAAGGAGGATCGATGCCGCCTTCCGACGAGGCGCTGGTGATTATCGACATTCAGAACTTCTACTTCGAGGGCGGGTCGCTGCCGCTCGTCGGCAGCGTCGAGGCCGCGAAGCAGGCGCGCCGGCTGCTCGATCGGTTCCGGGAGAAGCACCTCCCGGTCATCCACGTGCGCCACGTGCCGAAGAACGCCGCCGAGAGCGACCAGTACCGTATCCGGCAGGAAGTGACGCCGCTCGCTGACGAAAAAGTGATCGTCAAGCACTACGCGAACAGCTTCCGTGAAACCGGGTTGCTGGACGAGTTGAAGAAAGCCGGCATCCGGAGGCTGGTGATCTGCGGAATGCAGACGCACATGTGCGTCGAGGCCACGGCCCGCGCGGCGGCCGATCTCGGCTTCGACGTCACAGTCGTCGCCGACGCGTGCGCGACGCGTGCGCTCGAATACGCCGGCACCACGGTGCCTGCGGCTCACGTCCACGCCGCGGCGCTCTCGGCGCTCAGGGACATGTATGCCAGGGTCGTGACGACGGAGGACGTGCTGGGACATCCATGGCCAATGCCATCGTTCTGAAGAACCTGACAAAGACATTCGGTGAGACGGTTGCCGTCCGCGACATCGCCCTCGCGGTGCCGGACGGCGCGCTCTACGGCCTCATCGGGCCGAACGGCGCCGGCAAGACAACGATGGTCCGGATGATTCTGTCGATCCTCTTTCCGGACCACGGTGAACTAACGGTGCTCGGCCGCCCGTCGGCGATGGAGGCCAAGGACCGGATCGGCTACCTGCCCGAGGAGCGTGGCCTCTACAAGAAGATGCGGGTGGGCGAGTTCCTCGTCTACATGGCCAGGCTCAAGGGGTTGGATGGACAAGGTGTCCACCGCCAGGTTCGCGAGTGGCTGCAGCGCGTCGAACTCGGCGACACCGAGCGCAAGCGGTGCGAGGAACTGTCGAAAGGCATGCAGCAGAAGGTGCAGTTCGTCGCGGCGGTCATCCATCGCCCGGACCTGCTGATCCTAGACGAGCCGTTCAGCGGCCTCGACCCCGTGAACCAGCGGCTGATGCGCGACCTCGTGCTGGATGAACACCGCCGCGGCGCGACGATCCTCTTCTCGACGCACATCATGACCCACGCCGAGCAGTTGTGCGATCACGTGGTGATGATCCACCGCGGCGAGAAAGTGCTGGACCGGACGATGGCCGGCATTCGGGAGACGTTCGATCCGCACCGGATCCTCTTCGAGCCGCTCGACCCCGACAGCGACATCACGAAACTCCGTGCGCTCCCCGGTGTGCGTTCGGTCACGCCGGACGGCCCGGTCTGGGACGTGGCGCTCGACGGGCTCGCCAACCCCGCCAGCGTCATCCCGCTTCTGGTCACGGCGGTGACGCCGTCGCGCGTGGAGATCCGCCGACCCACGCTCGAAGACGTATTCGTCAGCATCGTGACGGGAGACGCCTCGACGGCGCTGGATGATGATGCGCGGCTGCGGGCGGCGCTGCGCGACGGCGGGCAGGAGGTGCGGCGATGAAGCGGACTCTCTATGTCGCGCAGCGTGAGTTCGCCGCCACGGTGACCACCAAGGGATTCGTCTTCGGAATTCTCGTCACGCCGATGTTGATTGGCCTGCTGATGCTCCTGATGCCGCGGTACCTGACGAAGGCGCCGCCGAAGATCGAGGGGCAGGTGGTCATCATCGATCCCACCGGTGCGGTCGCAGGAGGGCTGTCGGCGTACCTCACGCCGGAACGCTTCGCGGAGCGGCGGGAGAAGACGAAGCGGGACATCGAGGATGCGACGCCGGACCTGCTCCGGCGGCAGGCGGCCGCGTCACCGGGAGGCGAGGCGGCCATCAAGCAGTCGATTGACACGGCGCTTGGCGATGTGCCCCGCCTCCACCTCCTGCCGTTGCCGGGCACGGCGAACGTGGAGACGGAGAAGGCACCGCTGAAGGTCCCCGTGCCGAAGCAAGGCAGCGGGCCGGTCCCGCGCCTGGCGGTGATCGTCGTCGAGCCGGACGCCGTGCGGCCTGCCGAAGGCAGCCAGAAGTTCGGCAGCTACGCCCTCTTCGTCCGGGGCAAGCTGGATGACCGCCTCGTGGACGACCTGCATGCGGGGATGCGCGACGCGATCGTCGCGGCACGGCTGCAGGAATCGGGCCTCGACCCTGCGCGAATCAGGAACCTGACGTCGGTCCCGAGGCCGGGCTCGCTGACGGTGACGGCCGAGGGCGAACGCACGACCAACAGGGAGTTGAACATGCTCCTGCCTGCGGCGTTCATGATCCTGCTGCTGATGTCGGTGCTGACGAGCGGCCAGTACCTGCTGACGACCACCGTCGAGGAGAAGTCGAGCCGGGTCGTCGAAGTGCTGCTCTCCGCGGTGTCGTCGAGGGAGTTGATGACGGGCAAGATCCTGGGGCAGATGGCCGTGGGTTTGCTGGTGCTCGCGCTCTACGCGGGCCTTGGTCTGGTTGCCCTCGTCTCGTTCGCGACGCTCGGCCTGCTGGATCCGGTTCTGATCGTGTTCCTGCTGATCTTCTACGTGCTGGCGTTCTTCACGTTTGCCTCGCTCACGGCGGCAGTGGGCGCGGCGGTCAACGAAATGCGCGAGGCGCAGTCGCTCCAGATGCCGATCATGCTGGTCTTGATGATCCCCTGGATCCTGTGGCTGCCGCTCAGCCGCGAGCCCAACTCGATGCTCGCGATCGTGCTCTCCTTCGTGCCGCCGCTGGGCAACTTCGTCATGCTGCTGAGGATGGCGTCCCAGTCGCCGCCGCCCATGTGGCAGGTCTGGTTGTCGATCGCGGTTGGCGCCGGCGGCGCCTACGCGGCGTTGTGGTTTGCCGCCAAGGTGTTCCGCGTGGGCCTGCTGATGTACGGCAAGCCGCCCACCTTCGGCACGCTGGTGCGGTGGGCACGAATGTCCTGACCCTTCGACTCGCTGCGCACGCACCTTTTCTCCTTCTCGGCGCCCGCGGACGTAGAATGTGCCGATCTTTCGACGGTGGGGCAGGACTTCGATCAGATTCGGCTACAATTGGGCCGCTCGTCAAGGCTCGGACGAATACCGTGATCTACGAACACCTGGTGAAGTTGATTCGGCGGCAGATTGGCGCCACTCCGGACGGCATGGCGATGCGCCACAAGGTTGGCGCAGAGTGGCAGGGGATCACCTACGGCGAGTTGGGCCGGCACATCGACGCCGTGGCCTCGTGGCTGATCGACATCGGGGTCGCCCCTGGTGACCGCGTCGCGATCTTCTCGCAGAACACGCCATGGTGGTCGGTTGCGGACCTCGCCATCATGGCGGCCGGAGCGGTGACCGTCCCGATCTACGCGACCAACACGGCCGGCCAGGCTGAACACATCGTCCGCGACGCGGGCGCCAGGATCGCCTTCGTCGGCGGGCCCGAGCAATACGCGAACCTCGCCGGGGTCCGCGGGCCCTCCGGGCCGTTGACCCGAATCGTCGCGTTCGACGCGGGCATCACACTGGACCTCACCGACTCGTGCTCGCTCTCGGTGCCGCTCGCGCATCCGGTGTCACCGACGCTCGCCGCCCGCGCCGATGCCGCGCGGCTCGACGACCTGGCGACGATCATCTATACATCGGGAACGACCGGCGAGCCGAAGGGTGCCGCCCTCACCTTCGAGAACCTCGTCACCCAGTTCGAGGCGCTCGACGCGTATTTCGCGGTGACCGAGAAGGACCGGTCGCTCTGCTTTCTGCCGCTCAGCCACGCGTACGAGCGCGCCTGGACTTTCTACATCCTCAACAAGGGCGCCCAGAACTTCTACCTCGACGATCCCAAGCGCGCCATCGAGGCTATGCAGGAGGTGCGGCCGACGTGCATGGTGAGCGTGCCGCGCCTCTACGAGAAGATCTACGCGGCGGCGCACCACCAGGTAAGCCAGGGTTCGGGGCCGAAGCGGAAGCTGTTCGAGTGGGCCGTGGGCGTCGGCAGCCGGTTCGCGCACACGAAGAAACGCGGCGAACGCGTGGGTCCGGTCCTCGCCGCACAGCATGCGGTCGCCGACACGCTCGTGCTCCACAAGATCCGCGACATCGTCGGCGGGCCGAAGAACTTCTTCTCGGCCGGTGGCGCGGCGCTGTCCGAGGAAATCGAGGAGTTCTTCTTCGCGGCCGGCCTGCTGATCTGCCAGGGCTACGGCCTCACCGAAACATCGCCGACGCTCACGTGCAATCGGCCGGGGGACTTCCTCTTTGGCACGGTTGGCAAAGTGATTCCCGGCTGCGAGCTGAAGATTGCCGCTGACGGTGAGATCCTCGCGCGTGGGCGCAACGTGATGCGCGGCTACTTCGGCCGGCCGCGGGAAACGGCCGAGGCATTCGAGGACGGCTGGTTCAAGACCGGCGACATCGGCTGGTTCGACGAACGCGGCTTCCTGCGGATCACCGACCGCAAGAAGGATCTCATCATCACATCCGGCGGGAAGAACATCGCGCCAAGCCGGATCGAGACGCTCATCGGCCAGGACTACTACATCGAGCAGGTCGCGGCCGTCGGCGACGGGCGTTCCCACCTGGCGGCGCTGGTCGTGCCGCACTTCGAGGCGCTCGAGCAGTGGGCCAAGGAGCGCGGCATCGCCTACGACTCCTTCATGGCCATGGTGAAGGACCGCCGGATCGTGGACTTCATCGCCCAGCGGATCGAACAGCGCCAGGCGGTGCTGCCGCAGCACGAGCGGGTGAAGAAGTTCACGCTGCTGGCCGAACGATTCAGCCAGCTGGGTGGGGAGTTGACCCCGACCCTGAAGAACATCCGCGCGGCGATCGCCGAGAAGTACGCGCAAGCGATCGAAGCGATGTACACCAGCACACACGCCGACGGCTCGCAGAAGCCCAGGTAGAGCACTGAAACGCCGGGCTCCCCGGCGGCGTAAAGGCATGTGATCGCCGCCGATCTGCCGGCGGGATTCTGCCCGATGGTGTGTCCGGCTGGCGGTGGTTGCCCGCTGGGACTGTGATCTCGGCCTCGGTCGTTCCTTTCCGGTTCTCTCTCGCCTTGTTACAAGGAGGAGCAGTGTTCCGATCATCACGGAAGCTCTCGTTTTTCAGTGCCTTAGCAGCGCTCGTCTGCGTGCTCGGGGCGTTCGGTTACGCCCAGAACGCGCAGCAGAGGACCCAGAGCCCGGTCACCGCCGACGACTTCAACCAGTTCTCGTGGCGCTGGGTGGGGCCGATGGCATTCGCCGGCCGCGTCAGCGGCTTCGCGGTCCCGCGCGGCCAGAGCCAGACCTATTACGCGCTCATGGCGACCGGCGGCGTCTGGAAGACCATCGACGGCGGCATTCATTTCGAGCCGGTCTTCGACAAGCCCGGCGTCTCCCTGAGCATGGGCTGGATGGCCATCGCGCCATCGAAGCCCGACGTGCTCTACCTGGGCACCGGCGAACCGATGCACGCGCGCGCCAGCACCCACGGCAATGGCGTGTGGAAGTCCACCGACGCCGGGAAGACCTGGACGAACGTCGGCCTCACGAAGAGCTACTTCATCCCCAAGATCGAAGTGGACTCGAAGAACCCCGACATCGTCTACGTGGCGGCCGAAGGCAAACTCTACGATAACGAGATGGACTGCGAGCGCGGTCTCTACAAGAGCATCGACGGCGGCAAGACCTGGACGAACGTCACCGCGTCAATCCTGAAGGACCGCGGTGTGGCCGACTTCGTCGTCGACCCGCGCAACTCGAACGTCGTCATCGCCGCCTCCTACAAGACCTTCCGCCGTGCGTGGACCTACATGGACCGCCACCTCGGCAACGACCTCTACAAGACCATCAACGGCGGCAAGACCTGGACGAAGCTGACCAACGGCATCCCGCAGGGTGTGCCGTTCGGCCGCATCGGCCTCGCCATCTACGAGAAGAACCCGAATATCGTCTACGCCCGCGTGGACGAGGGTGTCAGCCTGGGCTTCCAGCAGCGCGACGGCGTGGCCAACTTCCGCGTCGCGGCAGCCGGCGGGCGTGGCGGCGGTGGCGGTGGCGGCGGGGCGGCGCTCGGCACGCAGCTGTTCGGCCGCGATGCCACGTTCGCGCAGTTCAAGGCCTTCAAGATCAACCCGGAGATTGCGGCCCTGGCGCCCTCGTTCACGCCGGTCACCGGCGCGAACGAGGCGGAGCTGGTCCGAAAGTTCAACGAGCTGATTGCGGACAAGGACTTCGTGACCAAGAGCGGCGCCAATGTGGCGAAGCTGCAGGCGGCGGCGCGCAAGATCTACGCGAACGACGAAGACCTGCTCAAGGGAATTGGCGAGATCGAGAAGCTGATGAAGGCGCCGGCGCCCGCTGCCGACTCGGCCGAGGCGAAGGCCCGGACCCAGATCGTCAACCGCGGCGTCCTCGAGATTCTGTACGCCGACGTGCTCGCGCACCTGCCGCCGGTCGAGCGCAACGGGGTCGTGTACCGCACGGACGACCAGGGCAAGACCTGGAAGCGAATGACCGAGTACAAGCTGGCAACGCCCGTGACGCCGACAATCCCGCAGGCAGAAAGCGAATCGCTCGACGACGCCGCACAGGCGCGCGAGAGCGAAACGGCCGAGGCGCTCGAGGCCCTGGGCATGCCGCAGCAGGCCGCGCCGGCCACCGCGAAGCCGGCGACCCAGACCCCGGCGAAGCCGGCAACCCAGGCCCCGGTGACCGCGAAGCCGGCCGCAACCACGCCCGCCCCGACGCAAGGTGCGCGCGGCGCGCGCGGGCAGGCCGCGACCACCCCGGCGACGACGGAGGCCAACGGCAGCGCGCAGGTGAACCAGACCGAGGGCGGCTACTACGGCCGCATCATCATCGACCAGAACGACGACAAGGTCCTGTACTGCGGCGACACGAACACCACGGTGTCACGCGATTCGGGGAAGACGTTCAAGGCGAGCGGGTGGGACGGCAACGGCAAGACCCACGTCGACCACCGGGTGGTGTGGGTGGACCCGCTCAACTCCAGGCACATCCTGAGCGGTAACGACGGCGGCGTGTCGGAAACGTGGGATGAGGGCAAGCACTGGGCGCAGCGCAGCACCATCAACGCCCAGCAGTTCTACGACGTGTTCGTGGACAACGAACAGCCTTACAACATCATGGGCGGCACCCAGGACAACGGCGCGTGGCTCGGGCCGACACAGAACCGCAACAGTTACGGCATGTTCAGCTCCGACTGGAGGTACCTGCCGACTGGCGACGCGTTCTACGTCGTCCGCGACTGGGTGAACCCGGAGTGGGTGTATTACGAGAGCCAGTTCGGTGGGTCGAGCCGGATGAATCTGCAGACCGGTGACACGCAGTCGCTCGCGGTGCGGCTGACGCCGGAACAGGTCGCGGCCGGCGAGCCGGCGCTCCGTTACCAGTGGAACGCGCCGATCGTCCTTTCTCCGCACAATCCGGGCATCGTCTTCATCGCCAACCAGTACGTGTGGCGGTCGATGAGCCGCGGCAACACCGGCACGTTCGTCCGGATCAGCCCCGACCTGACGAAGGCCGACACGGAGAAGCTCGCGCTCTCGAAGAAGACCAACCTGCAATGGGCGACGGTCTACTCCTTCTCCGAGTCGCCGAAGAAGCCGGGCCTCTATTGGGTCGGCACGGATGACGGCAACGTGCAGATGTCGCCGGATGGCGGCATCACGTGGGTGAACATCACCAGCCAGTTCTACGACGCAAGCGGCAAGCCGAAGGCTGGCGTCAAGGGCGACATCATCCCCTACGACCGGTGGGTGAAGCGCGTCGTGGCGTCGGCGTTCGACGAAAAGACCGCCTACGCGGCGTTCAGCGGCTACCGCACGAACAACGAGGACACGACGTGGTTGTTCGTGACGAAGGACCTCGGAAAGACCTGGACGAACATCTCGGGCGGCATGAACAACCCGATCTTCGACGTCGAGGAAGACCCGGAGAACGCGAACGTCCTGTACCTCGGCACCGACGCCGGCATCTTCGTGACGATCGACCAGGGCAAGACCTGGTCGGCATTCTCGACGTCGATGCCGCCGATGACGATCCGCGACCTCGCGATCCAGAAGCGCGATCGCGAACTGGCGATCGGCACCTACGGGCGCGGCTTCTACGTGGCCGACATCGGGCCCATCAAGGAGTTCAAGCCCGAGGTCTTCCAGGCAAACGCGTACCTGTTCGAGCCGAAGACCACGATCAAGTGGAACCGCTTCGAGCGGCGCGGCGACACGCTGGGCGAGTTGGCGAAGGCGGACAACCCGCCGGTGGGCTCGACCCTCTATTACTATCTGAAAGGTGATGCCCAGAAGGTCACGATGACGATCAAGGACCTCGAGGGCAACACGATCCAGGAACTGACGCCGAGCAGCAAGAAGGGCCTGCAGAAGGTGTTCTGGGGCCTGAACCGCCAGCCGGCCGCGGGCCAGGGCGGTGGCGGCCAGCGCGGTGCGGGCGGCGGAACGGCGGCGGGCGCAGGCGCGCCGGCGGCGAACAACCCGGATCAGCCGCCGCAGATGCCGGCGGGCGGCCGCGGCTTCGGCGGGCGCAACCAGGTGGACGCGGGCGTCTACAAAGTGACGCTGACGGTGGACGGCAAGGAAGTGGCCACCAAGCGGCTGACGGTCAGCCCGGATCCGATGTTCAAGTAGGGCAGCCTGATCGACGCAGGCCGAGGCGTCAGCCTTGACAGGGGGAGCCAGCCGCTGGTTGGCTCCCCTTCTTCTTGATGGGTCGCCGCCGCCCCGCTTACTTCGCGGCTGCGGCGGGACGGTTCACCAACTCGAGATCGATCGTGATCGCGACCTCGTCGCCCACGACCGCCCCACCAGCCTCGATCATCCGGTTCCACGTCAGGCCAAAGTCCTTCCGGCTGATCTTCGTCGCCGCCGACGCGCCCACGCGGCTCCCGCCAGCCTGCTCCTTGATCGGCGCCGACGGTCCGTCGACGTCGAAGACCACGGACTTCGTTAACCCGCGAATCGTCAGGTCGCCCGTCATGCGCAGCTTGCCCGCGCCCGCAGGCTCGATCTTCGTGGACTTGAACGTCAGCGTCGGGAACTTCGCGACGTCGAGGAAGTCGGCCGAGCGAAGGTGGTCGTCACGCTGCTGCACGCGCGTGTCGATCGAGCTGGCGTCGATGACGATGTCCACGACGGCCAAGGAAAAGTCCTTGCCGTCCCACGTCACGGTGCCCGTCGTCTTGTTGAACTGGCCGCGGACGGTGGACACCATCATGTGCTTGACGGCGAACTGGGCACCGGTGTGAGCGGAATCGATCTGCCAGGTCGTGGCCTGGGCAAACAGCGGCGCGGCGGCGAACACGAGGGCGAAGACACACGCAAACGGC
The DNA here is from genome assembly GCA_036381995.1 of Vicinamibacterales bacterium. Taxonomy (GTDB): domain Bacteria; phylum Acidobacteriota; class Vicinamibacteria; order Vicinamibacterales; family Fen-181; genus FEN-299. The sequence goes on along the minus strand of DASVIS010000099.1, from coordinate 10,602 downwards.
AGCAATCTCCGGGTCATCTGTCGCACTCCTTGTGTCGGAAGAACTGGTCCCGAAGATCAGAATACATGTGATCACACCTTGTCTCAACACATGTATTGGAAACAAAAGGGCCGGGGCTCGAGCCATCCCTCTCCGCGGCACAGTTCAGTCATGCCCGACGCAGGTGGCGGAGAATGGTGTACGCCTCGTCGAGAAAGGTTGGAATCCCCTCTGCGGCGCAACGCTTCCCTGCCCGGTAGGTCCCGACGGTTTCCGAGCGGACTTCGACCGTCCACCCTTCGTGCTCCGCGAAGAACGAGAGCGCGTCCGCGTGGAGTGCCGCCCTGATCGCAGTCTCGTCCGGCCCGCGAACCAGATACCGTTTCGAGAACTCGGGATCGGATTCGAAGTCGATGTCCTGATAGCCGAAGACCTGGCCGATCCTGTGGAACACGTTCTCTGGCGCCAGTTGCAGGTCCGGCAGGCCGCGCGCGCCGCGCGGGAAGACCGCCACGGTTTGGACGACGGTCTGCTGGTGCTCCCCCCCGCCGGTCGTGTACCGGAAGTCGAGCACCTTCACTTCATCGTCGCCGACTCGGCCCGACATCATATTCCTGGCCCGTATCGAATGGCCGCGGCGGTAGAGCGGGAGATCGCCAAGAGTCTTGAGCATGTCGAGGTCCCCGACCGCCTCGAAGGTGAAGCCCATTTCGTAGCAGACGCGCTCCAGCGCCTCGGTGCGCTGCCGTGCTTTCCTCCGGCCGGCGCGCACGATGAGAACGATGAAGGCGATGAGAGCGAGAACAGCGAGGGCGATGAGCAGGGGTATGAGTGATGACATGTCAGCGCTCCTCCGCAGGGGTGACACGCCCCTCTGAGCACGGAGCGTGCCACGTCGGTGCGCCGGGAGAGGCCTCGCGGGCTACTCGAAGATCTTCCCCATCCCTTCGTAGCGGGAGTGCAGCGTGTCTGTCGCCTTCTCGATTCCGGCGGGCTGGTTCGCCTGGCACGCCACGACCAGCGCCTTTGCATCGGCCACCAGCTGCGCCGTCTCCTTCTTGAACGCCTCGGCCCTGGCTTCGACGCGCTTCGGCAGAGTGGCCTTCGCGATCGCCTCGGCCCTGGTCTGCAGCTCACCGCTCACCTTGCACACGTCCGCCCATTTCTTCGCGGGCACGTAGGTGTGCTGCACCACGTACAGCGTCTTGTGGAAGTCGTTCATCTCGGGAACCACCGGCCGGATGATCTGTCCTTGCGCTTCGTACGCGGTGTGGAGGTTCTCGGCGGCCAGCAGCAGCGCCTTGTCGTCGGTCCCGGCGGCGGCCCTGGAGTACGCGGCAGCGGCAGCCTTCAACTCGGCAATGCCCTTCGTCCAGGCAGCTTCCTTTTCACGGAGGATGCCGGGGAGCTTCACGTCGGCGATCTTCGCCACGCCGGCCTCAACGTCCTTCGAGATCTTCCGGAGGGCGGCGTAGTCTCTGGCCGGATACGCAGTGTGCCACATCGGCATGATCACCTCGTGGAACTGCTCCAGCTCGGGCACACTCGTGGACGTTTCCTGGTGCGTCTGGGCGAGGGCGACTGCGCCGAAGGCGATCGGCAGCGCGATGATGAGGGCGATGGCCATTCTCTTCATATGCTCTTCCTCCGTAGAGTGGCGCACCAGCTCATCTTACCGCAGCTTGCTTGGCACCCGTTCTCCTTTGTCGTAGAGTGATCCTAGCATTCTCGCTCGAAGATCGGCTGTCGGCCTCGTGATCGGCCGGGCCGTGAGTTGCGCGTCGCGAGCCGCAAGCCGGCTTCCCCGGAGGCATATGGACTACGCGGAGAGGCTCGAGAACGTAGCGGTGCTTGGCGCCGCCGGCAAGATGGGCAGCGGCATCGTCCTCCTGCTCGCCATGGAGATGGCGGACGTCGGGCTGAGGCCCGAGAACCGGGCGCGGCGCCATGTGCTCCACGCCGTGGACGTGTCGCACCAGGCGCTCGACGGCCTGGTGAAGTACCTGCGCGAGCAGGTGCAGAAGGCGGCCGAGAAGAAGATCGTCGCCCTCCGAAGGGTCTATGCCAGTCGGGCCGACCTCGTGGACAACGGTGACATCGTCCGGCAGTACGTCGACGATGTGCTCGACGTGGTACGCCCGACGACAATGCTCGAGGCGGCGGCCGAGGCGCACGTGATTTTCGAGGCGGCGCCCGAGGACCTGGCGCTGAAGCTGAAGCTTCTCGCCCGAACCGCCACGGACAATCCCGGACGCCCCTGGGTCTTCACCAACACGTCGTCCATTCCTATCGAAGAGATCGATCAGAAGGCCCGCCTGGGCGGGCGGATCCTGGGGTTCCACTTCTACAATCCGCCGGCGGTGCAGAAGCTGGTGGAGTTGATCCGGAGCCGGACGACGACCGACGAAGTGGCGGCGTTCGCCGAGGTCCTGTGCAAGAACCTCCGAAAGGTCGTCGTGCCGTCCGCCGATCGCGCCGGGTTCATCGGCAACGGCCATTTCATGCGCGACCTGCTGCACGCGGTGGCCGAGGTCGAGCGTCTCCGCGGGGGCATGCCGTTTGTCGAAGCCGTCTATAGCGTGAACCGGGTGAGCCAGGACTTCCTCGTCCGGCCGATGGGAATCTTCCAGCTCATCGACTATGTGGGGCTCGATGTCTGCCAGTGCATTTTGGGTGTCATGAACCCGAGGCTGCCGGGAGAAGACCTCCACAGCCCGCTGATCGATCGTCTGATGGTGCAGGGGGTCCGTGGCGGCCAGAACCATGACGGATCGCAGAAGGAAGGATTCCTTCAGTACCCGCAGGGCAAGCCGGCGGGTGTCTACGATCCGGATTCGAGACGCTACGTGCCGATCGCGGAGTTCCAGGCGACCTGTGATGCCAGGCTGGGCCCGTTGCCTGAACCCGCGCTGCCGTGGAAGGTCGCCGTGCGTGACGCGGCGAAGGACACCCTTCTCGCGCAGTTCTTCGGCAAGCTGAAGTCGATGGATACCGCCGGCGCCGACGTTGCGCGGCGTTACGGGGCGCGGTCGCGTGAGATCGGATTGAAGTTGGTCAGCGACGGTGTGGCCCGAGACGCCAATGACGTGAACCTGGTGCTCGTGACGGGCTTCTTCCATGCCTACGGCCCGATCAACGACTATTTCGGGTGATGAGCGTATGAACAAGCTGCGACGCAAGGTGTACATGACGGCCGGGTACAACACGGTGTCGATGGGCACCGGCCGGAAGGAGTTCCACCCGAAGAAGCCGAGGCCGGGGCTCGAGGACTACATCTGCGAGGCGGGGCGTGGCGTCTTGCAGCAGGTCGGCGGTGCCGTGAACATCGACGAGGGCGTGATTGGCAATTTCATGGCGGCGCGCTTCAACAGCCAGGGAAACCTCGCGGCGCTGATTCCGGCCATTGACGGGGGGCTGCAGTGGAAGCCGTGCACCCGCGTCGAGGGTGCGTGCTGCTCGGGCGCGCTGGCGCTTGCTGCGGGCATCAAATCGGTGCTGGCCGAGACGGCCGAGATGGTGCTGGCGGTTGGGGTCGAGGTGCAGAACACGGTGAAAGCGATTTACGGGGCCGACATCCTGGCGACCGCTGGCTGGAGCCGCGAGCGGAAGGAGGGCCACGCGTATTTCTTTCCCGCCAAGTTCAGCGACCGGGCCGGCGCCTATTACGAGAAGTACGGGCGCGATCGAACGCGCCAGGCCATGGCGCGGTGGTATCGCAACGCCATCGAGAACGCGCGGCTGTGCCCGACGGCCCAGGAGTACCACAACACGGCCCGCGATCTCGACGCGATCGCCCTCGCCGAGCCGAATCCCGGGTCGTTCGTCGATCACCTGAACGTGTTCGACTGTTCGAAGGTATCGGACGGCGCGTCGGCCATCGCGATCGCCTCGGAAGACGGCCTGGAGCGTGCGGGCATCCCGAGGACGGCGGCGGTGGAGATTGTCGGCATCGGGCAAGTGGAAGCCGATCTCACGAGCCCGCCCGCCGAACCGACGCGACTCGAGACCACGCGTCGCGCCGTGCAGTGCGCGCTGGCGTCGGCGGGCATCACGGTGGACCAACTGGCGACCGTCGAGACACACGACTGCTTCACGATCGCGGGCATCCTGGCGGTGGAGGCGATCGGCCTGGCCGAGCCCGGCAAGGGACCGGATTTCGTGCTCGACGGACAGACGGCGCGCGGCGGGCGCGTGCCGTTCAACACGACGGGCGGCCTCATCGGGTGGGGCCACCCCACCGGCGCGACTGGCGTGCACCAGGCGGTCACGCTCTGGGAGCAGTTGACCGGCCGCGCGAACCGCGCGCAGATCGAGATCCCGAAAGACCGTCCCTACGGCCTGTCAGTCAATATGGGCGGCGACGACAAGACGCTGGTCGCGCTGGTGTATCGACGGGGGTAGACGCCCGTTGAAGCGCCCCTTCTCAACGGAGAACGCCGAACGGGGAACGCAGGAACCGGCCGCCGTCGCCGGGCTCGTCAGGCGAGCGAGCCGCGCTCCGGCAATCGCATCGTCAGCAGTGCGGCGACAGCCGGAAGGACGGCCAGGGACAGCAGCGCCGGCTGGAGTCCGACGGAGTCGCCGGCCATCCCCACCAGCGGCACCGCAAGCCCCCCAACGCCCCACGCCACACCGAGCATCAGGGACGACACGGTGCCCGTGGCAACCGGCGCAATCGCGTGCGCATAGGTGATGTTCGCCGGCAAGGTCGAGCCGAGGAAGAACCCGCCGGCCGTCAGCGCGACGAGTGCCGCCGGGCCCGTGAGAACCAGGGCTGCCAGGAGCAGCGGCACGGAGAGCGCGAGCGTCGCCGCGATGACCCGCCGCGGGCCGAAGCGGTCGGCGAACGGACCACCGGCCAGACCGCCAAAGCTCCCGGCCACCAGGTAGGCACCGACGGCCAGGCCCGCTTCCGTCACCGACATCCCCCGCTTCGTCATCAGCACCGGCAGGAACGTCGAGTATCCGAGGGCGACGACGGTGCGCAGGACGACCGCCGCCCACAGGAGCGCGAGAGGCCTTGCGTACGGCCGAAGCGCGCTGAACCCCGAGGGCACGTGCCCGTGACTGAGCCGCACGTCGGGAATCCGCCGCAGGATCCCGACCAGCAGCACGAGCGCGGGAATGGCGAGCAGCGGCGTCCAGGACAGGCCGAAATACTGCGCGTAGGGCGCGAACAGCATCGGCGCGATCGCGTTGCCCATCGCCCCGCCCGTCACGTGCACGGACATGGCGGTGCCGCGCCGCGCGCCGCCGACGCGGTTGACGATGGCGGCGGCAGTCGGGTGGAAAGCCGCGCTCCCGAGGCATCCGACGACGAGGATGGCGCCGAGCATCAGCGGCGATGTGGCGAGCCCCGCCAGGCTCATCACGCTGACGGCAACAATCGGGCCGGCGACGGCCAGCACCTTCGGGCGCCAGCGATCGGCGAGCGGCCCGAACACGAGCTGCGCGATGGACCCGGCGATCTGGATCGCCGCCGCGATCGTCCCGGCTGCGGTCAACGACAGCCCGAGACGGAGGATGAACAACGGGAGCAGCGGGGCGTAGATGTTGGTGAAGACATCGTTGACCCCGTGCGTCGCCGAAAGGACGAGCACGGTCCTGGGTATGCCGAGTACTTGCCGTTCTGGCTCCGACGCGGCTGGCACGTCGTCGTCGATCAGAATCTGCTGTGGGTCGATCTCCACGCGGGTCCTTGAGGCGGGGGCGGAGAAACACCGAAAGATCTATGCTAACGGAAAACGCAAGACGGAGAACGCGGAAAGCAGTCGAGCGGGCGTATATTCATCGGCTATGAGAAGACTCTTCCTCACCGCCGCTGTCATGCTCCTGCTGTCGGCCAGCCACACCGGTCCGAGCGCCCAGACGCCGGAATCTCGCCTGCTGCGCTTCCCGACGATTCACGGGAACCAGATCGTCTTCACCTACGCGGGTGATCTCTATACGGTCGCCACCGCCGGCGGCGTCGCCCGTCGCCTGACGAGCGACATCGGGTTCGAGATGTTCGCGCGCTTCTCGCCGGACGGAAAGTGGCTGGCGTTCACCGGGCAGTACGACGGGAACACCGAGGTGTACCTCATGCCGTCTCAGGGCGGCGTGCCGAAGCGCCTGACGTGGACGGCCACCCTTGGCCGCGACGATGTGGCCGATCGCATGGGGCCGAACAACCTCGTGATGGGTTGGAAGGATGACAGCCACATCCTGTTCCGCTCGCGCCGCACCGAGTGGAACGACTTCCTCGGCAAGTTGTACCTCGCCAGCGTGAATGGCGGCCCGATCGAGGAACTGCCCTTCCCGCGCGGCGGGTTTGCCTCGTTCTCGGCCGACGGCCAGCAACTGGTCTACAACCGTGTGTTCCGCGAGTTCCGCACGTGGAAGCGCTACCGGGGCGGAATGGCCGACGACGTGTGGCTCTACGACTTCAAGGCGAAGACGACGACCAACCTCACGAACAATCCGGCGCTGGACATCATCCCGATGTGGAAGGGGAACAAGATCTACTTCGTGTCGGATCGCGACCAGTCCTTCCGGATGAACCTCTACAGCTACGACCTCGACTCGAAGCAGACGAAGAAGCTCACGGCCTTCACCGACTACGACATCAAGTTCCCCTCGCTCGGCGACAACGCCATCGTGTTCGAAAACGGCGGATACCTCTACCGGTTCGACCTCGCGACGGAGAAGGCCGAAAGGGTGCCGGTGACGATTGCCGAGGACTTCGACAGCGGCCGCCCGGTCGTGGTCGATGTCAGTGGGAGCGTGACGAATTTCGAAATCGCGCCGGACGGCAACCGCGCGCTCTTCGGCTCGCGCGGGGACGTCTTCACGGTGCCTGCGAAGTACGGGCCGACGCGCAACATCACGCACACGCCTGGCGTGCACGAGCGCAACTCGAAGTGGTCGCCGGACGGCCGCTGGATCTCCTACATCTCCGACGCCACCGGCGAGGACGAAATCTGGATTGCCCCGCAGGATGGGCAGGGCGCGGCTGTGCAGCTCACGAAGAACAGCGACAACTACAAGTTCGATCCGATCTGGTCGCCCGACAGCAGGAAGATCATGTGGTCCGATCGGAAGCAGCGCCTCCACTTCGTCGATGTCGGGACGAAGGCGGTCACCACCGTCGTCGAATCCCCGGTCGGCGTCGTCAGCCAGTATGCCTGGTCCCCCGACAGCAAGTGGATCGCCTACTCGAAACCCGAGGACGAGACGATGGGGCGGATCTTCCTCTACTCGCTCGAATCGAAGCAGGCGACGCCCGTGACGGACGGCTGGTTCGCGGTGTCCGGCCCCGAATTCAGCAGCGACGGCAAACTGCTGTTTTTCGTGTCGGCGCGCTCGTTCAACCCGACCTACGGGCAGACCGAGTTCGAGCACGTCTACAACGACATGTCGAAGATCTACTTCGTCACGCTGGCGAAGGAGACGAAGAGCCCGCTCGCGCCACGCAGCGACGAAGTGAAGATCAAAGACGAGCCGAATCCCCCGATGCCGGCAGATGCCAAGACCGACGCGCCCGCGGCCGTGAAGGCGCCGCCGCAGGCCAAGCCGGGCGAGATGAAGAAGGAAGAACCGAAGAAGGATGAGGCGAAGAAGGACGCGACGCCGGTCGTGAACGTCGACGTCGAGGGGATTCTCGCCAGGATCGCGGTCCTTCCGACGCCGGCGGCGAACTACCGCTCGATCCGGTCGGTGGGCAACCGCCTCTACTACGGCCGCGGCAGCTCGCGCGAGCCGGGCGCGCTGTACGTCTTCGACTTCGACAAGCAGAGCGAAACCCAGCTTGGCAGCGGCACCGGATACGAGATCTCCGCGGACGGCAAGAAGATGCTCGTGGGGTCTGGCGGCCGCTACGCGATCATCGACACGCCGGCGATCAAGTTCGAGCTGCGCGATTACCTCGACATGAGCGACATGAAGGTGACCGTCGATCGCCATGCCGAGTGGAAGCAGATCTTCGACGAGTCGTGGCGTCAGATGAGGGACTTCTTCTTCGCGCCCAACATGAACGGCGTCGACTGGGCGGCGATGCGCGCCAAGTACGCGCCGCTCGTCGAGCACGTCAATCACCGCGCCGACCTGACCTACATCATCGGCGAGCTGATCGGCGAGCTGAACTCGGGCCACACCTACGTCGGCGGCGGCGATCTGCCGAAGCTGACGCGCATTCCGATGGGGCTGCTCGGCGCGCGCGTCGAGCGTGACACCCAGTCGAAGTTCTTCAGGATCACCAGGATCTTCAAGGGCCAGAACTGGGATCCGGCGCTGCGATCCCCGCTCACCGAGATTGGCGTGAACGTCCGCGAAGGCGACTTCATCGTGGCCGTGGACGGCAGGTCAACGGCGGGTCTGACGGACATCTGGGAGGCGCTCGCCGGCAAGGCCGGCAAGCAGGTGACGCTGAGCGTGAACGGCACCGCGACCGCGCAGGGCGCCCACGACTCGGTCGTGATCCCGACCGAGGACGAACGGGGCCTCTACTACTTCAACTGGGTCCGGGACAACATCGCCAAGGTGGCGAAGGCCTCCGGCGGGCGCGTCGGCTACATCCACGTGCCGGACATGGGCGCGCCGGGATTGAACGAGTTCGCCAAGTACTTCTATCCGCAGACGGACAAGGAAGCGATGATCGTGGACGTCCGCAGCAACGGCGGCGGCAACGTCTCGCCCATGATCATCGAGCGGCTGCGGCGCGAGTTGGTGCTCGTGGACATCGCGCGGAACGGGACGCCGCAGACCAATCCGGGCGCGATGATCGTCGGGCCGAAGGTGCTGCTGGCCGACGAGTTCTCGGCGTCGGACGGCGACCTGGTCACCTGGCGGTTCAAGACCCACAAGATCGGGCCCGTGATCGGCAAGCGCACGTGGGGCGGCGTCGTCGGCATCAGCGGGACGCTGCCGTTCCTCGATGGCGGCTTCCTGAACAAGCCTGAGTTCTCACGCTACGACGTGGCCGGCAAGTCGTGGGTCATCGAGGGCGTAGGCGTCGAACCGGATATCTTCGTGGACAACGATCCGGCAAGGGAGTACGCCGGTGAGGATCAGCAGCTCGACAAGGCGATCTCGGTGATTCTCGACCTGCTGAAGAAGCAGCCGGGGACGCTGGCGCCGGTGCCGCCGTATCCCGTGAAGCGCGAAGGCAGCCAAACTCGTAGCCCTTTCTCTTCAGCGCGGGCACGACCTTCTCCAGCGCGTCGAGCGTCACCGGCGCGTTTGGTCCTCCCAGGTGGAAGATGACGGTTCCGCCGTCCCTCGCCTGCCTGAGCACCTGGTGTGCGATCGCCTCGACATCGTGATTGAACGAGTCGCCCGTGATGACGGACGGCGTGTCCACCGCCAGGCCCGCCTGCCGCACCAGCGCGTCGTCGTGGGAGTCGTGGCAGAGGCCCGGATAGCGAAACAGCATCGGGGTTCTGCCAGCAAGCCGCGCGATTGTGTCCCGGGCACGAGTGATGTCGTCGAGTTTGTCGGCATCCGTGCGCAGCGACGGCAGGCCGTAGCAGTTGCGCGTGAACGCGGCATGCCGGTAGCCGTGAACGCCGATGACGAAGAGCGGATCGTGCGCAAGTCGGTCGATGAGATCCGGATACGCTTCGGCGAACAGGCCGCTCACGAAGATTGCGGCGGGAACATGGTTCTCCTGCAGAAACTGGAGAATGGCCGGGTCGTACCAGGACGACACCTCGCCGCTATGCAGCCGCCGCAGCATGGCCGGCGTCATGTCCGCGTCGAATGTCAGGTAGAGCGTGTGGCGCGGGACCAGCTTGATGTGGCGCGGGGCTTTCCTGGCCTGAGCGAAGTCGAAGGCAGCCCCGCGACCTGCTGGCGCGGCAACGCACAGCGCGGCGGCCACCATCGCCAAACCGACCATCGGCACCGCCCGAATCATGGCTCGCCGCGCTGCTGGCACTTTTCCATACCTTTGGCTCAGCAGCATACATCAGGAAGGCCCGCCCCCTCATCGGCGGAGCCAGCGGCCGGGCGAGCGCGCAGCCCTGCCTGTCGGCGGGGTACAATCTGCAGATGCCCTTTTTCAAGCGGCCCGGCGGCGCGGCTCTCTCCATCTTCCGACTCGAGAAGCTGAATCGGCTAGTCCGTGCAGCGCACCCGGAGGCCTCGGTCCGCTCGGCCCAATACTGGCATTTCGTCGAGGTGACGCGCGAACTCGAGACCCGTGAGTCCGAGGTGCTCGATCGCCTGCTGACGTACGGCCCGCCGGCGGCAGCGTACGGAAGCTGGACCACGACCGTGCTGGTGACGCCGCGCCCCGGCACGATCTCCCCATGGTCGTCGAAGGCTACCGACATCGCGCGGCTCTGCCAGCTCGATTTCGTCCGCCGGATTGAGCGCGGAACGGTCTTCCACCTGGCCTGGCCGGCCGACGTCCGCGGGCACAGGGACCCACGCCGCATCCTGCCCCTGCTGCACGACCGGATGACGGAAGCGGTGCTGCCTTCGATCGATGCGGCGGAGGACCTGTTCCGTCACGTCGCACCGAAGCCGATGACCGAAGTCGATGTGCTCGGCGGCGGCGCGGCGGCCATCGCTGACGCGAATGTCCGCTTCGGGCTCGCGCTGGCCCCGGACGAAATCGGGTACCTCGTGTCGTACTTTCTGGGC
>DASVIS010000098.1:0-21275 GCA_036381995.1 Vicinamibacterales bacterium | reverse complement strand
GCGACCCGGCCGCCCTCTCGCTGCTCTACCTGCAGACGGACGCCGGCAAGCTCGTGCCCCTCTCGAACCTCGTTGCCACGCGTCAGACGGTCGGACCGCTGTCGGTGAACCACACCGGCCAGCTGCCGTCCGTCACGCTGTCGTTCAACCTCAAGCCCGGGATTGCGCTTGGCGATGCGGTGGCACGGGTGCAGGCGTTGGCAACCGACACCCTTCCCGCCACGATCTCGGGCAGCTTCCAGGGGGCGGCCCAGGCGTTCAAGGAGTCGATGACCGGCCTGGGCTGGGTGCTCGCCCTCGCGATCTTCGTGATCTACGTCGTCCTGGGCGTCCTCTACGAGAGCTTCATCCACCCGCTCACGATTCTCTCCGGGCTTCCCTCGGCGGGCTTCGGCGCGCTGCTCACGCTGCTGCTGTTCAAGCACGACCTGAATATCTACGCTTTCGTCGGCATCATCATGCTGGTCGGCCTCGTGAAGAAGAACGGCATCATCATGATCGATTTTGCGATCGAGACGCGGCGCCGGCAGAACCTGAGCGCGGCCGATGCCATCTACGAGGCGTGCCGGGTCCGGTTTCGCCCGATCATGATGACGACGATGTCGGCGCTGATGGGCACGCTGCCGATCGCGCTGGGCTGGGGTGCGGGATCGGAGGCGCGGCGGCCGCTCGGCCTGGCGGTTGTGGGCGGCCTGCTTGTATCGCAGACGCTGACGCTCTACATCACACCGATTTACTACATCTACCTGGAGCACTTCCAGGAGTGGCTGGCGCACCGGAAGACGGTCAGGCAGACGGCGCGCCAGCAGCTCGGGACAGCGGTGGACAGCAGCGAGAGCGGGGTGTGACCGCCGGCATGCTCACCACCAGGGAGGTGCCGGCCGGGAAGAGGTAGACTCTGGCCAGCACGTTGAGCGAAGTCGCTATGTATGGCCTTCCTGCATGCCCGGGGACGGGTCCTGTTCCTGGACATGTGGATCGGTCAGGCCCGTGGCTTCCCGGATCTCCTGCGCGTTGAGCGATTCGGCTTTCAGCAAGGCCTGGGCGAGAGCCTCCAACTGACCCCGGTGCCCGGCCAACAGCCGGTCGGCTTCTCTGTGACTCTCCTCGACGATGCGGCGAACTTCGGCGTCGATCAGCTCTGAGGTGGCCTCGCTGTACGGGCGCTGCTGGAAGGCCGGCGGCAGCCCGTCGTCCTGGGGTGCGACAAAGCTCACCGGACCGAGCTTCTCACTCATCCCCCACCGCAACACCATGTGACGGGCGATCTCCGTGACCTGCTGGAGGTCGTTCTCGGCGCCGGTCGTCCCCACTCCATAGACGAGCTTCTCGGCCGCGCGGCCGCCGAGAGCGCAGGTGATCCGCGCCTGAAGATAGTCTTCGGCATAGCTGGTCCGATCGTCGACCGGAAGTTGATAGGTGGCCCCAAGCGCCATGCCGCGTGGCACGATCGAGACCCGGTGAACCGGGTCGCTGCCTGGCGTCAGCAGCGCGAGCAGCGCGTGCCCCGCCTCGTGGTAGGCGGTGCGTTCCCGGTCCGCCGGGCTGAGCAGAATGTGGCGGGCCGGCCCGAGGGTGATCTTCTGCAGCGCCTCCGCGAAATCCTCGGCCCGAACCGCGTTCGCGTCCTTGCGTGCCGCCAGCAGGGCCGCCTCGTTGACCAGGTTGCGCAACTCGGCGCCAACCAGGCCGGGTGTCTCGGCGGCTATGCGTTCGAGCGAGACGTCCGGCGCCAAAGGGACGTGCCGGGTGTGCACACCGAGAATCGCGGCACGGCCGGCGCGGTCCGGGCGCTGGACCACGACGCGCCGATCGAAGCGCCCCGGGCGCAACAGCGCCTGGTCGAGGACGTCCGCGCGATTGGTGGCGGCCAGGACAATGACGCTCTCGCGGGGATCGAAGCCATCCATCTCCGTCAGGATCTGGTTCAAGGTCTGCTCGCGCTCGTCGTGACCGCCGAGCTGCGCGCCGCTGCCGCGCGTGCGGCCGATGGCGTCCAGTTCGTCGATGAAGATGATCGCGGGCGCCGCCTCCCGCGCCTGCTTGAACAGGTCGCGCACGCGGGACGCGCCGACGCCCACGATCATCTCGATGAACTCGGAAGCGCTGAGGCTGAAGAAGGGGACGCCCGCCTGCCCGGCGATGGCGCGCGCCAGCAGCGTCTTGCCGGTTCCGGGTTCGCCAATCAACAGCACGCCCTTCGGCACGGTACCACCGAGCCGCTGGTACCTGGCGGGATTCTTCAGGAAGTCGACGATCTCGACCAGCTCGTTCTCGGCCTCGTCGATCCCGGCCACGTCGTCGAAAGTGACCTTCGGCTGATCCTCGCTGTAGCGCTTGGCTCGGCTGCGCCCGAGGCTGAACAGCCCACCGCCGGCCGCCGCCGCACTGCGGCGACTGATCCAGACAAAGGCGCCGACCAGCAGCAGGGTGGGACCAAAACCAACGAGCAGCTTGAACCAGGATGACGCGTTCTCGTCGACGGCCTTGATGACCACGCCCTTCTCTTCGAGGCGCCTCTCGAGATCCTGGTCGGCGAAGGCCGGCCGTTGCGTCTTGAATTGCATCGACGTGCGGGCCTTGGGCTGGCCGGCAGGAGCCGATGAGGGTGCGTTGGCCGGCGCCGCCTGCGATTTCGGGGGGGGATAGGTGACCTTCGTCTTGAAGCTGCCCTCGATCGAATCGGCCACACTGGTGACGTCCTCGACATTGCCCGCCTCGACCTGCGCCTTGAAGAAGGTATAGGGGACGGTGATCGACGAGGGCTCAGGGTAGAACAGCTGTGTCACCGCGTAATTGGCGATCATGAGAACGACGAAGATCAGCCACCAGGGCTGCGGTCGCCAACGCGGCCGCCCGGGAGTTGCTTCTTTCGAGGTCTTGGGCCGGTCGCCGGAGGGAGGTGTAGCCGCGTTGTCAGTGGGTGGATTCGTCATGGCCTCGCCCGAGTCATGAAATCGCCCGTGCGATCGCGAATGCCGCCGCGGCGGCCAATCCGCCGATGAGCACCGTTTGCAGGGCACTCCGGGCCGGCGACGCACCGGTGAACTGGCCCTTCACATACCCGAAGATGGCGAGCGCAACCAGCGTGATACCGACGGAGCCAGCCAGCGCCGTGGTTGCCTTCATGCGCATGTACGGCCCCAGCGGAATGAACCCGCCGACGATGTACGCCGACGCGATGGTCAGCGCGCTGGCAAGCGCCCGGCGCGGATCGGGCTTCTCGAGTCCCAGCTCGAATCGCATCATGAAATCGACCCATGCTGCGGGGCGTGTGCGAAACGCGCCGAGAACCGGCCCGATTTCCGCCGGCGTGAGGCCGTAGCCGCGAAAGATCTCCGCCACCTCCTCCGCCTCCAACGTCGGTTTCTCCCGCACTTCGGTCTCTTCGCGCATTCGCTCCGCCTGATAGTGCTCGGCATCGCTGCGTGCGGCCAGATAGCCGCCCAACCCCATGGCGATGGAGCCTGCGGCGATCTCTGCCAGGCCGGCAGTCACGATGATGCTCGTGTTGTCGACGGCGCCCGAGAGGCCCGCCGCCAGCGCAAAGGGGACGGTCAGCCCATCGGACATGCCGATGACGACGTCTCGCACGATCGCTGAACCAGTGAAGTGCCGTTCGATGTGTGCCGTCTGCGGCATGGGTGCCTCCCGGGTGGGCGAATCGAATTGGCGCGTTCGGACTGAAGCATGATCGTCCATAACCGGTTCGTGAGACAAGAAGAGCTGGCGCTCATAGGCTTCTCCAGAATGCTGGACGCCGGCTCGAGAATCGTGTGTGCCGTTGTGAACACGTCGTTCAGGATCAGGAGAGTATCGTCGGTGTATGGGCAAACGCACAGACGGCTTCAATGTGCAGGCGTTTCTCGACTCGGCCGGGCTCTCGAAGAAGATCCTGGAATACGGGCGATCCGACGTCATCTTCTCGCAAGGCGACCCGTGTCAAGGTGTGATGTACATCCAAAAGGGCGGGGTGAAGGTATCGGTCGTCTCCAATGCCGGCAGAGAGGCCGTCGTGGCGCTGCTCGGTCCCGGCGAATTCTTCGGCGAAGGCTGTCTGGCGGGTCAACCGATCCGAATAGAAAGCGCGACGGCGATCACGCCGACCACCGTACTCGTGGTCGACAAGGATCAGATGGTGAGCCTCTTACACGAACAGCATGCACTCTCGGACCGCTTCATCTCTCACATGCTGTCACGGAACGTCCGCATCGAGGAGGACTTGATCGACCAACTCTTCAACTCCAGCGAGAAACGGCTGGCGAGGACACTGCTGCTCCTCGCGCGCTACGGCACGCAGGACAAACCGCGCCGGGTGGTGCCGACGATCTCGCAGGAGACCCTGTCGGCAATGGTCGGCACCACGCGGTCGCGCATCAACTTCTTCATGAACAAGTTCAAGCGATTGGGGTTCATCGCATACTCCGGCGATCTCAGCGCCGGGGTCAAGATCAACAACTCGCTGCTCAGCGTCGTCCTGCACGATTGAGGATCCGAAGAGGACTTCGCACTTGACAACCTGTCGGCTCTGCCGATACTTACCAGGATGCTGAGGACTGCATCCAGATCGCAGGTCGCCCTCGTCAGCAGCACGCGGCCGTTGGTCGGTGGAGAGTTTGTCGGTTCCTGATGCTGCCATGACGATCGTACTCTTCCTGTTGGGCGGCGCCGCGGGCATGGGGTTCTGGAACGCGTTCGCCGGCAAGTACGAGGGTGACCGGCTCGACCGATCGCTCAGGATTCCTGTCGGCCGCTACTACCTGCACGTCCACCACTGGCTCTACTGCCTCGGGATCATGGCCCTCGTCTACTCTTTCGACGTGGCCGGTCCCGGCATCTGCGGATTCCTCTTCGGGTCCGTCGTCCAGGGGTTCACGTATCGCGACTGGTACCTGCTCGTGTACGACAGAGACAGGGGACAGGCGCTGTACGCCCGGTGGCGGCCATGATCCGGCTGGTCATGGCGGCAGCTCTGGCTGCTGCCATGGCCGTTCCAGAACCAGCCCGGGCGTCCGGGCAGCCGATCGCGCCAAGCCCGGTCGACTGTGCCTTCCAACGGATGTACAACTTTGACTTCGCCGGCAGCCTCTCCATCATCGACGCCGCGACGCAGACCGACCCGCAGAACCCGCTGCTCTCCTCCGTCCGCGCCGGCACCTACCTGTTCATGGAACTCGACCGCCTCAAGATCCTCGAAATGCGGTTCTTCATGAACGACGACAACATGGTCGATGGTTCCTCGCGGCTCGTGCCGGATCCAGCGGTGCGCACCCGGTTGTTCGCGGCGCTCGAGAGCGCCCGAAAGCTCGCCAGTGCGCGCCTTGCCGGCAGCCCCGGCGATGAGGACGCGCTGTTCGCACTGTGCATGAGCGCGGGGATCGAAACCGACTACACGGCGCTGGTCGAACGTCGGACGTGGCGGAGCATCAAGCTTGCGCCCATCGCTCTCGAGCCCGCCCGCAAGCTGCTCGCGCGAACGCCGCCGTTCTACGACGCTTATCTGAACTTCGGAGCCCTCGAGTACATCGTGGGCGACCTGCCGTTCTTCATCCGGTGGCTGGTACGCTACGACGGAATCGAGGGGAACAAACGGCGAGGGATCGAGCAGTTGAAGTTGACGGCGCGTCACGGCCGCTACTACGGGCCGTTCGCACGCGTGCTGCTCGTCGTCGCGTCCCTGCGCGAGAAGAAGACCGCTGACGCGGAGCAACTGCTGGCGGGCCTCGTGCAGGACTTCCCCGAGAACCAGCTGTTCCGCAAGGAACTCGCCATCGTCACCGACCGCGCACGTCGCGCGCGGCGTTAACGGTTTGGCGAACGACCGTTACGATGGCGTTCGCTCATCGATGGCTCGCCCGGCTCAGCGGCGCCGCAGGCGGACGCGCGACCGTCTTTCGCCGCTGGTAGCTGCGCGCGAGGTCCAGGTAGACGCCAAGGTCGCCCTCGAGGTCCTTCGGCGTACCGTCGAAGTATAGTGTCCGGATCGGGAGGCCGTTCAGATCGCGCGAGACGCGGGGGTAGACGGCCTCGCACACGATGCCGTTCATGCACGTGAAGGGGCTGATGTCGATGATGCCGTCCACGCCAAGGGCGGCCAGCCGGATCGCTCGGCCGACGTTCAGCACCATCTCGCCGAGAGCGCCGTCCACCGGCAGGTACGGCCGCGCCACCTCGACGACCTCGGCGACGTCAGGTTCCTCGTAGCCCGCGAAGTCGTCGCGGAACGGCTCGAGCAGCACCTGCTCTTCGTGGTGCTGCACGCGCTCGCGTGCCCACGTCGAAACGCCTTCCATCGACATGATCCGCCCGTGCAGCCGTAGCTTGCGGTACTGCTCGGCCACGGTGTACCAGATCCACTCGGTGATGCCCGACAGCCATGCCTCGGCTCCCGCCTGCTCGAGGCGCCGGACGGCGTCCTCGTTCGAGAAGGTGTTCAGGCGGCAGAAGATCTCGCCGACAACGCCGATGAGCGGGCGCGAGGGATCGGGCCGGGTGTCGAGACCCGCGAACCGCAGCCGGCAGCGCACCAGGGCCGCCCGCAGTGCGCGCAGTTGCGCGGCGGGCGCGGCGGGTCCGTGTTCGACGGCCGTGCAGATGTCGTCCAGGCATTCCTCGAACGTCGCGTCCGCGGTACCGACCCGTCGCTCGTACGGCCGGTGCTGCAGCAGCAGCTTCTGCAGGATGTCGGCAGCAACCAGCATCCGCCACGCCGTCCGCACGAAGGGCCGGGCGAGGGTGCCGAGGCCGCCGTACGCATTGCGGCTGGTCGGCGACAGCACCTCCACCTGCGGAAACCCGTGCGCGTCCAGCAGGCCGCGCAGGTACGCGGAGTACTGGCCGAAGCGGCACGGGCCGTCGGCCGTGGGCATGAAGAAGACCGTGCGCGCGGGATCGGTGTCGGTCCGCTCGAGCACGCGCATGAAATCGCCGACGGTGACCTTGGCAGGGAAGCACTCGTCGCCCGACGTATAGCGGGCACCCAGCTCGCGCGTGCGGGCGTCGGACGGCGGCGTGAGCGCCGCCTGCACGCCGATCGACCGGAAACCCGCCGCGAACGCGCGCGCGCTCCCGTAGGCCATCGGCGGGATGTAGACCGTCTTGCCAGTCAGCGGGTGGTCACGGTTCCGGGGAGGTCGCTCCCGGCCTGGTCCGGATAGCATCGCAGAATGCCCTTGCTGTCGAGGTAGGCCTCGCACCGTGTGAGGTAGCCGGCGTCGTTGCCGTGGCCGTCGAACGAGAGGACGAGCAGCGGCGCGCCGGCGGCCCGCCGGGTGAAGTACTTGATGTACGAGTCGGGCCCGCACTTGAAGTTGGAGATGTAGATGATGTGCAGGTTTGGCCGCGATGCCACGAGGCGCGCCGCCTGCAGGATGCGCTGGCCCGACGTCCAGTACATGTTTGCGTGCAGGTCGTCCACCGACTCGCGGCCCGTCACAAGGAAGTCGAGCGGGATGACGTTGGCGCCGTAGTAGCGGCGCAGCTTCCGCGGTATGTCGCAGTTGATGTTGCGGTCGTAGATGTTGTACGGCCGGCCCACCAGCACGAGGCCGGGCTCGCCGGCCCGGTCGAGGGCGTCGAGCGCGCGCCGGCCCGCTTCGAGCAGCCCGTCCTGGAACCGCCGCTGCGCCGCATAGGCCGCGTCCACCGCGCGATCGCTCTCGCGGCGCCGCACCCCGAGATGAGCCGCCATCCCGGCCAGCGCCTCCTTGACCCGGTCGGGCCCGAGCTGGAAGTGCAGGCCGGGCGCCAGGATCCGGCTGCCGAACGCTTCGAGCCTCGGCGCGGACCGCAGGACGTACGGCAGCGTCTGGGTCCACGGACAGAAGTGCGACACGCAGGGCGAGTCGTCGTGCGTCTCGTTGTCGAGCATGTTCGGCACGAGGACGTAGTCCACACCCAGCTCGAACAGCGACCGCACGTGGCCGTGCGCCACTTGGACCGGAAAACACGGCTGGGCCAGTGCCAGTTCGATACCCTCGCCCGCGATCCGGCGGTCCGTGGGCCGCGACGGAACCGGCCGCAGACCGACGGCCGTGAAATACGCGTGCCAGAACGGATACCGCTCCAGCGTGGCCATCGTCCTCGGGATGCCGACCGTGATCGGCCCGGGCTCCAGCGCTTCTGGCGTCGCGACCGGCGCGCCGGTGATCTCCTCGAGCAGGCGATCGCGGTACTCGAGGAGGTCTTCGACGATGGGCTGGCGGGCCGGCGGCGACGGGCGCCGGTAGCGGTCCGAGCACTTGTCGCCCCAGTAGCTCTTCTGCCCCTCGATCGTGAATTCCTTGATGTCGCACTCGTTCGTGCACGCCCGGCACACGAAGTCGCGCGTCGTCCGCTCCAGCCGCGTCAGGTCGTAGCCGCGGAACCGCGTGGCGCCCCGGCTCGCGCGGTACCAGTCGCGCGCGATCAGCGCCACGCCGATCGCTCCGATGACCCCGTTGTACGGGGGGACGGTAATCGTCTTTCCGAGGATTGCCGCGAAGGCCGCCGCCACCGCGTCGTTGTAGGCCGTGCCGCCCTGGAAGTAGATGACGTCGCCGATGTGGCGGCCGCGCACAACGCGGTTCAGATAGTTGAGGGCGATCGAGTAGGCAAGGCCCGCCACCAGGTTCGGGATTGGCTCGCCCTTGTGGAGCCAGCCCGTGACGTCGCGCTCCATGAACACCGTACAGCGCTCGCCGAGCCTCGTCGGCGCGGTGGACGACAGCGCAAGGCGCGCGAACTCGTCCTTGATGCTGATCCCGAGCTTGTCCGCCTGCTCCTCGAGGAACGACCCGGTGCCCGCGGCGCACGCCTCGTTCATCGTGAAGTCGACGACGACGCCGTGCTCGATGGTGATGAACTTGGAGTCCTGGCCGCCGATTTCGAAGATCGTGTCCACCGGCGGGCCGCCCTGCGCCGCGCTGACGTGCACGGCGCCAGTCTTGTGCGCCGTGATCTCGTCGTGCACGACGTCGGCGCCGACGAACTCGCCGACCAGCTCGCGGCCCGACCCGGTCGTGCCAACGCCGGCCACGGCGATCCGGTCGTCCCAGGCGGCGCGTAGTTCAGCCAGCCCCTGCTGCACGGCTTCGACCGGACGCCCCGCCGTCCGCAGGTAGCTGTCGAACATCACGTCGCCCGCCTCGTCCACGACGACGAGGTTGGTCGAGACCGACCCGACGTCGATGCCAAGGTAGGCAGTAATCCGGCTTCCGCTCGCCGCCCGCCGGTACGGCCTGACCCGGTCCCGCAGCAGCACCACATCGTCGAGCGTGAGCGGCGTCCCGTCGAACGGGTGTACCTGGTCAGTGTGCTGGTGCAGGCGGTGGATCTCACCGAAGGACCGCTTCTCGGTCTCGTCCGCTTCCAGCATCGCCGCGCCGATCGCCCCGGACCATGCGTACAGCGGGGGGACGACGAGCTGCGACTCGTCGAGTTCGAACGTCTCGCGCAGTGCCTCGACGACCCCCTGGTTGCCGGCGACTGCGCCGATGAACAGGACCGGTGCCGTGACGGCCCGGCCCTTGACCACGCTGCTCTTGAAGTTCTGCGCCACCGCGCGGCAGAGTCCGCGGAGGATCTCGGCCGGCGAGCAACCCTTCTGCTGGGCGTGGATCATGTCCGATTTGGCGAAGACCGAGCACCGGCCGGCGATGCGCGCCGCCGTGCCCGCCGTCCGCACGACCGCGCTCATTTCCTCGACCGGGTAGCCCAACCGCGCCGCCTGCTGATCGAGGAATGACCCGGTCCCCGCCGCACACTCGCCCCCGCGGTCGTAGTCGGCGATCAGGCTCTGCCCGCCGGCGGCGACCGGTTCGAGGCGCAGGTAGCGCGAGCTCTCGCCGCCGATCTCGAACACCGTCCGGACGTCGGGATAGAATGCCGCCACCATGTGCGCCGCGGCTTTGAACTCGTTCTCGAAGTAGATGCCCAGGAGGCGGGCGATCGTCCGGCTGCCCGACCCCGTCACACGGATGCCCTCGATGCCGGATTCCGGCACCAACTCGTAGAAGGAGTGGAGGATGTCGTACGCCGCTTGAATCGGGCTGCCGGCGATCCGCACGTAGTCGGACACCACCAGGGGGTTCGCCGACTCGGCGACCATGCGGAAGCCGGGCTGCGAGCGACAGAGCGTCTCGAGCAGCGCGCGGTCGTCTGGGGCACCGAGGGCGGCCAGCTTCAGCCCGATGGCACCGATGTCGAGCCCGATGTTGATCGCCACACCGCCGCCTCTCCAGCGAAGGGCCGTCGCGTGGATTGGTGATTATGGAAGAGGTAAGGGACCGCTGGGTCCAACGTGATGCCAGAGCATTCTACCGCAACTCGGCGATGCAGGTGTATCCTCTGCGCCCGAGCAGGAGAGCCTGCGAATCGGTTGCGGAACCGGGCCGATGCTCAGCGAGCACCCTGACCCTTGATGAACGTTCCTCGCTCGAGTTCGTCGAAGGCGACCCGCAGCTCCGCCTGGGTGTTCATGACGATCGGCCCGTGCCAGGCGATCGGCTCACCGATCGGTCGTCCGGAAATTAGGAGAAAGCGGACCGGCGTCGCCTCTGCCGAAACGGCCACGGCGTCGCCGTCGCCGAAGAACACCAGGTGCCCATGGCCGATCAGGCGTTCGCGCTTCATGTCGAAGTAGTTCCCACCCACGACTTCGTAGCTGTAGGGGTCCTGTTCCTGGCAGAACAGGCCGTTGCCACCGATCACATACGCAAACACCGTGTGACCGCGTGGCGTCCGGTGGGTGAATGACTGGCCTGCTGGCAGGCTCACGTCGAGGTACTCGGGGCTCGTGACGACGTCCCGCACAGGCCCGGCCACGCCGCCCGCGACACCGGCGATCACCTTGATCGTGGCGCCCCCCGGATCGGTCACGCTCGGAATCTCAGCGCTCGTCACACCCCGGTAGCGCGGATCCATCATCTTGTTCGCGGCCGGCAGGTTCGCCCAGAGCTGGAAGCCGTGCATGGCCCCGCTTCGGTCACCTTTGGGCATCTCCTGGTGAATGATGCCGCTGCCGGCGGTCATCCACTGCACATCGCCAGGAGAGATCACGCCGGTGTTGCCGAGGCTGTCCCCGTGCTCGACCTCGCCGCGAAGCACATAGGTGATGGTCTCGATCCCGCGGTGCGGGTGCCACGGAAACCCGCTCAGGTAATCGTCGGGATTGTCGGAACTGAAATCGTCGAGGAGAAGGAATGGGTCGTATTGCTCCGGCGCACCGAACCCGATCGCACGATGGAGATGGACGCCAGCGCCTTCGATGGTGGCGCGGCTCTTGACGACTTGACGGACGCGTCTGTTCTCAGGCATGAATCCCTCCCACCGAGCCGAACATGACCCGCTGCGGAACGCCGACTCGGAACTAGACCGCGACCGACACCCAGCCGGCTTCAACCGTGGTCTTGTGGACACCGATCGATTCGGTGCGGATCTGCTGCATCAACCTGCCGACGTTCTCGAGCAACGCTCCCATTCTCGGCGGAGGGATTTCGTCTCCCAGATCGGGAGGCACGGGACCCGAAAGCGCCTCTCCCGTGGTGACGTCGAACTGGGCGTAGTGCATGGCGCAAGTGAGGATTGTGCCGTCCAGCGTCCCCCTCTCGAGCGGTGCGTTCATGTGCCCACAGCGCCGATCGATGGCATAGAAACTTCCGCCGCAGTTGCAGATGACGATCTCGTGCCCGTTCACGACAACCGCCTTCATGCCTCCCGGCGCAACCTCACTGGTCCTGATCGCCTGGACGAAGCTGTTACTCAATGCCCAACTCCTTCGCCGACACCTGCGGCAGGCTGTCAGGGTCTGTCACGTCCTTGTGCACGAACAGCCCGCACCAGCAGCGCTTCATGGCGTCGAAATGCGTCCGGTGGAACGGAATGCACGGACAGACGATGTGCATGTTGCGGGCGCGGTCGTGCGTCAGCGGCTGGCAAGGGCAAAAGGGGACGCCGTGCTTGCCTTCGAGCATCACTTCCTGATCGAGGAGGAAGTCCATCAACTCCACGTCCGGTGTGAACTTGTAGCCCATCGGCTCTACGATCTTGCTGAAGAAATACCGAAGCGCCTGTTTCCTGGATTCGGCGTTCATTCGGAGCCGCCTCAGAGTCCCAGCAGTTTCGCGTAGCGTTCGGGCTGGTAGCCGATAACCACGGTGTCGTCAATCCTGACAAAGGGAAAGCCGCTGGCTCCCTCGGCGTCGAGTTCCCGCATGATCCTCGCCTGCGTCGCGTCGTCGGCGAGGTCGTAGTCCGTGAAGTCGAACGGAATGTCGTGTTCGGCGAAGAACTTCTTGGTCTTCCTGCACCAGGGGCAGGTAGACAGTGTGTACATGGTGACCTTCTTCATCGCGTTCTCCTCTCAGCCGAGGCTGATGAACAGTTTGCCGCCCTCCGACTTTGCTGGATAGACCGCAAGGCCGAGTTCTGAGGCATCGAGAAATCGGCCCGTCCTGATATCGAAGCGCCAGTCGTGGCACGGACAGGTCAGGGTGTAGCCGTCGAGACTGCCCGTGAAAAGCGGGCAGGCCATGTGCGCGCACCTTCCCGACACCGCGTACACCGTTCCGCCGACGCGCGCGACCACGAGATTGATTCCCAGCGGATACACCGGCGCCATGCCGCCTTCCGGCAATCCCGTCTCTTCCATCACGTAGGTCCAGTTCATCGGAATTCGACCTTCGGTCCTTTCCGAGCGTCGGGAGACGCTCTCTTCGAGGGGCCACCTGGACTTGACCAGCCGCTTGCAGGTTCGACCGATGTGAGCCTTCTGGATATCACAAAAGAAGGGGCCGGCGCAGCGCGCCGGCCCCTTCATCCCTGGCCCGTCGTCCCGGGCCGCTCGCCCTCGAACTTCGGACTAGAAACGGTAGCTGATGGACGCGCGGAAGATATTCGCGTTGTAGTTCGGCACGCCCGCGTTGAGAAAGAGCGCCCGGTTGGCGCTCGGGTCGAGCTGCGGGTAGATGTTGGCCACCGCCCCAGGCGTCGTCGCGTACAGGGCCGAACCCGGCAGCATGTAGAGCCCCAGGGTGTCATACGCCCAGTCCGCGTGGTCGAAGACCTGCCGCCAGTACATCAGGCTCAGCGTCAGGTTCTTGTCCAGGTGGTAGTTGAACCGGGTCTTCCAGATGGTCGTGGCGTTGAAGACCTGCGGGTAATTCAAGTACGGGCCGCCCGCCGGGAAGTTCACGGTGGTGGTGCTCGTCGGGTAGTACATGTCACCACCGAGCTGACCGCCAGGATTGATGGTGAAGGCCGAGTCGCTCCGACCCTTGGAATAGTCGTAGTCCGTCGACAGATCGGCGCGTCCGGGCAGCAGGTCCCAGCGGAAGCCCACCTTGTAGGTGTCCACCTTGTCGTCGGTCTTGTTGAAGTACTGATCGATCGTGTTGGTGGCGACCGGGTTCGCGATCGTGCCGTTGGCGCCGTACCAGAGGTTCGTGTCCATGTGGTACGTCTCGTATACGTAGGCGGCGTTCACGCTGAACTTGTCGGTGAACGCGTATACGAAATCGAGGCCGACATTCTTCATCGTGCTCTTCCTCAAGCCGATGGAGACGTCCGGGAAATCGCTGTTGACGCCCTGAACGGAGAACGTCAACGCGGTCTTGTCGAGAGGCGTGAGGGTCAGGGCGGCGTTGTAGATCTTGCCGTCCTGCTTTGCCACGTCCTTCATGTCGGCGTGGATATCGAGCGGCCCACCCGTCGTCCCTTCAGCCGGTTCGTCGGGATCGATGGCGCCAGGCTGACGACTCAGGTTGGTGTAGCCGCCATGGAACATGGCCCACCGAAGGTTCGCGTCCAGCGTCACGCCGACGGTGTTGTCCTTCACGTCCATGTACATGCGGTCTTCGAAGGTCGACTTCAACTGGCCCGCATTGACGCCCACCTTGACCCCCGGGACCAGCGTGACGTGGCCTTCGGCCTTGAACTGACCGGTCTTGTAGCCGCCCATGTCCTCGGTCGACGTGATGCCGGCCGCGCTGTAACTGGCGCCGCCGTCGCTGTTCACCGTGCTGTGGAAGATGTAAGCGGGCTTGTCGTTGGTGATGTCGAACGATCGGTAGAAGACGCTGTAGCCGAACCTCGTGCTCGGGTCGCCCGAGAAGTTGATCATGTAGAGCGTCTGGCCAAGCTTCGCGTTGATGGCCGGGTACTCGGGGGTCAGCGTGAACCCCGTCGTGGTAAGACCCAGATTCGGGTTCGTGGCCTGAGGAATGAGCGTCCGGTCCATCGTCATCCTGGTGGTGGACGCCGTGAACGTCAGCTTGTGATGGGACGGCAGCTTCACGCCGGTCGAGAAGTCGAAGCTGGTGGCCTTGTTGTCAGGCGCATTCCAGAGCCGGGCCGTGGCGTTGGCGCTCGTGTTGTTGACCGTCGTCGCGGTCCAGAAGTTGTCGGTGTTGTTGAGCCTGACCGGGTTGTCCACGGTCGTGTACGGCACGTCATTGGTGAAGACGTTGTACGCAAACACGCCGTTCACGAAGTAGAGCTTCTTGTTGTAGTTCACCTCGACCCGGCTGTCCTGCGTCGTGAACTGGACGGGATTGGCCACTTCGTCGATGCCGGGGCCGGCGGTGAACGCCAACGGCTGGGTGCCGTTCCGGGTCTCCCGCTGGTACGAGACCGTGAAGATCAGGTCCTTGATCGCGCTGAAGTCCAGGGCGGCGCGGCCGGTCTTGCGGATGTACTTCAACTCCACGGGCTGCGCGCCATTCATGTAGTCGCGAACCGACCAGAAGCGGGCGTCGTTGGAATCGGCAGGCGCCTTCGGGTCGGTGCTCGCTGGCGACCAGATCCGCTGCAGGCTCGCGCGCATCCCGTCGGGAAGGTTGAAGACCCCTGGGGATGACTGGTTGTAGAGCGTCTCCGCCGTGTTGGAGAGCCAGCGGAGATTCTGATCCAGCGACAAGTTGAGCTTCCAGTTGCCCTTCTGGCCCGTCTGGAAGGAGGCAGACTGGTCGTCCAGACCCAGCTTGCTTCCTTCGAAACTCAGGAAATAGCGCGAGGCGTTCTTCCAGCTGAGATCGACATCCCAAAGAACAACGCCTTGGGGAACCGTTTCATACTCCTGGAGCTTCGAGGAGTCCTTGAGCCCGGAGCCGGTCTGCGCACCGACCGTGACGCCGCCGGTGGTCTGGGGATCCTTGCCGTCCTGCGCCAGGACGGGAAGGGCCGCCAGACTGAAGACGATCGCGAGGGCGAGAAGACGAATTCTGTTTGGTATGGTCATGGTTTCTTCTCCTCTGCCCTAGCGCTTGAAGGTGTTGCCGCGCGGGTGCGTGGAGCCATGAATCGTCGGATGACAGTTCATGCAGCTTTGGTTGGCGGCGTAGCGGTCTCGAACCGAGTGCGCGTTGCCCATACCGCCGCCGGCGAAGCCGTTGTGGCACTGGATGCAGAGCATCGGCTGCTTGACCTTGAGGAGGTAGTCGTTGACGGTCCCGTGCGCGTCATGACAATTCAGGCAGTTCTCGCGGACCGGCGCGTGCTCCCACAGGAACGGCCCACGCTTCTCGGCGTGACAGCTGTAGCAGTTCTGGTTGACGGACACCTGGAGCAACTGCTTGGGATACGGCGTGCCGTGCGGGTTGTGGCAGCTGGTGCAGGCCATCTTGCCTTCACGCATCGGCATGTGGCTGGACCGCATCAGGGCCGCCTTCTTCTGAAGGTGGCAGGTGGTGCACAGCTCGAACTGCGGCTTGGCCAGCAGCGCCTTGGGTGCCTTGCCCTTGGGATGCGGGTTGTGGCAGGTGATGCAGGACACGTTGCGGCTGTCGTGCACCGAACTGGTCCAGTGCTTCTGGCCGCCCTTGTCGTGGCACGTGAGACAGGCCGCAGAGGCCTCGGAGGCCGAGAGAGACTTGAAGTTCTTCATCGTCCCCTTGCCACCGCCCGCCGCGATATGGGCCTTGCTGTCGCCGTGGCAGCCCTCGCACCCGGCAGCGCTGTCCGCATGCGGCGTGCCCCTGAACGCGTTCACCGTATCCGTGTGACAGTCGACGCACGCGATGCCCGCCTGCGGCGCGGCCTGGGCTTGTCCCGCATGCAGCGGAAGCGCTCCCAGACAGAAGGCCAGCCAGACCAGACAGGCTAGCAGTAAGAAACGTCTCTTACCCATTCCGTACCTCCATGATGACCACTGCTCCCGCGAAGGCTCCGAATAAACGAGTCTGAGTCCGGCCCGCGACGTTCACGCCCGGCTCGGAGTGAGATCCGACGGATAGGGACCGAGGAGAAACCACTTGCTGATGTTCCGTTGCGTCGAAAAACTCTACAACCATCGGAACGGTCTGTCAAGGGCGTGTGTGGTTTTTTTCACAAGCGCCGTCTGCGGCCCTGCGTGGGACCTCAGGACGTGACGATCCGGCATTTCCATCTTCAGTTCGTCATTCTCAATTCTCAATCTGCCCTATAGCGTGATTGTCCCTGTCAAATACGGCACGGCGCGGCCCGCGATTTCGACGCGGTTGCCCGCCAGGCGGCAGCGCAGCCGCCCCTGTCTCTTCGAGAGCTGCATGGCGGTCAACTCGAGC
Organism: Vicinamibacterales bacterium; assembly: GCA_036381995.1. Taxonomy (GTDB): domain Bacteria; phylum Acidobacteriota; class Vicinamibacteria; order Vicinamibacterales; family Fen-181; genus FEN-299. The sequence continues at coordinate 4,758 of DASVIS010000098.1, read as the reverse complement.
TTGCCGAGTCGGGCAGACCAGTACGGCGTCAGCGTCGTGTGCGCCGAGCCTGTCACCGGGTCCTCCGGCACGCCCACCTGGGGCGCGAAGAACCGCGAGACGAAGTCCACCTGACGGCCGGGCGCGGTGACGATGATGCCGCGGGCGGGCACCATGGCGAGGTCGCCGAGATCGGGCGTGAGCGTGGCCACGTGCTCCTCGACCCCGTAGACCACCAGGTAGTCCGTCTTCCCCTTGTAGGTTTCGATCGGCTCGCGGCCGAGCGCTTCGATCAACAATTGTGGGACGGCCACGGGTTCCACGGTGTCGACCGGGAAGTCGAGCACCAGCAGCTCGCCCTCGCGCTTCACCTTCAACGTGCCGCTCTTCGAAGAGAACTCGACCACGTCGCCCGCGTGGCGATCGTGAGCGAACACGACGTGCGCCGACGCCAGCGTGGCGTGCCCGCAGAGGTCCACCTCCACCGTCGGCGTGAACCACCGGATGTGGAAGCCGCCGTCGGTGCGGACGTAGAAGGCGGTTTCGGCCAGGTTGTTCTCGGCCGCAATCTGCTGCATCACCTCGTCGGGCAGCCAGACGTCGAGCGGGCAGACCGCCGCCGGGTTGCCGCCGAACAGACGATCCGCAAAGGCGTCCACCTGGAAGAGTCGCAGTTCCATTCAGCCTCCGTAGAACGGGCCGGACCCGATCTTCCGCTGGTGCGTATTCACGCAGGTCGCAGAGACCGCGAAATGGGCCCGATCCCTTTTTGCTGCCGGGGATTGTAGTAATGTTCCCGTCATGAAATCCAGACTCGCAGTCGTTCTCGTCCTGCTGGTCGCGCTTGGCGCGGCCGGGGTGGCGCAGCGTACCGTGAAGCCGGCCCTGCACGGCCGGCACTGGGTGGCGATTACCGGCAAGCCGCTGGGCGCCACCGCCGGAGCGATGATCTTCCAGAAGGGCGGCAACGCGGTGGACGCGGCCTGCGGCATGCTGGCCGCGGTCTGCACCATGTGGGACACGCTCTCATGGGGAGGTGAGACGCAGGCGCTGATCTACAACCCGAAGACCGGAAAGGTCATCGGCATCAACGCGCTCGGTGTTGCGCCGACCGGCGCGACGCCGGAGTTCTTCCGCAGCAAAGGGATGGCCTACCCGCCCGAGTACGGGCCCCTCGCGGCCGTGACGCCGGGAACGCCCGGCGGCCTGATGGTCATGCTCGCCGAGTTCGGCACGATGAGCCTCGGGGAGGTGCTGGATCCCGCGATCCAGATGGCCGACGGATATCCGATCGAGCAGCAGGCGGCCGACGCGATCGAGCGGCAGAAGAAGGAGATCAAGAAGTGGCCCTCGTCCGTGAACGTCTTCCTGACACATCCTGGCGAGGCTCGCGAGGCGCCAGGCGCCGGCGAAGTGTTCAGGCAACCCGACCTCGCTCGGACGCTTCGCAAGCTGGTCGAGGCCGAACGGCAGGCGCTCGAAGCCGGCAAGGGCCGCAAGGAGGCCATCTACGCGGCCTACGACCGCTTCTACAAGGGCGACATCGCGCGCGAGTATGTGCGCGGGTCGCGCGAACTGGGTGGCCTGCACACCGAGCAGGACCTCGCCAACTGGAAGGTGCACATCGAGGAACCGGTCGCGACCAGCTACAAGGGGATCGACGTCTACAAGCTGACGACGTGGGTCCAGGGTCCGGTCCTGCTCCAGGCGCTGAACATGCTCGAGCCAATCGACCTGAAGGCGATGGGCTACAACAGCGCGCGCTACATCCACACGCTCTACCAGGTGATGAACCTCACCTACGCCGACCGCGACTTCTACTACGGCGATCCCTACATGCCGCCCGCAACCCCGATCAAGGGCCTGCTGTCGAAGGATTACGCGCGGGAACGGTCGAAGGTGATCGACTGGGAGAAGAACGACCCGAACGTCAAGCCGGGTAACCCCTATCCGTTCCAGGGAGAGACGAATCCGTACACGAAACTCCTCGCCGACTGGCCCCCGGCCCCGCCCAAGCCGACAGGGGCAGAAGGCAGTCGCACGTTCGAGGAAGCGTTCACCGCCGGCACGACGTCCATCGAAGCGGCCGACGAGCAGGGCTGGGTGGTGTCGGTCACGCCGAGCGGCGGCTGGATCCCGGCCACGATCGCCGGCAACACGGGCGTCGGCATGAGCCAGCGCATGCAGGCGTTCGTCGTGGATCAGGCCATGTCACCGTTCAACGTCGTCACGCCCGGCAAGCGGCCGCGTTCGACGTTGACGCCGAGCCTCGCCCTCAAGGACGGCAAACCGTACCTGGCGTTTGCCGTGCAGGGCGGCGACACGCAGGACCAGAACCTCCTGCAGTTCTTCCTGAACGTGGTGGAGTTCGGGATGAACGTGCAGCAGGCGACCGAAGCGGCCAACTTCAACAGCTACCAGATGCACAGCACGTTCGGCGATCACAAGGCGGAGCCGGGGCGGATGACGCTCAACGAGGAGACGCCGCCGTGGGTACGGGAGGATCTCGCGCGCCGGGGGTACAAGCTGGATTATCTGAAGTTGACCTCCGGTCCGATCAACGCGATCTTCTTCGACCGCCGTCACGGAACGATCTGGGGCGGGTCGAGCAACCACGGAGAGGACTACGGCATCGCCTGGTGACGTGAGGCGCGCTGGGCCGCCTTCTGAACCGACTCCACCCAGACGACGGTGATGAGGGTGTAGGCCAGTACCAGGAAGACATCGATCACGAGAGGCAACGCGGGGCTGACGGCCTCGAACCGGTCCCGCGTCGCCGCGAAGATGAACATCACCGAGAACAACGCCACATAGGCGCGGGCCAGCCTGTGGGTGCTCGCGCGCCGCGGCCCGTCGCTCAACGAGCGCACCCCCACCAGCAGCCAGATCCACACGCCGAGCGCCAGCGGAAACGCGGTGTGGCCCAGCACGCGGCGCAGCATCGTGAACAACCCGCTGTTGGCGTTGAAGTAATACTCGCTCCAACCGACGACCAGCATCGCCGAGTACGCCACCGCGAGGTACTTGGCGCCGCGCCGCACACGCCGGCTCGCCTTGCCGCCGAGAAACTGGTGCACCACCGAGACGCACCCGTAGAGGCAGCCAACCGAGAACAGCGCGGACGCGAGGAACACGAATGCGACGAGGCGCAAGGCGGACGCCGGTGTCATGGCCGTCAGGACGAACTGCCGCAGGCACTCGAACACGAACCACGCTGACATCCACAGGCAGTAGAGGACGAGCGGCACCGGGAGGAAGGTGACGGCCTGCGGAACCCGGCCGAAACTCGTCCGCGCGAGCAGGGCCATCGAGACGAACGTCGCGGCAAGCGTGAAGACCAGGCCGAGGATGACTGTCAGCGCCACGGCGAAATCCTATCACCCCGCGTGTTCGAAATCGCGGCCCGAGTGTCCGCACGCGAACGGCGCGGACGTGGACCGGGTTCCCCGTTCCCGCCGATAACGCGCTGACGGGACTGAGTTTAACGGGCTCGCAAGAAGATGGCCCGAAATTCGCTCTCCTCGGGAGTACCCGGCCCGTCCAACCCGGCGGTGGCCGTGTGACTCCCGGTCGGGAGTGTCCCTGGAGGCAACGAGATGGGCTCGTTCGCACAGAACCTTCGATTCGCCGTCCGGACGCTGATCAAGGCGCCCGGTTTCACATTTATCGTCGTCCTGACGCTCGCGCTTGGCATCGGCGCCAACACCGCCATCTTCGCGCTGATGGACCAGATGCTCCTGCGCGCGCTGCCGGTCGAAGACCCGGCAAGCCTGGTGACGCTCGATGCCCCCGGGCCGAACCAGGGCCGAATCGAGGGCGACCATGCCTTCTCGTACCCGATGTTCGTGGACTTCCGGGACAGGAACAGCGTCTTCAGCGGGGTGCTCGCACGGTTCCCCGTCTTCCTGACCATGCTCCATGAGAACCGTTCGGAGCGCGTGCGGGGCGAACTGGTGTCGGGCACATATTTCGAGGTCCTCGGCGTGCATCCCGCCGCCGGGCGGTTGTTCGGCCCGAACGACGACGTGACGCGTGGCGGCCATCCCATCGCAGTCCTGTCGAACGGATTCTGGTTGCGGCGGTTCGGCGGTGACCCCGCGATCGTCGGCAAGACGATCCGTCTCAACGGGCAGCCGATGACGGTCATCGGCGTCGGGCCGCTGGGCTTCAACGGCACCGACACCGGCACGGCGCCGGACGTGTTCGTCCCGGTTTCGATGAAGGCGCAGATCACGCCGACCTACGACGGGTTGAACGAGCGCCGCTACATGTGGCTCCAGATCATGGCCCGTCTGAAGCCTGGCGTGTCCCGGGAGCAGGCGTCGGCTGCGATGAACGTTCTGTTCCGCCAGATCCGGGAGCAGGAAATCAAGGAGATCAAGACGACGTCTGACCGTTTCAGGAAGCGGTTCGTCGAGGCCCGCCTGCTGGTCGATCCGGGCGGACGCGGCTTCTCACAGGTACGCGACCAGTTCTCGACGCCGCTCGTGGTGCTGATGTCGCTGGTCGGCCTGGTGCTGCTCATCGCCTGCGCGAACGTCGCCAACCTGCTGATGGCGCGGGCCCCGACGCGCCAGCGGGAGATCGCCATCCGCCTCGCACTCGGCGCCTCGCGCGGGCGCATCGTCGGCCAGTTGCTGGTGGAAAGTCTGATGCTCTCGCTCGTCGGCGGCACGCTCGGGATTCTCGTCTCGATCTGGACCGGAGATCTTCTCCTTGGCGCGCTGCCGTTCGAATCGGCCTCGCGTGCGTTCACGTCGACGCCCGACAGCCGCGTGC
>DASVIS010000097.1:0-13905 GCA_036381995.1 Vicinamibacterales bacterium | reverse complement strand
GAGCTTCGAACGGAATTGGCGGTTCTTTTCCCGGCGGACCACGCTCTGGCGGTGCGCCTTCAGTGCGGATGCGTGACTGGCCACGTTTGTCTTCCCCTCTGAACAGTGGTCTGCCAGGCGTGTCGGCCCGGCGCGAAACACTTATAATAGCATAGGTTCGCCTGATGACGAGACTCTACTGCTCGAACCCGAAACGGCCGAAACGTCATCTTTGAAGCCGTGGACCCTTCTGGATTCGGAGAGGAACCCCTTGGTGCCCAGCCCGCTCGTCCGCGATGTCAATACGATCCTCGACGCCGTGGCGGCCAGACGGCCGATGGTGGCATCGCACTGCCGCCGCGTCGCCGCGTACGGCGTGTACCTGGCGACACAATACGGACTGCCGGACGAAATGATTGAAACGATCCGGGTCGGCAGCCTGCTGCACGACATCGGGAAGATGCTGATTCCGGCCCGCATCCTCCTGAAGCCCGGGCGTTTGACCGAACAGGAGTGGCAGGCGCTCCAGGGCCATCCCGAGCACGGCTTCGACATGGCCGAACGCCTGGGGTTCGACGCCCCGATCCTCGACATCATCCTCTACCATCACGAACGGAACGACCGTAGCGGCTATCCCGACGGCCTCGACCGCAACGCCATTCCGTGGACCGTTCGCATCGTCAGCGTCATGGACGCATTCGACGCCTTGACCAGCCCCAGAACGTACCGTGAGGCGCTGTCGGTGGATGCTGCCCGCACGTTGCTCGCCCGCGAAGCGGCCGATCGCTATTGCCCGTCGGTGGTCAGCGGCCTGATCTGCATGCCGAAGTCGATGCTCGAGGTCGTAGCACGCGGCGAACTCGACCGCTACCGGCCGGACGCGCCGCCGAGCCCGGCCGTCCTCGAAACGGCCACGACGCCGTGGGCCGCGTCCTACCTCGAGGAACCGGGCCAGCTCACGGGCTGGTAAAGAACACTGGCCACTGGCATCTGGCCACTGATCACCGCTCCGCCCGCTATCCGGAGTCTCCCACCTTCGTTATACTGGCCCCGATGATTGTCGTTGACGGGCTCACCAAGGTGTACGGCTCTCTCAAGGCCGTGTACGGATTGTCGTTTTCGGTGGCCGGGGGAGAGGTCATTGGCCTGATCGGCCCCAACGGGGCGGGAAAGACCACCACCCTCAAGTGCATGGTTGGCATCCAGGCGCCCACCTCGGGCACCGTCCGCATCGCCGGTCGCGACATCGCGACCGATGCGGTCGAGGCGAAGCGCCGGCTGGCGTTCATGCCCGACGAACCACAACTGTTCGAATACCTCACCGTCCACGAGCATCTCAACCTGATCGCACGGCTCTACCACGTCACCGATTTTCACGCGCGCGTCCCGCGGTTGCTCGAGGAGTTGGAGTTGTCCGGCAAGGAAGGCGCCCTGCCCGGCGAGTTGTCGCGGGGCATGAAGCAGAAGCTGGCCATTGCGTGCGGCCTCCTGCACGATCCGGCGGTTCTCCTGTTCGACGAGCCGCTCACCGGCCTCGACCCGCTCGGCATCCGGCGCATGAAGGAAACGATCGTCGCGCGTGCCCGCGCGGGCGCCGCCGTGGTCGTCTCCTCGCACCTACTGCACCTGGTCGAGGAGATCTGCACCCGAATCCTGATTATCAACAAGGGCATGAAGGTCGCAGACGGGACCCTTGGGGAACTGGCTGCGCGTGCCGACCTCGCCGCGGCCGGTTCGGACCTCGAGCAGATCTTTCTTCGCGCGACAGGCCACGCGAGGGGCGATTGAGCGTCATGACTGGCACGTTCCTCTATCTCACCACGTGCTCACTGAAGAACCGGGTGCTCCGCCGGTTCCGACGGCTTCGCGAGCCGCGGTACCTGGCCGGCCTCGTCGCCGGCCTCGCGTACCTCTACTGGTTCGTGCTCAGACACCAGATCCAGATGGCACGGCGCAGCGGCGGCGGCCTCTCAACGCTCGCTCGGTTCGCGCCGGACATCGTTGCCGGCGGTGCGTTGATCCTGTGGTTCGTCGCCCTGCTTGTCTGGCTCTGGCCGTTTGCCTCGAAGACGTGGGGCTTCAGCGGGGCCGAGGTCCAGTTCCTCTTCACGGCGCCCGTCTCCCGACGTCAACTGGTCAACTACAAGCTGCTTCGCTCGCAACTCGGTCTGCTGTTCGGCGTCCTGATCGCGTCGTTGTTCACCGGCACGGCCCGGGGCGCCATCGCCGGGCGGTGGCCGTTCGTGCTCGGCGGATGGCTGCTCTTCACGACGATGTTCCTGCACGTGCTGGGCGCCAGTCTCACGAAGTCGAGCTTCCGGGCGCCGGCGTCGAAGGTTCCGTGGCTGGCCTGGATGTCGGCCACGGTCGTGATGTTCGTGTCGGGTGCGGTGATCGGATCGTACGCCGTGCGCTTTCCCGCCCTGTTGGTGATGCCCGCGAGCGAGGCGGCCCGGACGATCCTCGACGTGAGCCAGCGGGGCGTCGCGGCGATCGCCCTGTGGCCATTCAGAGCCGTGATTGCTCCGATTTTCGCGGGCACTCCATTGGCATTCGCGGGCGCGCTCGGGCCCGCGCTGGCTGTGCTGGCGCTCAACTACTGGTGGGTGCTGCAATCCGACGCGCAACTGGAAGAGGCAGCCGTGGCGACAGAGCAGCAGAAGGCCCGCGCGCGGCATCGCATGCCGACTCCCGTCGTTCGTGCCGCGCCATTCAAGCTGGGGCCGGAGGGCCGGCTGGAGACGGCTGTCTTGTGGAAGAACACGATTCAGGTCGGCCGTTATGTGACGGTCGCCACGATGATTCGAGTGCTGATCCCGATCGTGGTGCTCGCGTTTGTGATCGGCCTCAAGCGAACGGCGGGATCGTTTGCGCCGCTCGTCCTGATGGTGGCCCTGTTTCTCACGGTGATGGGGCCGTACATGGTTCGGAACGACCTGAGGACGGACCTGCCTCGGCTGCCGGTGCTCAAGACGTGGCCCATCACCGGTCGTGAATTGCTGATTGGCGAGTTGATGGCGCCGGCGTTCGTCTTGTCGGTCGGTGTCTGGTTCCTGATCGCGGTCGCGTTCGCCCTCTCGCCGTCATGGGACGCCGGCCCGGGCGACGCGCTCGGCCGGGCGTTGCTTGCGATCTCAGCGGCGCTGCTGGCGCCACTGCTGATCGCCGGGCAGTTGATCGTCCAGAATGCCGCGGTGGTGTTGTTTCCCGGGTGGATCGCGACCGGCGGCGCCAGAGCGCGGGGCATCGAATCCATGGGGCAGAACATGCTGATGTTCGCCGGGACTCTTCTTGCCCTCGTCGTCGGAGTGCTGCCCGCGACCGCGGTTGCTGGCGGCCTCGGGTTCCTTCTGTACAATCTGATCGGCTGGCCCGGGGTGCTTCCGGAGGCCATCCTCTTCGCGGGCGTCCTCATCGTCGAGGCCGGCCTGGTGCTGGTGTGGCTCGGGCGCGTGCTCGAACGGACCGACCCTTCCCAGATCGAGATTGCCGAGTAAACGTCTCCGACTCTATTCGGGATGGAGGTCCTGGCTTGGCACTACCTCCCGATGGTCATGAAGCCGGCCCAGTAGAACGGGTGGCTGGTCTCGCGCCGTGCCCGGATGCCCTTCATCGCTTTCTGCAATGATTCCGACGCGCGAGCCGGCCGCACAGCCGAGCCTGGCTGGGCGGCGTGCTCACGGTAGAACCGTATCGCGACATTCGGATCGGCCGGACCGCCACGCCAGCGGTTGACGACCAGCGTTGGTGACCCGCCGACGAACAACGACCACGCCAGCGCCGTCAGCGCCTCGCCTTCGCCGGATGCCGGCCCGTACTCGACCCGCGAGGCCACCGCCAGTTCGGCTGGCAGGTTCCACGCCATCAGTGACGCAATCTCGACCAAGCCGGTAGCCGCATCGGCGCTGTCGGATGGCGTGAGCGCCAGCAACGAGTAGAGCGGGGCCGCCTCGGTCAGGATCGTGGGAACGCCGAGATGCAGGAGCGCCCCGGGCGTGACACCCTGGGCCAGCCGGTCGGCGCGTGCCTGCTCGCCGAGGTAGATCTTGCTCCGTGAGGGCCCGAAGAGTACTGCGATGTTCTGGACCTCACGGTCTGCTGCTGGCGGCGCCGTGGTCGGTGTCTGGGCCCTGACCAGCGCAAGGCGGTCCTCGATCGCCTGTCCGAGATTGGGTGTGCCGAACGCCACGAGCGAACGGCGCGCCGTGGCATCCGGCCGAGCAGCCTCGAAGGCCGCGAGGGCGGTCAGCGACGGTGCGTAGGCGACGGCCGCGTCCTCCAGAAGGTAGCGGCCCGCGGACGACTGCAAGGCCTCGAATGGCAGCGACCACAGGAACGCGTCGGGGACGACGACCAGCCGCGTCTTCTTCGTGATCACGTCCTGGACCGGCTCGAGCAGCAGCGCGTGAAGCTCGCGGGCCAGCTCCACCGCCCGATCGTCCTTCCTCGCAATCGCCTCCCGGAAGCGTCGCACCTGCTGGCTGAGATCGGATGACTTCACCTCGACCGCGACCGCCTTCTGCACCGTCCATGCGGTGGACGAGACGTCCCTGGCGACGGCAAACACCCACGTCCGCGTGTCGCAGACGACAAACGAGAGCAGGGCAGCGGAGCGTGTGCCGAGCACCGAGGCGGCCCCGGCGCCGCGCGCCTCTCCCTGGGCTCGCATCTCGCGGAGCGACGGGTGCGCCGCGTAGAGACGCCGCCGCAGCTCCTCGCGGGTGGACTGCCGGGCAGCGAGCTCCGCCTGCAGCGCGGCCAGGCGGGCCGAGTCGGATTTCTGCCGGCCGCGTTCTCGACGGATCTTCACGGCGAGCGCTCTCAGGTCCCTCGCCATCGCGCGTTCGAGATCCCGCTCGTCCGCGGTCATGCCCCTCACCACCACCGTGCCGTCGCCTCCCAGGATGTCCGCCAGTGTCTGCTGGCGGCCACGCTCCGACCAGAGAAACGCCTCGGCCAGGTCCCCCTGGCCGGCCAGCAGATCGACCAGGGCCAGATATGGCGCGCGAGAATTGTCGAAGAACGTGTCGGTCCCTGGTCCAATCGGGACTTTGGCGAGCGCCAGGACCGCGTCTTCGTAGGATGCGCGCGCGTCAGTGAAGCGTTCGGCCTTCTGATGCGCCCTGCCGGAGACCACCCGGGCAAATGCGACCGTGTCAAAATGCTCGATCGGCGCGGCAAGTTCCACGGCACGCGCGGCGGACCCGAGCGCCGTGTCCACGTCCCCCCGGTCCAGTTCCAGTTGGCCTCGCAGGGCGAGTGTCGTAGAGGCGGCATTCGAATCCTGCTTCGACTCAGCCAGAGTCAGAGCGCGCCCGTACGCCTTGCCGGCCTCTTCCAGTCGATGCTGGGACGCGTGCAGGACGCCCATGTGCACGAGCGTCCACATCACACCGACATCGTCCCTGCCCTTCTCCCGCAGCAACAGGCTCCGCTCGTACTCCGGGAGCGCAGCCTCAGGCTGCCCTTGCGCGAAGTGCGCCCCGGCCATGCCTCCCAGGTCGCGGGCCTGGCCCACTTCGGATGTTGCCACGTCATCGGTGATCGACTGGTCGAGTTCGAGCGCCTTCTGATAGAACTCCAGTGCCCGCGGGAAATTCCGTTGCAGCGCGTAGACCTGGCCGATGGCGAAACTCGTGGTCGCGCAGGCGCTCGCGTTCTTCAGTTGCTCCCAGAGCTGGAGGCTCTTGAACTGATGCTGCAGTGCCCGACCGAGATCGCCCTGCAAGCGGAAGATCTCGCCCATTCCTGTCCACGCCTTGGCCGTTCCGGCGACATCCCCGATGGCTTCCGTGATCGCGAGGCTTCTGCGCCACGCGTCGATGGCCGGCGCGTAGTCGCCGAGTTCCTTGTGCACCATGGCGATCGCCTGGAGCACGCCGACCTCGCCATATCTGTCTTTCGTCCGCTGAAGGATCGTGACCGCTCGCGTGTAGAAGTCCAATGCGCGCGTGAACTCCGACTGCATGTACAGCGCGTTCCCCAGACCGTGCAGCGCACTCTCCATCCGTGCATCGTCATTCAGGCGTTCGAACACCTCATAGGCCTGCTGGTAGCGCTCGGTCGCCTCGGCAAACCGGCCCTGCATGTAGGCGAGGTTGGCGAGGTTGGCGTCGCAGGCAGCGGTCTCGGCGCGATTGCCGTCCACGACGAATGCTGCGCGGGCACTCGTGAACGCCTCCGACGCATCCGGGTAGCGTCCTGTCAGCATGTGCAGGGAGCCGATCTGGATCAGGCCGCGTCCGAGCGCCTCCTGGTTGCCGAGCGCCCGGGCCAGTCGCGCCAGCGTGGTCAGCGCGTCGAGCACGTCGCCGTCGCGGCGAAGACCCTGGAGCCGGCCCGCTTCCAGTGACAACCCGGCGAGCGCGTCGTCGGAGGACAACTCCGGATCGGCGGCGATCAGCGCGCCGCGCTCCGCCGCAGGAACGGCGAGCAGATGCCGGGCAAGTTCTCCCGCGGGGGATACCTCGTTCCAGATCCTCCACCTGCCGTCGTCGTCCTGCAGAAACGTGAAATCGCGAATTCTCCGCTCGTGGCGTACTTGTCTGGTCTTCTCGTCCGTGACCTTCAGCTCGAGGATGGCGCGTGCGCGGCCGCCGCCCGGATCGGCGCCCGCGTTGTGCACGATCAGCCCGTCGAGTTCGACTTGCCGCAGGTCGAACTCGACGAGGACGATGTTGCGTCGGGAACGGGCGGGGCCGCCCGGATGCCAGAGGGCTGTCATGCCATCGAGGTCTTTGTTGGCGTAGGCCTCGAAGTAGCGCTGGAGAAGGACCGTGAACGTGCGCTCGGCTTCGACCGGCGTCAGCGATGTCGCGGGTGTCAGTGTGGCAGGAGGTTGCTGAGCAGCCGCGCCCTGGGGAATGACGATCGGAACGACGGCAATCAGGACGAGGAGGAGGCCACTGAAGATCGAGTGTCGGCGTCGCACCACGGCTCCTTCCGTGAGAGCGGTTCCCATCTCTCGCCCTCACGACTTTAGACACCAGGGCGGCGGAATCGGCGACCCGGCTCACTTCACAACTTTGATTTCGGTCTCGAACGTCACCTGGAATCGACGGAAGCGGGAATAGACGGCGCGCGCATCGAGGGCCCAGGCTCGCTCGGTGGTCGTTCCGCGGAGCGTCGAGTACACCTCGGTCATCTCGGCGGGCACCCACAGGCCCAGATCCGCGTCACGCTCGTAGCGGACGACGAACTCGATCGAGGCGCCATTCTCGGGAAACGTGAATTGCATCATCGTGCCGACGACGGCGCCGCTTGCGGGATCGATCAGGAACCACCCGCTGCCGGTGAGATCCTGCGCCTCGCGGCGGCTGACCAGCGTCGGTTTCGCCACTTCCTGGTACGAGACCCGGGTGGCGGACACTCCCGCAACATCCTTCGTCCCCGCGAGGGTGAAGCTGGATCGCCAGAGGCTGTCGGACTCGAGGAACTTCAGCGCGAACAGCGGCACGTTGATGTTCCGCTCGACCTGACCGATGTTGTGGCGGGAGCTTTCCTCCTTGATCCCCTGCAACTGGGCCTGGGCCTCTGGGCTCTGGTCGAGGAACAGCCGCTTCAGGCGATCCCCGCGATCGCGGATGGGACGGCCATCGACCTCGTAGACGTCACGAAACGACACCCACCCGTCGATGCCGGCCGGCCGGACCAGCAGCAGGTCCGAGCGCAGTTCCCGCTGCGCGGCCCTGGTTCTCTGGACGTAGTGCTCATCAGCGACGAGCATCGAGTACTCACGCTGATACCCAGCGATATAGTCGGCCGCCTTTGCCAGCAGGCGCTGAAGTTCCAGATCCCGTGCAGCCGACGTGGGCGGCTTGCTCTCGGTGGCGGTCCGTGGACGGCCGGCGGGCACGGCGGCCAGATGACCCGGCTCCGCGCCTGGCGCGTCAACCCGGGGCGCTACAGACGGCGGGATCGAATCGTCGACATCCGGGCGCGGCACGAGCCAGGTCGGCGCGTGAACGGTCACAGGCTGCCCAGGCGTGTTGACCTGCAGCGAGTGGCGCTTGCCGTCGAGATCCGAGTTGCTCGGCTCGAGACCGAGCACGTAACACGCGGACAGTTCCGGCAGCATGAGCTCCAGGCTTCTGTCCGCGTTCTTCCCCAGCTTGCTGAAGCTGCCGCCGGTAGATCTGGCCAGACGCTCCAGGGCCGCGATGTCGAGCGCATTGTCCGGATCGTCCCGGGTGTCGGGCAAGCCAAAGGTGTAGACCACGGCGTGAGACGCCGAGGCTGCGAGAGCCACCTCATCAACCCTCGACCCGCTGACCGCCGGCACGCCGGCTGAGAAGACGGCGACGATCTTGCGGCCCGGCGTAGCCCGCATGGCCGTGATCGCGGCTTGTAAGCTCGGGAGCAACCCAATGGGCAGGGGTCCCTCGTCACCCATCTTTACCGGAGCCGGAACGTCGGTCGGTGTCCGCTCGCGCTCTGCCGCGGCGGCGCGGTCGGGATCGCCGGCGCCACGGTCCGGGTCCGCTACGGTGGTTGCCGGCCGCTCGGCCCCGAACTGATCGGTCGGACGCGGGGCCGCGCGGATCGCGCGTCCGACAACTTGCCGGAGCGCGGTCCGCGCCTCCGGCCGATCGGTTGTCAAGGCCAACTGAGAGTCCCGAGCCATCGGGATGCGAAGGACTCCGACACGGTCGTCGAGGCCAAGCCGGTCGACCAGCGCAGCGGCGGCCTGGATGGCGATCTTTCCAGCGCCGGATCCTATCGACAATTCGTCAATGACCACGAGAACGTTTCGTGCCGGCTCGGCGGCGAACGCGAGTGTCTCGCTGCGGCTGGCCTGCCGTCGAAGAGCCTCGATCGACGCTCCGGGGCCGCGGCTCACATGGCGGACCCAGAGCACGCGCCGGGGTGTGCCATCGACAGTCACGTTGAAACTGCCAGGGACGAGCCCGTCCACGGGCCTGCCGTCGCGGTCGACCGCGGCAACGTCGACCTCGATCGCTGAAATGGGGCCGATCTGGCCGGAGCGGGAGGACAACGGCGCGGCACCCGGCACGCCCGTCAGCAGTGCCACGAGTACTGGCAGGGTCACGAATCCGGGGCGCCGGTCCGGCGGCTGTTGACGCATGGCGACACAATCCTCATCGGGGTTGACCTGCTGGATCCGACACCGCTTCACGACGTTCGTCGCGGCGGGACCAGGGATTGGAGGTACTTGGTGAGCACCACCGTCCGAGTCGATCGTAGACCCTTTTGGCACGGCACCCGCGAACAATCGGCAATCGGGTCGGGGTCGGAGCGGTTTTCGGATCCCGTCGCTCTGGGACCCCGGAATTGTAACGGGATGCCGTGCAGGCCGCGAGCCGGATTCAGTGACGCACGGGGTCGACGATTTCGTAAGGGCCGGACGTGGGAGGCGAGTCCGAGTATCGAATCACAGCGCGGCCGTCGATGACTTCGACGGTCTTGTAGTAGGTCGGTCGGGCCGGCTGCCCCGCCCGCACTGTCGTCTGGGTCTTCACCTTGCGCACGTAGTCGCGGGTTTCCCGGTAGGGCGGCACCTGGTTCCCGTAACGGTTCACGGCCAGCGGACCCGCATTGTAGGCTGCCAGCGCCAGTTCTTCGTTGCCATCGAACCGATCGAGGAGCTGCCTCAGGTATGTCGTTCCGCCCCGAATGTTCTCCTCCGGGTCGAAGGGCGACTGCACTCCGAGGCGCACAGCCGTAGCGGGCATGAGTTGCATCAGTCCCTGGGCGCCCTTTTGGGAGACGGCCAGACGGTTGTACCCGGACTCCACCTGGACGACCGCCCGCACCAGATCCGGACGCAGCCCCTGGGTCCGAGCGTGCTCGAGAATCAGGTCGTCGTAGTTGTCGCGATACCCGCGGGACGTTGGTCTGGTGACGAGGACCGGTTCAGCGGAATGGGGAACCTTGAAGGTGCGGACACCGGCGACCTGTTCGCCCGGCGCCTTGTCCGACAAGACAAGCGACCCGCCGGCGTCCCGCCAGGTGTAGATCTGAGCGTCGGCGACCGAAGCGGTCGCCACGATGGCCAGAGCGATCAGGGCGTAGCGCAGAGAAAACACCTCACATCGTCTTATCGGTATCCCGGCTGAACTCTACACCCCCCTGTGGAAATATTCCTGCTACCGCTGCTGGGCGAGGAAAAGGAAGATGATGACCACGGCGATGAGGACGAAGGCGGCCGCCGCCATTTTCCACGGGCTCTTCGGGTAGTGCCCGGCAATTGTCCCCGTATAGCCGTTGGCGACCACCTGGAACACGCGCCGGCCGTAAGTGTACGTCAGAAGCCACACGGGGACGAGGATGTGCTTGAACGTCTCGGCGGAGAACGTGGGAGAGATCTCGAGGTTTCGCTGTGTGTCGCCGGGGACTTCCCGGGAGCACAGGCGCAGCAGTTCCTGGTGCATCTCCGCGCGTGCCTGCTTCGCCGCGTCCACCAGCACGACCTGGTAGTGCTCGACGACATAACCGGACAGGTAGGCGGTGTCGTAGGGGACGAGTTCCTTGGTGGGAAACGGCTCGATGCTCTTCAACAGGCCCGCGTCGATGCCGCGGCTGCCGGACACCGGATCGTCATCGAAGAAATGGGAGACCCGGCCACTCGCCGGTTCCCAGCGGACCCGCCGGGCCTGGCGGACCTGCGCCTTGCCGTTGCTGTCCCGATATTCTTCCTGGACGTAGTAGTAGTAGCCGGCCTCGGCCCGCCACGGGCAGTCGGCCTGCGCATCGAACGTCCAGTAGGGGACGTACATGCCTTTGATCTGATCGACGAGGGCCTTGCTCTGGAGCGCGCCAGGGGCGAACCACCGTCCGCGATACCAGTCGCGCATCCGCTCGCGGACCTGTGCCTGGGCGACCTTGAATGGCAGGAGACTCTGGGGGCGAATCGGCGACTTGATTTCCTGATAGTCGACCAGGGCCGGGGAGCCGCAGAACTCGCAGTTCTGCCCGACGCGAGCCGGGTCGTAGACCATGACCGCCTTGCAGCTCTGGCACTGCACGCTGCGGCGTTCGGTCTGCCAGCCGCGCTGCTCGTCCGGGAGTGATCGGAGCGCCGAGACGAGGTCGAGTTCCTGGACCTTCCCGGTGTCCTTGTCGATGACGTACGGCGTCTCGGTGCCGCAGAACGGGCAGACGAGTTTCTGTTTCGACGGGTTCCACTCGGCCTGCGCGCCACATGCCGCGCACGGGTGCTTCTCGAGGGCGGCGATCTCGGTCATCGATCTCTCGCGTCCTGCACAACGCCGGACCTGCCGATCCGGCGTTCTTCGTTCTCCGTTCAGCGTTCTCCGTTCGCCACCGGCGTGCTACTGCGTCAGGTACGTGTCGAGGGCAGCCTTCGTGATCCGGTAGCTCGCGCCGATCTTCTTGGCCTTCAGCTCGCCCGACTCGACGATCGCCATCACGTCGGCCTCGGAGACGCCCAGTTGCTTCGCAACGTCGGCGGGGGAGAGGAGCATTCCAGGCGGAACCACGGGTGCCACCGCGGCATCCGCCGCCCCTTTTGCCGCCGCCGATCCCGCCTGTGCGGGGCTCAGGCCTTGCTGCATCATCTGTTGCGCAATCCCGAAGCCGACCGCGAGTTCAGCAGCCATGCCGCCTCCGCCAGCCGTGCCCGACTCCATGCCCTTGCCCATCTGGTACTTCACGAAGTCGTTCAGGTTCCCAACCGCGGCCATGCTCGACTTCTTGTCAATCGCCTGTTCGACCTCCGGCGGCACCGACACGTTCTCGACGATGAAGCTGGTGATCTCGAGACCATACTTGCCGCCGACAACCGGATTGATCAACGGGAGCAACGCCTCCCCGAGTTCGGTGAAGCGGGTGGCGACGTCCAGCGCCGGCACGTGCGAGGAGGCCAGCGCCTCGCTGAAGATGCTGACGATGC
Source organism: Vicinamibacterales bacterium (assembly GCA_036381995.1). Taxonomy (GTDB): domain Bacteria; phylum Acidobacteriota; class Vicinamibacteria; order Vicinamibacterales; family Fen-181; genus FEN-299. The sequence continues at coordinate 2,054 of DASVIS010000097.1, read as the reverse complement.
GCGACCGCATCGTCTCGGCGAATTCATCGAGCCTGAAGTGCTGATCGGATCCAGCCACTTCCTTCAGGAACAGCCTGGGCTCGATGACCTTGAAGTCGAAGGTGCCGAACGCGCGCATCCGGACGACGCCGAAGTCCTGGTCGCGCACCATGATCGGGTTGGACGTGCCCCACTTGTTGCCGGTGAACAGGCGTGTGGCGATGTAGTAGACGTCGGCCTTGAACGGCGAGTTGAAGCCGTATTTCCACGACTGCAGCTTGGTGAGGACCGGAATGTTGTCTGTGGTGAGCGTATGTTTGCCAGGGCCGAAGGTGTCGCCGAACTGGCCCAGGTACATGAACTGCACGACCTGCGACTCGCGGACGATCAGCTGCGCGCCGTTCTTGATGGCCTTGTCTTCGTCGGGATAGCGGTACGACAAGGTGTCGCGCGAATCGTCGGTCCACTCGATGACATCGATCAGCTCGCCCTTGATGAAGTCGAACACGCCCATTGCGGACCTCCCTCTCTCTGCTTGCGGCTTGCGACTTTGAAGCGGACCTGAAGGCCCGCCCTTCACCTGATCGGCTGCTGTCCCGCCATTCCTGCGACGACTGCCCGCGCCTCGTGCAGCAACCGGTCGATCCCGGCCGGGTTCTTCCCGCCAGCCTCGGCGAAGTCGGACCGCCCGCCTCCGCCGCCGCCCACGAGGGGCGCGAGCTGCTTCACGATGTTGCCCGCGTGCACCTTCGGCACCAGGTCCTTCGTGACCGAGACGACAATCGAGACGCGGCCGTCGTGCTCCGAGGCCAGCACGACGACGCCGCTCTCGATCGTGTTCTTCAGCGTGTCGGCCAACTGGCCGAGACCGTTCTTGTCGAGGCCCTGCACCCGCCGCGCAACGAGCTTCACGCCGCCGGCGTCCACCGTGTCGTCGTCAGCCGCACCCGAAGTGGCGCCGCCGCCCATCGCCGCCTTCATCCTCAGCTGGCTGTTCTCGCGCGCCAGCCGCTTCGCGTCGGCGTGCAGGCGCTCGATCACCGCTGTCGCCTGGTCGGCGGGCGTCTTGAGCGCCGCCAGGAGTGACTCGAGGTCGTGCCGTTGCGCCTGGTGGAGTTGCAGGGCTCCTGCGCCTGTCAGCGCCTCGATGCGCCGGACACCGGCGGCCACGCCGCTCTCCTGGACGATCGTGAAGAGGCCGATGTCGCCGGTGGCCCCGACGTGGGTGCCGCCGCACAACTCCAGGCTGAAACCGGGAACGGACACGACGCGGACACTGCTGCCGTACTTCTCACCGAAGAGCGCCATGGCTCCGGCCGCGATCGCTTCCTCGGTGGAGCGCACTTCGGTTTCAACCGGCAGGTTCTTCCAGATCTGCGCGTTCACGATCCGTTCGATCTCGTCGAGTCCGGACCGGGTGATCGCGGCGAAGTGGACGAAGTCGAAACGAAGCCGGTCCGGCGCCACCAGAGAGCCGGCCTGCTTGACGTGGGGACCGAGCACCTGCCGAAGCGCGGCGTGAAGCAGGTGAGTCGCCGTGTGGTTTCGGCGCGTGCTGTTCCGGGCGTCCTCGTCGACTTCCGCAGTGACGAGATCGCGTTCGCGAAGGACACCAGCCCCTACGCGCACCCGGTGCAGCCGTGGCCGTTCCGCCCCGGCGCGCACGAGCCCCTCGACGCGGGCGCGGCCGGCGCCGGCCACGATCGTTCCCGTGTCCGAGACCTGGCCGCCTGCCTCGATGTAGAAAGGCGTCCGGTCGAGCGCGAGGTAGCCGACCTGACCCTCCGTCAGCGCCTCGAGCTCGTGGCCCTCCTCGTCGAGGACGGCGAGGATCGAGGCCTCCTGGACGCGCGTGGCCGTGTAGCCTTCGAACCGGTCCGCGGTGCCGCGCAGCGACTCGGTGGTGTCCTCGAACGGGAGACCCTCGGCCCTGGTCGCACCAAAGCCGTGTCCGGCCCTGGCCTTCTCTCGTTGCGCTTCCATCGCGCGCTCGAACGCGGCGTGGTCGAGCCCTACCTGGCGTTCGGCGGCCATGTCTTCGATGAAGTCGAGCGGAACGCCGAACGTATCGTACA
>DASVIS010000096.1:0-18316 GCA_036381995.1 Vicinamibacterales bacterium | reverse complement strand
GACCCGTTCGATGGTGGTAAGCGTCGCGTCAATCCGCTGAACGAGCTCGGCCGTGTCGATGAATTCCAGGTCGTGCGCCGCAAGTGTGGCGAGCAGCCCGAAGCCGATGTTGGTCGGCGAAGTTCGGTGTGCGACCGTCAGATCGGGATTGATCTGAACATTATCCGGCGGCAGGCCGTGGTCCTCGGCGCTGACAAAGGTCTCGAAGTACTTCCATGTCTTCCGGGCGATCAGGCGCAGGTACGCGCCGTCCGCGGGCGTCAGCGGCGCACGCGAGCGGGACATGGGCCGGCTCAACCCAAACGCGATCCATGGAGCCGCGCACCACAATCCCAGGATAGGGATCGCCACGGGTAACGACGACCGGCGCGTCAGCGCCACCAGTACGAGGCCGGCAATCGCCAGCGTCGGACTCGCCACCATGCCGTTGAGGAACGTGCGCCATTGCACGCGGCCGACACGCGCGCTACTCGCGGCGGTCGTTTCCCATTCGAGCAGCCGGTGATGGGTGATGGCGACACGGAACAGCGTGATCCCGATGGCATGCGCCCGTTCGCTGGCCTCATTGGCCATGAACGCCAACTGGAGTCCCGCGCGTGCCGCAGCGCTCTTCAGATCCTCGCCGGCCGCGCGCAGGAAGACGGCCCACGATTGCTCCGCGCTTGGACCCGCGAACAGTTCGAGTGTGCAAGACAGAAACGGAAACGCCAGGCCTGCGAGACCGGCCGCGGTCCACACGACCGGACTTCCGGGCAGGCAGGTCCAACCGAGCAGGAGCAGGACAAGCGTGGCCGGCGGCACCAGGCTGCGCCGAAGATTGTCCAGGATCTTCCAGCGCGAAATGAGTGGAAGCCGATTGCGTCGCACGCCGGAGCGGGAGGGCACGAATGGGAACAGCCACCACAGGATCTGCCAGTCGCCGCGGACCCAGCGGTGCTGGCGTCGCGCGTGGGCGAGAACGCTGGCGGGATAGTCGTCCACGACCTCGACGTCGGTCACCAGTGCCGTGCGAGCGTAGAGCCCTTCGAACAGGTCGTGCGACAGCAACGCGTTCTCCGGCACACGGCCCTCGAGCGCCGCGGTGAACGCGTCAACGTCGTACAGCCCCTTGCCGGTGAAGCTGCCCTCATTGAAGAGGTCCTGGTACACGTCCGACACGGCGGTCGTGTACGGATCGACGCCTGTATGGCCGGCATACGTTCGAGCGAACAGCGACCCTGCCGCGCTCGTCATCGTGACACTCACGCGCGGCTGCAGGATCCCGTACCCGTCGGTCACTCGCTGAAGCCGTTGATCGAACCGCGGCTGGTTCAATGGGTGCGTGATGATGCCGATGAGCCGTTTCGCGGCGTCGCGCGGGAGGCGCGTGTCGGAATCCAGGGTGATGCAGTAGCGCACCGACGGCAGCACGTCCAGGTCGCCGACCTGCGTCGAGAAACTCGTGTCGGTCGCCCCACGCAGGAGACGATTGAACTCTTCGATCTTCCCACGCTTCCGCTCCCAGCCCATCCACGCCTGCTCTCCCGCGTTCCATTGGCGGTCGCGGTGGAACAGGAAGAACCGGTTCGCGTGCTCTGCGCCGAACTTCAGGTTGAGTGCCTGTATGCCGGTGCGCGCGCGTTCCAGAGTCACCGCGTCGTCTGGGGCGCTTGGAGTGCTGGTGTCGGGGAAATCGCTGAGGATCGCGAAATGCACGCAGGGGTCGAGGTTGCCGAGTGCCAGCACCTCGACGTGCTCGAGCAGGGCATCCACACCGGGGACACTCGTCAACATCGTGGGCACGATGACCATCGTGCGGGCGCTGTCGGGGACGCCGTCGGACAAATCGAGGCGCGGCAGCCGTTTCGGCCTGACGAGGTGAACGACCGCTTGTTGAACACACGCGATGGCGAAGTCGCTCGCCGGGAGCAGGAGGAAGAGCGCGATGACGAGTTGGATGGCCACCGCCCCGCCCGCGTGGCGCGCGTACGCCAACGCTGCGGCGAGTAGCAGACCGGTGACGATCGCCATGGCACCGAGATAGAATCCGGACGCGTGGTCCGAGAGGATCCGGCGGCCTCGTTTCCGTACGCTGGGACGGTGAGCGACGTCGGCTTCGAGATCGCGTCGTCCCCGGTCGAGGAGGTGATAACCGACGTGGGCCCGACGATCGGCCGTCGAGCCAGCGGCCGCCGCCTGCCGCGCGTTTTCGATCGCCTTCAGGGCGACGCGCACCTGGCTGTCGCCGCTTGGTTCCGCCAGCTCTTCGACGGCCCTTCGCTGTTGATCCCGGCTCAGGAAGTCCATGCGCCCGTACGCAAGCGCGGGATCGCGCTGCAACACCTGCTCGACGAGACTCACGGACTCGACGTAGTCCGGCCAGTCCATCGTGGCGCACAGGCGGAGACTCGTAATCGCGTTCGCGACCGACGCCTGGGCCATTCCCTGACGCTGGTGCTCGGCGCGAATCGCGTCTTCGGCGGTGGTCTGCCGCGATGCCAGGTGATCGTCCACCGCGGCGCGAATCGGCGCGAGACCCGATCCGTACTCGCGCATGCGGTGAAGGAGCTGAACGATGAATGTCACGTCGAGGCGGACAGGCAGCGCTTGGGCGTCGGCACGTTCGCCTGCGCTCGCCACGTAGATGTCTGCGGCACGGCGCTCGGCGCGAGCCGAGAGGATTTCGTCTGACAGGCGGCGCAGGTTCTCGATGAGCGCCAGCTTCAACATGCTCGGCCACGCCCAGAGTTCGCCAATCGTCAACGGCGCGACGCGCTGGTAGGCGTTCAGAAACTGGATGAGCTGCTGGCGGTCCAGCCGGCTGTCGCTGTGGCGAATGAGCTCAATCGCCATGGCGTAGACACGCGCGTAACTGGCATGCTCGCGCGACGCAAGGGTGGGCAGTTCACGATAGTACGATCGCGGCAGGTTTTGGCGGATGTTCGCCATCTCTGCGGTGACCAGATAGAAGTTGTCGAGGAGCCACTCGGCCGCAGACACGATGAACTGGCCCGTCCGAACGTCGTCCGCCAGCGTGCGGTAGGCGTCCCGCAACACGCGGGCGTTGTCGTCGAACCGGGGAAAGATGTTCCGGGCGCGGCGGCGCGGATTGGGGTCGACGGTCAAGCTGGCCGCGAGCGCCAGCGCACGCTCCTCGAGCCGCTCGATGCTCAGGAGCTCGTCGCGTAGCGGCTTCTCGGCTGGCGGTCGGCGACGGCGCCACAACCGGCTGGCAAACGCTGTCAACGTCAATCCCTCCGCGATGTGCGTTGGTGAGCGCCGAAGACCGGAGTGGCCGCAGGGCTCAGGCAAGCTTGGAGGATCAAGGTTACCGTGCCAGCTTGACCTCGCACGTGCCAGCCTCGAGCTCGGCGATCCGTTCCAACGCCTTAATCCTGAGCGCCACAGCGTCCCTGGCGATCGAGGGCTCGCCGTCGCGATGGATTTGCGGGACTCGGCGGTTGAGCGCCTCGATCAGCTCATGCAAGGCACGAAGCACAGGGACAGAACTCGGCAGCAACGGCGCACCTCGGTGTCAGGATCGCGTTTCCCGGTCTGCGCTTGGGTGAGGCAGCAGGCCCGAATGGCCGCAGAGCTCAGGAAAGCGAGGCAATGGCCAAGTATACCGCGGCAACCATCTGAACAGCGCCGGAATCCGCGGCGCCGCCGGTTCCTTCTCGCCTCATCCCAGACTGCCGAGACGGCAGAGCCGAATCACGGGCTCGTCCGTATCGCGCGAAGTGGCCAGTTCCACCTCGAACTCGGCCACCCAGTCGTTGTCCATCTCGGGGTCGACCAGCATCTGCCGCACCCGCCAGGTCTGCCCGTCGTCGGACGGCTCCACGTGTGTGTGGCGGAGATTCCTGGCCTCCGGATCGAGGCGGAGGCGCTCGTGCTCGACGCGGTACGCCTCGAACGCCAATCGGAGCCGCTCCGGCGTCCACGGCTCGTCGTCGGCATCCTGGAGCGCGTCGAGCGCCGCCATCGCCGCTTCGGCTTCGTCGGTCGACCAGGCGCGGAGGAACGTGAACACGCGCGTGCGGATGGCGGCCGTGAACATCTTCGTATCGCGCGTCACGTCCGGCTCCTGCGCGTCGGCTCCCGGCGGCCGCGGCTCCAGCCCGCGCGACGTGGCGCCTCCAAGCGGCTGGTATTCGGGATCCCGCATCCGCTCCCACTCCTCCGCGAGGCTGGAGTCCACCTGTCGCAGCAGCGCGCGCAGGTACAGCTCCATCTCGAGTACCTGGTCGGTCTTCACGCCGTCGGGAACGGTCTGGCTGAGCACCTTGTACACGCTGTTGAGGTGCCGCAGCAGCAGCCCCTCGGACCGTTGCAGCTCGTAATCGAGAATGTACTCGGCGAACGACCTGAAGGTCTCGAACATCTCGCGCGCAATCGACTTGGGCCGGATGTTCTCCTCCCCGACCCACGGGTGTCGATCGGCAAAGGCGTTGAACGTCGTGTAGATGAAATCGCTGAGCGGCTTCGGATACTCCAGCTTCTCGAGTTCCTCCATCCGCTGGTCGTACTCGACGCCGTCGGCCTTCATCTGGGCGACAGCCCGATCCTTGATCCGATCCAGCTGCCGGCGGAGGATCAGCTCCGGGTTCTCCAGGATCGACTCGACGAGCGTCAGCAGGTCCAGGCCGTAGTCCGGTGACTCGGGGTCGAGCAGCGGGATGGTCTCGAGGAGATAGAGCGACAGCGTCTGGTCCATCGAGAAGTCATCCTGCAGATCCATGTTGACCCGGAGGGTGGAACCCTCCTCGGTCATCGGGATGAACTCCACGATGTGCCGGGCCACGAGCGCGCGGAACAACTGCCACACCCGGCGCATGTGCGCCTTCCTGGCGGAGTCGGGTTCGTGGCAGTCACGGATCAGCTGCCGCATCGCGCCACACCCGTCGCCGGGCCGGCTGAGGACGTTGAGCAGCATGCCGTGCGACACCTGGAAGCGCGACGTCAGCTGCTCCGGCGCGGATCCGATCAGCCGCTTGAAGGTCCCGATGTCCCAGTTGACGAAGTTGTGGTCTGGCGGCTTGCGCCTGGTGACCTTCCTGCCCTCGCGGGCCGCCTTCTCGCTCAGCCTGATGTTCTCGATGACGTGCTCGGGCGCCTGCACGACGACGAAACCGCGAGTGTCGAAGCCTTTCCGGCCGGCTCGCCCCGCAATCTGGTGGAAATCGCGCGCGCTAAGATGCGCGGTCTTCCGTCCGTCGAACTTGCAGAGCCGCGTGAACAGCACCGTGCGGATGGGCACGTTGATGCCAACGCCCAGGGTGTCGGTCCCGCAGATGATCTTGAGCAGGCCACGCTGGGCGAGTTGTTCGACCAGCACGCGGTACTTCGGCAGCAGTCCGGCGTGGTGCAGACCGATGCCGTGCTTCAGCCACTTGCGAATCTCGGACCCATACGGGCTCGTGAACTCGAAGCCCTCCAGAATCTCCGCGAGGGCGATCTTCTCCTCGCGCGTACAGATCTTCAGGCTCGTGAAGTCCTGGGCGCTGCCGGCCGCCTCGGCCTGCGTGAAGTGCACCACGTAGACCGGCGTCTTCGCCTCCTCGACCAGCTTCTCGAGCGTGTGCGCCAGGGGAATCTCGGCGTAGGCGAAGTCCAGGGGCACCGGGCGGTCGCTCGATTTCACCGTCACGGTCGGCCGGCCGTTCAGCGCCGTCAGCGCCTGCTCGAAGAATGCGGTGTCGCCAAGGGTGGCCGACATGAGCAGGAACCGGGTGTGGAGCAACGTCAGGAGCGGCGTTTGCCAGGCCACTCCCCGGTCCCGGTCGGCATACCAGTGGAACTCGTCCATCACCACGTTGTCCACCGGGGTGGCGGCGCCCTGGCGGAGCGCGATGTTGGCCAGCACCTCGGCGGTGCAGCACAGGATTGGCGCGCCGCGGTTGACGGTCGCGTCCCCGGTGGAGAGCCCGACCTCCTCGGGGCCGAACTCGCGGCAGAGCGCCATCCACTTTTCGTTGACCAGCGCCTTGATCGGGCACGTGTAAACGGCTCGCTGCCCGCGCGCCAGCGACGCGAACAGCATGGCCGAGGCGACGAGCGACTTGCCAGACCCCGTGGGGGTGTTGAGGATGACGTTCTTCTCGTCCAGCAGTTCGAGGATCGCCTCCTCCTGCGCCGGGTAGAGCACCAAGCCCTTGTCGGCCGTGTAATCCAGAAAACGCCCGAGCAGCGCGCCGCTGGACAGATCGCCGTCGTCGGGCAGGAGGTTAGCGAGGGTCGTGGGCACTATCGGTTCATCGCCTCCTTCACGCGCTCGGGCGTCATCGGCATCCGGTCCATGCGTGCCCCGACCGCGTCGAAGATCGCGTTGGCGACCGCCGCACCGAGCGGCACGATCGCAGGCTCTCCCCCTCCCTGCGCCGGGATCTCCGGTGCGTCGAGAATCACCGCTTCGATCTTCGGGACCTGCGAGAAGCGCGGCAGCTCGTACGTGCCGAAGTTGCGCTCCAGAACCTCGCCGCCCCTGAAGTGCACCTCCTCGCTCAGCGTATAGCCGAGACCCATCGTGATGGATCCCTCGATCTGCTGCAGCGCGCCCTCCGGGTTGACCACGACGCCCATCTCCTGGACGCAGGCCACCCGGATCACCTGGACCTTGCCGGCGGCCTTGTCGACCGCCACCTCCACCATCATCGCCACGTAGGTGCCCGCGTCGATGCCGAGCGCCACTCCGACACCCCGGCCGCTGGGCGCGGCCTTCGGCGTCCAGGCGAACGTCTTCACGGCGGCATTCAGCACGCGCAGCATCCGCGGGTCGGTCAAGTTCTTCAATCGGAATTCGACCGGGTCGACCTTCGCTTTCGCGGCCAGCACGTCGATGTGGGATTCGCGTCCGAACGCATTGCTGCTTGCGCCGGGCGCGCGCCACGGCCCTACCGCAAACGGGTGAAGGCTCCCCGCATTGCCGCTCCATCCGCCCGTCCATGCCGTACGGTGATTCGGGATGCTGTAGAACTGTGCCGCACCGCGCTCGCCCGCGCAGTAGACCTTGTAGTCCCACAGCCCGAGGGCCTTCGAGCCGGTCACACCGGCCCGGATCTTGACGATGGCCGCCGGGCGGAACGTGTCGTAGAAAAACTCCTCCTCGCGGCTGAAGACGACGCGCACGGACTTTCCGGTCAGCATCGCGAGGCGCGCCGCCTCGATGGCCTGGCGAGACGCCGACTTGCCACCGAACCCGCCGCCCACGTAGGGCGTGACCACGCGAACTTTGTCCGCCGGCAGCTTCAGCGCCTGCATCAGCTGGTTCTTCACCGGGAACGGTGTCTGCGTGCCCACCCACACCGTCACCTTGCCGGTCTCGACCGCGGCCACCGCCGAGTGCGGCTCCATCGGCGCGTGCGCGATATAGCTGTCGTAGTATGTTCCCTCCACCACGTCCGTCACGAGCTTCTCGCCCTCGGCCAGGCTCCCGCCCTCGGCGACCGTTGTCGCCGGCCCTGCCGTCTTCAGGAAGTGATCGAACATCGTCTTGTCGTCGAATGGCGGGTCGTGCCGCGTCCAGTCTGCCTTCACCAGCGCCATCGCCTTGTCGGCCTCGTCGCGATGCTCGTGGAGCACGGCGATCAGATCGCCGTCGCGCACCACCTTCACTCCGGCCAGCTTCTCCGCGGCCGACGTGTCCACCTGGCCGAGCGTCGCGCCGTGCGCGGGCGGCCGCAGAATGCGCGCGTGCAACACGCCGCCTGGCGGCACGATGTCGCCGGCGTACATCGCCTTGCCGGTCACCTTCTCGACCCCGTCACGCCGGTGCGCCGACGTCCCGACGACCGTGAAGCCCTTGACCGGCTTGAGCGGCGCCTTCCCCTCCAGCTTGCGCTCGATGCGCTTCCCCTCGGTCAGCTGGCCGTAGGTCACCGTCTTCTTCGGGTCGGCAGTGTCGGTCACGACGCCCGCCTTCACCGCGAGCCGATCGACCGGTGCCTGCAGACGTTCGGAGGCCAGTTGCAGAAGGGCCGCACGCGCATCGGCGGCCGCCTGCCGCAGAACCGGGCCGAACTGCCGCATGCTGAGCGAGCCGAACGTGCCCATGTCCCACGGGCACAGGTCGGTGTCGCCCATGACGATGCCCACCGCCGACAGCGGGACATCGAGGTCCTCGGCGAGCAGCTGCGGCAGCGACGTCATCGTCCCCTGCCCCTGCTCGATCTTGCCGACGAAACACGTGACCTTGCCATCGGGGCCGACGTGCAGGTAGGCATTGACATCGGTGGGATAGCCCTGGCGCCCCGCCGGCAGGCGCGCGGTTTCCTGACCGGCGCTCGCCGGGTCCACGGCAAACAGCACGAGCAGGCCGGTGGCGGTCAGCTTGACGAAGTCGCGGCGATCAACCGGGAACGTCGTCGGGCCGTCCACGACCAGTTCCTGGTCACGATCGAAGTCGTGATCCTCGATCTTCATCGGGCGCCCCCCTTCATCGCGGTCGCCGCCGTCTCCACCGCCTTCACGATGCGCACGTGCGCGCCGCAGCGGCATAGGTGGGAGTCCAGCTCCCTGACGATGTCCGCGCGTGTCACTTTCGGGTTCTTCAGCAGCATCGCGTAGGCGCCCATGATCATGCCGGGCGTGCAGTAGCCGCACTGATAGGCGACGTGCTCGACGAAGGCCTCCTGGATCGGGTGGAGACGATCGCCCTTGGCCAGGCCCTCGATGGTCAGCACCTGCTTGCCCTCGACGTCACCGACGGGCGTCACGCAGGAGCGGACCGCCTCCTTGTTCACGATCACGGTGCAGGCGCCGCACACACCCTCCCCGCAGCCAAACTTGGTGCCAGTGAGGCCCAAGTCGTCCCTCAGGACCCAGAGCAGCGGTCGGGTTTCGTCCACGGTCAAGCGCGTCGGCTTGCCGTTCAGCGTGAATGACACGGCTCGCATGGTGTCTTCTCCAGGAATACCGGCGTTCTGGCCGGCCGTCGTCGGGGCCTGCCGGACCGATCTGGTCGCAGGCTGACAGTGCGTGGATGAAGTGTCGAGCCGGCGGCCGAATTTGTCAAATTCGGCTGGCTCGATTCGGCTGGCTCGACCGTAAGAACGGGCAAAAAAAGGACCCTGGCTCAAAGGGTCCTTAGAGGAGGAGCGAGGCTCGTTGCTCGTTACCCATTATGACGTCCGAGCGTGCCGATTGGTTTGGATTCCTCGACCGTCACCATTCTCTCGCCTTCTTCGCGGTGGACGGCTTCGGCGCCGCCTTGACGATCTCGATCGTCCCGCTCTTCTGGAGTGTGTCGAGGGCCGCGTAAACGAGGTCCAGGTCCACGTCCGGGGCGTTTGGCGAAAGGACGTAGGCGAACTTCGTGTCGTTGCTGCCAACCACCAGGTTTCCGCACTCCGCCCGCACCGCGTTGTAGATGTCCAGAATGCTGCGCGCGCCATCGATGAAGTTGGTGACCTCGGTCGAGGCCATGCCCGGGAGACGCCGCGGTGCGGGAGTCCCTGGCGTCACTTGTCCACGTTGGCCGCGGACGCCGCGGCCTCCGCCCTGTCCCTGGCGTTTCTGTGCTTCTTCGGAGTAGACCCTGAAGAGCCGCCGGGGTATCAACTGCGAATATTCGCGCTCCTTGTCGGTCAGCGACACCGGCGACGATTTCACGCCCAGCGCGGCGGACCGGTCCACATACCACGATTCCAGCAGTTTCGCGTTCGCGTCACGGGAGATGTCGAGCGTCCCGATCAGCCGCTTCACGGCGGACGCGACGTCGGCGTCCTTCGCGAGGGTCTGGACCGATTCCACCGCGCCCTTCGCGCGGTTGTAGGCGCCCGTCACCTTGATCTGCGCGGCCTTGTACTGTTCGGGCAGCGTCGAGCCATCGTTGCCGAGCAGCTGTACCGACTGCCGCGTCACCTCCGCAATCCACTTCTCGCCGTTGGCGGTCGCCTCAAAGGCGAGGTCGCGGGCCTGGTCGGCGCCAGCCGTCGCCAGATAGTAGAAGGCCGACGCCGCCATGAACCCGACTCGCTTCAGCTCGGTCGGATCCACGTAGGCGATCCGATCCTCGCTGCTGTGGTAGAAATTGTCCGGCCAGTAGTTGAACTGCATCGCTGGCACGCCGCCATCGTTGAACACCGAGTGGTCGCTGCCAGAACTGATGGTCGCCATCGGCGAGAGACGGTAGTTGAACTGCGCGTTCTGCCCCTGCTGGGTCTGGATGTTCGTCTGGTCCACGAACTGCAGCAGGCTGGTGACCAGATCGTTGATGTAGCTCGGCCTCGAGTCTGGCGTCACCTTCATCCGGAGATACGAGTCGGTGGTCTTCGGATTCGCGCCGGTCATGTCGAAGTTCAGGGCGGCGAGCAGCCTGTCCTGAAGCTCGGGGTGCTTGAACATGAAGGCGCTGGACCCGGAGATCTCCGGCACCCAGAGGAAACGAATCGTGCGCCTCGGCGGCGGCAGTTCGCCGTTCTTGATCAGTCGCGCCAGCGTGCGACCGACCTCGAGGATCGTGGCGACACCCGTGCAATTGTCGTTCGCGCCCGGCGTGGCGATCGTCTCGAAGGCATGGGCGACGAGCATCAGCTCGCCGGCGGACGGATCGGTTCCAGGAATCGCGGCGGACACGACGTTCATCTTCCCGGGATACGTCCTGCTCCGGACATGAGCCCGCATCACCACCTTCTGGCCGCGATCGATCAGGTCGCGCAACTCGAGGAACTGCCGCAACGAGAGCGCAAATCCGAAGCCGTCACGATCGGCCGCCGGAGAGACGCTGGCCCATCCGATCTGATCGAGCGTCGCCCCGGGCGCGTGGCCGTTGACACCCGGGCTGCCTGTGCCGAGCGCGCCCACCGCCCCGCGCTGCGACGCGCTGGTGAACAGTGCCCCGAGCGACCCGCTGCCGAGCACGATCTTGCCCTTCACATCCTTCCCGGCGTAGTCCGCGTCTCGTCCCTGGCCGACATAGACGACCTCGGCTTCCACGTCGGTGGTCTTGCTGCCCGGCGCGAGGGCCGTGGGCACGATGGTGATGCTCGCGATCTTCTCCCTGGTCGGCTGGATCAGCCACAGATCGCCCTCCTCGGCGTCCCACGTGTCGCGCGTCGGGAAGAAATCGACCTGCACGTCCGACAGGCCATACTGCCTGGCCATGTCTCGGATGTAAGTCGTCTCGAAGAACTGGTTCTGGTATTCCTCAGCCTGCCGATCCCGGTTTACCGCGAGCAGTTGCGCATGCACCTGCGCCTGCTCTCCGGACAACTCGTTCACGATCGGGTCGCGAATGGAGGCGGGCACGAGACAGCGATCGGCCTGGATACGCGCTTGCGCACGGGCCTGCGCTACGAGACCGACAGCCAACGGCAGGGCTACGACGATGGTCGACGCGAAGACGAACAACCGGCGCGAGCGACGTTCGGCCATGGAACTCCTTGTGAGCGGTGGAGGCTGGGGCGAGATCAGACACCGAAGCGGGGTGGGATGGCAATAGCAATCTGAGCAGGGATGGGGGAAGAGCAGTAGGCGGTAGGCAGTAGGCCGTGGGCGGTGGGCCGCCGCCGATTACTTCATCGCCGTCGCCAACCGTACCGTCACCGTCGTGTCCATCGGCTTCAACATGGCGCCGTCGATCGGGGGGTAGCCGATCACACCCCGGCCACCAGGCGCGGGACCCGCCGCACCAATTGCGATCCGTCCACGAGCGACCGGCATCGGTCCCCGCCACTCGGGCGTCTGCAACTCGAGTCGCAGGCTCGACCCCGGCTCGGCATTCACCGCGTACGGGCCTGGCTGGCTGCCCTTCAACGGGATCCTCATCTCGTACACGAGAACGTCGCCGCGCACCGCCAACCGCGCGGCGATACCACCGGCCTCCTCCATCGGCACTCGTTTCGGACCCGACTTGCCGGCACCGAGAATGCCCACCGTGCCCTGCCCGACGTCTTCGGGCAGCGACGCCCCTTCCGGGATCGCCTGGCGCGGCCGTCGCCCCGTGTCGCGCATGGCCTCCAACCAGGGATCAATCGGAAACTGAATCCCGAAGCTGCGCTTCTTCGCGCCGGCCGGATCGAGCCAGATCATCAGGCCCTGCCGCTCGATCTGGGTGGTGAGCACGCGATCCTTGGTGACGAGACACAGGTAGATCGCGTCCGAGTCGTTCAACAGACCGACCGCGAACCGCTGACCCTTCACCGGACTCGTGAGGCCGTACCAGTCCTCGTCGTTGCCATCGATACGAATCGGCTGGGCGCGCCACGCGCTCGAGATGTCGGCGGTGTCGGTTGACCGGGCACGGGGCGCGGCCGACAACGAAACGGCGAGCAGGGGCAGGACGACCAGGAGCCACCGCGGCAGGCGAGCAGCCGCAGAATGGATGCAAGGCATACAACCTCCAACAGACGCAAACCGGCACGTCACGTGAACAGGAGGCGCGCCTCTTGTCGTGGCGTGCCAAGGGCGGCAAGCCCAGGCGCTGGCAGTCGCCCTGTACTGGGAACCCGAAGGCAGGTAGTCTCAGTGTAGCGCAGAACGGGCAGACCGCCAGCCGCAGGTTCCATGTCGCAAGCCGCACGCGGCCAGCCTGCCGCGCCGCACGAGCTTGCCCTGGCGAGGCCAGCCAGCGTACAAGTGAAGAGTGTTCAGATTCCTGCCCTCGGTCGAGCCGCGCGCGATCGCCCTCGAGAAGAAGACGGTCAGCGCCATGGTCCGTCTCTACTGCGCGGACCACCATCACCGGGGCGACGGCCCTTGCCCGTCGTGCCAGGAGCTTCTCGCCTACGCTCATCAACGGCTCGATCGGTGTCCATACGGCGAGGCCAAGCCTGCGTGCAAGGAATGCCCGGTGCACTGCTACCAGCCGGCTCGGCGCGAGTCGATGCGGGAAGTCATGCGGGAGGCGGGCCCGAAGATGCTCCTCCATCATCCCTGGCTGGCGATCCTGCATCTCTGGAAGGATCGCGTTCGGCGGACGCCGCCCAGGCCATCGGCCCGTCGGAAGCCCCTCAGCCCGGCACCTTGAGCGCTGACAGGCGGTCGAGTCCGTTTCCAGGCTCCAGGCTAGCCGCCGAAGAGCTGCGTGGCGAGCACGAGGCGGACGGACGCGGCGACGCCGACGCCCAGGGAGCGGAAGGCGGGGTCCAGGATGTTCCGGCGGTGGCCCTTCGCACTCATCCATCCGCTGACCATCACCGACGCAAGCTCCGCTGCGTCGGAGGTGCCGCCCTTCATCAGGAAGATGTTCTCCGCGCTCGTTGCGACTTTCAGGCCTTGCCTGGCGATTCGCTCCGCCGACCCAATTCCTTCAGGCGTCCGATGGTCGAAGAACCCGCGCGCGAGCATGTCCTGGCTGTGGCTGCGTGCGATGCGCGCGAGCGCAGCCGACGATTCGAGCGGCGGCAACCGCCGCCAGATCCGCTGCTGGTTGGTCAGGAAGAGGATGTGCCATTCGATTTCGGCGACGCGGTCGGGGGCTGGCTCGACCACCGGCGCGTTGCGCGGCCCGGACAGCGGCCCGGCGGCAATCACCGCGAACAGGAATTCACGCCGGGTCGTGGGCATCACCCGATCTATCGGCAGCAGCCATCAGAGACTTTCATGCCCCGTGCTAAGCTCTCGCCACCATGGCCGAGTTGCGCCGCAGCCTGACCCTCTTCGACGTAACGATGATCGCCATCGGGGGCACGATCGGCTCGGGCATCTTCCTGACGCCGTCGCTGATCGCGCACGCCTTGCCCTCGCCGCTGCTGGTTATTGCCGCCTGGATGGTCGGCGGGCTGATGGCGATGGCCGGCGCGCTGACGTTCGCGGAACTCGCGGCGCTCATGCCGCGGGCTGGCGGTGAGTACGTCTACCTGACCGAGGCGTATGGCGGACTCGTCGGCTTCCTCTTCGGCTGGGCCTATTTCCTCGTGTGCAACGCCGGAGGCCTTGGAGCCCTGAGCGTCGCGTTCGCCACGTACTTCGGGTACTTCGTGCCGATCGGCGCCGGCGGGACCAAGCTCCTGGCAATCGCGGGCCTGCTGCTCCTGACCACCGTCAACGTGCTCGGCGTGAAAGCCGGCGCGATCTTCTCCGACGTCTTCACGGTCCTGAAGATCGCCGGCATCGCCGCGCTCATCGCGGTGGGGTTTGCGTTCGGTTCCAGAGAGACCACGGCCTTCACGTTCTCGATTGGCGACGTCCCCGGCGGCCTCGGGACCGGGCTCGCGACGGCGATGGTGGGAGTTCTCTGGTCCACCGGCGGCTGGCAGCACGCCACGTATGCCTCGGCGGAGATCAAGAACCCCCGCCGCACGCTTCCCCTGGCGATGATCATCGGGACGGCGACCGTCACGCTGATCTACGTCCTGGTCAACGTCGCCTACATGTTCCTGCTCACGCCGCAGGAAATCGCGGCATCGCCCCGCGTGGCTGCCGACGCCGTCTCCCGCGTCCTCGGCGGCGCCGGAGGCACGGTCATCTCGCTCGCGATCTTCATCTCCACCTTCGGCGTCGTCGGCATCTACACGCTCACCGCGCCGCGAATCTACTTCGCCATGGCGAACGACGGCCTGTTCTTCAGGCGGGTGGCCGAGGTCCACCCGCGCTTCCGCACGCCGGCCTTCGCCATCATCGCGCAGTCGCTGTGGGCCGTCATCCTGATCCTGTTCTGGGGCACGTTCGAGAACCTGATCTCCTACGTCGTGTTCACCGACTGGATCTTCTTCGGCCTTGCCGCCGCCAGCGTGTTCATCTTCCGGCGGCGCAACCCGGACGCCGAGCGCGTGTCGCGCGTCCCGCTGTACCCGGTGACGCCGTTGTTCTTCGTGGCGATGTCCGCGTGGTTCGTGGCGGTGACGCTGGTGCAGCGGCCCGCACAGGCCTGGGCCGGCCTCGGGTTCCTCGCGCTGGGCGTCCCCGTGTATTGCTACTGGAAGCACCGGAAGCGGGTGGCCTTCGCGGTGTCATCCCGCTAATGCGCCACGCCGTGACGCCGAGCCAGTCCCGGAGCTCACTCGAGTTGACGAAGAGATGGTGTTCCCACGGTGGCATCCCAGTCGGCGGGTGGCGTCGGGCGGGGGATCCCGACGACAGGACCCGCTCGAACCGTCAACTCGAGTGAACGTCCGCATAGGAGCGGACGTCACCTTCATGGGTGGCGATGTCGGGACGCATCCAGCGTGATGAGTGCCCCGAGCCTGTCGGTGTCGTGAGCGAGCATCACCGCCACGAGGTCGGCCACGGTCATCGGACCGCGTGACCGTTCGATGCCGATCCTGTTCAACTGATCAGCTGAACAGCCTTGTAGCACGCGGACCGTTTCGGCTCGTCGCGCCGCGAATTCCGCCTGCCGCTCCGCCAGCGCAGCCGGCTCGGCAGGAAGCACATCGCAACCCGGCCAGGCGGGCAGCGATGGCTGCTCGCTCGCCAGCATCAACGAGAGACACTCGCTGAACCATAGTTCAGCGGCCGCCATCCGGGCGGCGACCTCGTGCGCCAGCCGACCAGCCGCGTCCTGCGATGACGTCCCGTCGATTGCATCCGCGACGCGCCGTGCCAGCCGGCGCGGAGTGTCCGCCACACCCTTGATCTGAATCAGGCATTCCAGGAGATCAGCCACACATCCTCTCGTTCTATCTGAGCCATCAGTGTATCCCCGCCGTCGAGAAACTGGTCCGGGTCTTCAGGGTCGGGCGTCGTCGCGACCGACGGTGGCACACCACGGTTACATGGTTACGACCTGGCACGTTCCTGCCGGTGGCGATGGGAGGAACGTGAAATGAGTGACGGCGTGCCGTGCCGTCAACCCGCTGATGGACAGCATCTTGGAAGCACTGAGTGACTGACTGATGAGGATGGCCGCTCTCAGGCGTTGCGGTGCGGCTGGGGCGGCATCCGGCTTGCAGCCGGCCCCGCGAGGCATCCCCTCCAAGTTCCAGAGT
This sequence comes from Vicinamibacterales bacterium, assembly GCA_036381995.1. Taxonomy (GTDB): domain Bacteria; phylum Acidobacteriota; class Vicinamibacteria; order Vicinamibacterales; family Fen-181; genus FEN-299. The sequence goes on along the minus strand of DASVIS010000096.1, from coordinate 2,468 downwards.
CTGATGTTCGAATCGTCGCCTTCATTCATTCTCCGCGGGTGAGAAAGCACGTCGAATCCCGGGCCTGGTCAGTCGTTCCGCCTGGTGCTGACGATCCTCATGGCTGGGCTGTGGCTCGTCACGGCGGCGCCGGCGTCCGCGCAAGTAGCGGCACTCGTGTCCCCGGGACCGCTGTCGAAGGCCCACTCGCAGCTCGACGGTATCGCCAACTGCCAGAAATGCCACGAACCCGGCCGCAAGATCGCCACCGACAAGTGCCTGGCCTGCCACAAGCCGATCGCCGATCGGATTGCCGCGAAGAAGGGCGTTCACCGGAACGTAGCCGGCGCGTGCGAAGGCTGCCACGCCGAACACGCCGGCGCCCATGCCGAACTCCGGCCGTTCGACCCGAGACGTTTCAACCACGCCGCGGAGACCGGGTTTGCCCTCGACGGCCGCCACGCGCCGCTCGCCCAGACGTGCGCGCGGTGTCACAAGGCGCGCTCGTTCCTGAACACGCGCGCCGCGTGCGTGGCGTGCCACGAGGACGTGCACAAGGGGACGCTGGGGCCAAACTGCACGACGTGCCACACGACGGCCACACCGTTTGTCGACGCCCGCCAGCAGTTCGATCACTCGAAGGCGAAATTTGCGTTGACGGGTGCCCATCGAACGGTCAACTGCACGAAGTGCCACGTCAACCGCGTATTCACCGGCCTGAAGTTCGCCTCGTGCACTGACTGCCACCGCGAACCTCATCGGCAGACGTTCGGGACCGATTGCACGTCGTGCCACTCCACCGAGACGTGGAAGACGCGGAAGTTGGACCACGCCCGCACGGGATTCCCGCTGAAAGGCGCCCACGTCGCCGCGCAGTGCACCGCCTGCCACACGAAGCCGCCCGTGCAGGTTCGCCTGCAGGTGGGCAAGTGCAGCGCCTGCCACGCCGACGTCCACCGCGGGCAGTTCAAGCAGGACTGCGGATCCTGCCACACCGAGACGACGTTCCGGAAGGCGCCGTTCGATCACGCCGCCGCGACGAAGTTCCCGCTCACGGGCCGGCACAGCGCAATCGCCTGCTCCCGCTGCCACAAGGGCGCAGCCACAGCCGGGCCGGCGCGGACCCTTGGGCCGGCGGGGACCGTCACCGTCGTCTTCAAAGGCGCCTCCACCTCGTGCACGTCGTGCCACGAAGACGTTCATCGCGGCTCAACGGGCCAGGCGTGCGAGAGCTGCCACACGACCACGGATTTTCACGGCCTGAAGTCCTACGCCCACGGCGCGGCGCTGACGCCATTCTTCACCGGCCGCCATGTGACCTCTGACTGCCGGGTGTGCCACGGCCGATCAACGATCGCGGTCGCCGCGCAGACCACGCCGGCTGTCGCGGCGTGGACGTTCAAGGGACTGGGGACGGCATGCACGAAGTGCCACGCGGACCCGCACAACAACGAGATGGCCGGCCCGTGCGAGCGATGCCACGCGATCGACGAGGTTGGATTCGCCGCCAGCAAGTTCTCACACGGCAGCACGGATTTCCCGCTCACCGGCCGCCACCAGGCGGTTCGGTGCAATCAATGCCACACGCCGCGCACGACGGCGGTCACGCGTGATTCGACCACCCCACGACAGTCACCGGCGCGCGACGAGGCAGGACGAGCATTGCAGTTCACGGCCAAGGGGACCGACTGCGCGTCGTGCCACCAGGACGTCCACCTTGGGCAGGTCGGACGGCAGTGTCAGACCTGCCACTCGACCGAGAAGTTCTCCGTTCAGAAGTACACGCACAAACAGGTCCCGGGAACCTTGTTCACGGGCATGCACAGCACGCTGGCGTGCCGCGCCTGTCACAAGATTGAAACCGCGTCGTTCCCCTCGGGCCGCGGCACGGCTGTCCGCCTGGTCGGCTCGGGCAGCGCGTGCGCGTCGTGCCATCGCGCGCAGGACCCCCATCGCGACGCGCTCGGTGACACATGCGAGCGCTGCCACACGCCCGAACGCTGGCTGTCGGTGTCACGTGCGTTCCACAAGGTGGGGCTGTTCCCGCTCGAAGGGCGCCACCTCACGGTGGCGTGCGCGAGCTGTCACGTCAACGGCATCACGAAGGGGACACCGACCAAGTGCTTCGACTGTCACTGGGTTCGTCGCCAGGATGACCCGTACCAAACACGCCTCGGCAACCAGTGCGAGACGTGCCACCGGCCGACAAGCTGGACGGCCGTGAACTGGAATCACGCTGCGCGGACCGGCTTCGCGCTCAACGTGAGTCACCGGTCACTGGCGTGCGACTCGTGTCACAAGGATCGTCGTTTCACCGGCACCGGCGTCAACTGCGCGACGTGTCATCTGGAGACGTATCAGCGCACCTCCGCACCCAATCACGCGGCAGCCGGCTTCCCCACCAACTGCGAGGTCTGCCACCAGCCCGCGAACACGTCCTGGAAACAGGCGGTATTCAACCACAGCGGCTTCCCGCTGGTCGGGCTCCA
>DASVIS010000095.1:0-18992 GCA_036381995.1 Vicinamibacterales bacterium | reverse complement strand
TTCCGCACGCTTGGCGGCTGCCGCAGCCTCGGCCGCCAACCTGGCGTCCTCGGCTCTCTTGGCTTCCTGGGCTCGACGGGCTTCCTCAGCCTTTCGGGCCTCCTCTGCCAGGCGCGCTTCCTCCGCCTTGCGGGCGTTCTCGGCCGCGATCGCCTTCGGGCTCCGCTCGCTCGACGCCAGCGACAGGTTGCCGCACGGCTTGGGCAGTACGAAGTGGTAGAGCATCTCGCCGTCATCGACGTCGAAGGACCACGCCGGGAAGGGCTTCCTGCCGTTCCAACGGAGGTTCCGGAGAACGTCAGGCTTGCCCTTGTTCTTCAGACCCATCCACACCATCGTGCTGCCGACGTCGAACGGGCCGTCCTTGAGCGTAGCCGGGTCGGCCGCCACCAGGATGCTCAGCACCTGGTCCCTGACCGCGGGGCTCACGCCGGCCGCATCCAGCGCACCCTGGACGTCCTTGCGTGCCCTGGGCCTCGCCATTTCCCGCTTGAGCTGCTTCAGGTTCGTCATGACGCCGATCAGGGAGCGAGGTCCGCCCAGTCGGGTCGCATTGCGGAATCCATCGGGGGTCACGGCCTGCATCTCGACAGCAGGCTTCGCGGCCTTGGGCTTTGCAGCTTGCTCGGCCTTGGCGACCGAAGCTTTCGGGGTCGCCTGCCGGTCGGCATTGGCCACTCCGACGTTCACGAGGGCCGCGATCGCGGCAAACCCCGCCAGCCGCACCACGGCGCGCGTCATCTTGGGTTTCATGGTCACTCCACTTATCGTTGACGAGAAGATCAGAACCTCGCCACGGCGCACCCAGCGCGACGGGCACCCACCTGTGCGAGTAACTTCATCATACTTCATTAGCGGCAAATCGCAGCCAAATTCCATGATTGTGCCCCGCTAACCGCCAGACCACTACCGCACGTATCCAAGACTTCGGAGACGCTCCAGCATCTCCTGATCCAGCGGGGCCGATCCAGGGGGCCTCGGCCCGATGGTCCGACGACCATACGTATCGAGAGCGCGCACCGGCACCCGCGAGACGAACGACGGATCGACCAAATCCGTCCGAGGGCGGCCCGGGAGTTCGCGACTGACAGGAACCCCGAGCAGATAGAGGATCGTCGGCGCCACGTCTGCCCCGTTTCCCACCTGCCGGACTCCGGCCCGAACGCCCGTCCCCGCCAGCACGAGCAGCCCTGGCCCGCGCGACGCCGACCTCCCGGGGTCGGCCAGGAGCGCGACGACGCTCCCGGGCCGCGGGTCGTCGACCAGCGGCGCGAGCAGCCGGTCGAGGAACTCGTAGTAGCGGCCGATCGCTTCCACCCGGGCCGCAAGGGCGGAGGCGGGAAGGCCTCCGCCGCCGGCACCGCCTGCCAGGTTGTGCTGGGCAATGTCGAGGCCCGACAGGTAGATGGCCCGGAGGTCCGTGCTCTCCGCGAGCACACGCACCGCCAGCGCGGTGGACACGCCATCCTGTTCCGCCGCCCTTCTCAGGATGGCCGCATCCGCGGCTTCGGTGCCTTCGAACGTGGCCATGATCTGCCGCCGCGCCTGGTCGCGAAGCGACGGCCACTCCGGTTCCAGCGAGGCATAGAGCGAAGCCGGCGCAATTTCCGCGTCCAGTTCCCCGCCGCGCTCGAGGCGCAGCGTCGCCCGATCGCTCAGGACGATGCCCGCTCCTGCGGGAGCGGGCCACGTCGCCCACCAGTTGACGACCGAGGTCTGCAGGCCGAAGTCGGCGGCGACCTCCCAGAAGGTCTTCGATCGTCGCTGCAGGCCCGTGGTCGGCGTCGGGCGCGTGAGCCGAACCATGTCGGTTGCCGCACCGATAGCCCCGGGAAGGCCGGACTCCGGGGTCGGCATCGTCCCGGCCATGCCGCTGACCGTCCGAATCTCGATCCCGCTCACCCCGTGAATTTCCGCACGCTGGCCGGTGGCCAGCGACGTCCATGTTCGCGCAGGGTCTGGCGCGTCGGATGCTGGAAGCGTCAGGCGCGCGCCGCCGAGCAGCCGCGCGAAACGGGGCACGCGGCCCGAGGCGATGAGCCGCTCGAGGAAGGGGACGTCCACTCCGTCCACCGCTACGACCGTGAGGCGAACGCCGGTTCTCACCACCGGCACCGCGGGCGCGCGGACCACCGCTCGTCCCTCGCCGCGCGTGGTGAGGAACAGCATCGTCGCGCCCCCCAGGAACACGGCGGCGCCGGTGCCGACCGTCAGCAACCAGGAGCGGGACGGAAGGCGCAGTGACGGCCACGCGGCCTGCGCGCCACGCGCCGCGAACGCCAGCGTGGAGACGGTGACCGCGTGGCCGAGCAGCATGCTGATGGCTGTCGAGAACGCCAGGACTGGCCACGTCCAGGCCGCACTGCTCCAAACCGTGCCCGCCGGGTTCACGGTTCGCCACCAGAGCACGAGATACACGAGGCTCGCGACCGCCACGATGCCGCCCGCGATGCGGGCGAGGCGCGAGCCGCTGCGCTGCATGGCGGCATCGCCACGAGGTCGCGAGGCGAGATAGCCGAGCAGGAGCGTGGCGACAAGTGACAGGCAGGCGACGCCGACGCCGAACAGGGCGCCCAGATACACGGCGAGGACGATGACGTCGCGCACGCCGGTGACGAGGCCTGGCAACCGTACGGCCAGCGCGATCGCGGCGGATGGTCCGAGCAGGAGCCCGGCCAGCAAGCCGATGCGAAGACTCGACCGCCATGCCACGCTGAACAGGCTTCGGCCGCCGCGGACGGGACCCAGCACGAACCGGTCCACGCCCGCGTCGAGGTAGCCCAGTTCGCGCAACCGCGCGCGCAGGTCGTCGACGTTTCGTGTCTGATCTGCCATGCCCTTATGTGACGGACCGCCTCACACGTTTCGGCCCGCGACGAATCCGGCTAGCGCGCGCAGCGGATCCGCGCGTGGCCCGAAGATCACGAGCGCCCCGGTCGCCGTTTCGCACAGTTCGCGCGCCAGCTCGCGTGCGCCTTCCACGCCGCTGAACGACACGAACGTCGTCTTGCGGGCGTCGGCCAGCCGCGGCTTCCCGGTTTCAGCGGGGTCGCCCTGGACGTCCAGGAGGTCGTCGATGATCTGGAACGCGAGGCCAAGATTCTTGGCGTAGGCCGACAGCCCGCTCATCTGCTCCTGCCGTGCGCCCGCGGTCAGCGCCCCCGCCACGGCGGCCGCCACGAACAACGCACCGGTCTTCCAGCGGTGAATCAGCTCGAGCGCTTCGAACGAGATCGACGCTTCGGTGGCCAGCAGGTCCTCGACCTCGCCCCCGATCAGCCCTTCGGAGCCCACCGACCCCGCCACCAGCGCCGTGAGCTGACGGGCGAGCGGCGGGTCGTAGCCGCGCGCAATCGTCGCGAACGCCAGGTTGAAGAGCCCGAACGCCGCCATCAGTGCCATCGCCTCCCCGTGCGCCATGTGATTCGATGGACGCCCGCGACGGAGGTCGGCGTTGTCGAGCGCGGGCAGGTCGTCGAGGATCAACGACGAGGCGTGGACGAGTTCGATCGCCGCGGCGGCCGGCAGCGCGCGGTCGGACGACCCGCACACCTCGGCAGACAGGATGGTGAGCACCGCGCGCACGCGCTTGGACGGCGCCAACAGCGTGTAGCGCATCGCGCGATGGAGCGCCTGCGGCCGCGCCGTCTTGGGAGGCGTCACATGGTCGAGCTCGCGCTCGATCGCCTCGATGTGGCTGGAGATGAACGCCGGCAGCTTCATGCCCTCACATCTTACCGCGCGGACGCCGGTTTCAACGCCCCAAGGGGGGAGGCCGCCGAAGCCGGCCGCCGACTTCGCCCTTGACCGTCCGCGAGCCAGGCGTCAGCATACGCGCGGAGGACTGGTCGCATGCCCACTGCCCGTTCACGCCGCCTCGCCGCCGGGGCCGTCATCGTGGTCGGATCCGCGCTGCTCATCGGCCAGGCCCTGCTGGCCCGCCAGGCGCCGCCGCTCGCCGCGAAGGCGCCGGTCCACGCCCAGGCCGCCACGCGGCTCCTCATCAGGAACGCGATGGTCATCTACGGGAACGCGAAGCCGGCCTTCGGCCCGACGGATATCCTCGTCCAGGACGGGCTCATCGCGCGCGTTGGCCCCTCGTCGCCCACCGATCCGCCGCCCGACGCAATCATCGATGCGACCGGCAAGTACGTCATGCCCGGCATCATCAACGCGCACATGCACCTCCAGGACGAGCGGGGCGGCGTACCGCAGCCATTCCAGTACGAGGCGAACCTGCTGCTGGCGTGCGGCGTGACCACCGTGCGCGATGTCGGGTCCGATTTCGAGAAGGCGAAGAAGTGGCGGGCCGACAGCGCGGCGCACACGCTCGTCGCGCCGCGGATCCTGATCTACACCCCGAACTGGCGCGGACGCACCGGCGCGGCGCCAGAAACGCCGCAGACGGTCCGGGCCGGCGTGCAGTGGGCCAAGGCGAACGGCGCGGACGGGATCAAGATCTTCGGCATCGATCGCGACCTCCTCCAGGCGGCGCTCGACGAGGCGCACAAGGTGGGACTCCGCAGCGCCACGCACATCGCCGTCGAGGAAACGACGGCGAAGGACTTCGCCGAGCTCGGCGTCACCTCCATCGAACACTTCTACGGGATCGCGGACGCGGCGCTCGACGGCATCCAGGACTTCCCGCCCGACCACAACGCGAGCAACGAGGTGCATCGCTTCGGCCGCGCGGGCGAACTGTACATCCAGAAGAACCTGAATCGCGCCAAGCTGTCGGGCGTGCTCGACCTGATGATCAAGAACCACGTGGCCTGGGTGCCGACGCTGTCGATCTACGTCGCCGGCCGCGACCTGACCCGCGCGCAAAACCTCCCGTGGTACAAGGAGTATCTGCACCCGACGATGGAGGAGTACTGGAAACCGGACCTCCAGCGCCACGGGTCCTTCTTCCTCGGATGGACCAGCACACAGGAAGCCCGCTGGAAGAAGGACTACCAGGTGTGGATGGAGGCGCTCCGCGAGTTCGGCCTCAAGGGCGGCCTCATCGCCACGGGCGACGACGCAGGGTTCATCTACTCGCTGTATGGCTTCGGGCTGATCCACGAGCTCGAGCTGATGGAGGAGGCGGGGTTCCACCCGCTCGAGGTACTGAAGCACGCCACCGTCAACGGCGCCACCCTTCTTGGGATCGACGACAGGCTCGGGCGCGTCCGCCAGGGCTTCGTCGCGGATCTGCTGGTCGTCAATGGCAACCCGCTCGAGAACCTGCACCTGCTCAACCCGTACGGCACCGACGTCATGACGGTGAACGGGAAGCCGGTGTCGAACTACACGACCGTCGCGCCCGGCGACCCATCGGTGAAGATCGCCCGTGGCGGCGGCATCGAGTGGACGATCAAGGACGGGGTCCCCTATCACGTCCCGACGCTGATGAAGGAAGTGAAGGACATGGTGGCGGCCGCCCGGGCGGCACGGGCGAAGTAGGGAAATCAGGAATTGAGAATTGAAAATTGAAGAAGCCTCGTGGCGCGCCAGAGCCCGTCTTGCGATGCCTGTTGCCGTCCGCGGATGGTCGGGCTATCGTACGCAGTACTTCGCCCTGACATCTGGAGGCGTATGGCAGATTCGACTCGGACCGAAGTGATCGAGATCTTCGCAGTGACCGGCCACACACGGCCGGCGGACGGCGCCGCCGGGTCCGGACGATGATTCGGCACGACACGATCGCCGTCGTCGACTTCGGCGGGCAGTACGCGCACCTCATCGCGACGAAGGTCAGGCGCCTGCGCGTCCTGGCGGAGATCCGCCAGCCGGAGGACCCGATCGAGATGTTCGCGGGCTACAAGGGAATCATCCTGTCGGGCAGCCCCAGCTTCTCGTCGTTCGGCGAGGACTCCGGCTACACCAAGGCCATCTACGATCTCGACACCCCCATCCTCGGATTCTGCTTCGGCCACCAGGAGATCGCCAAACACTACGGCGGCGAGGTGGTCCACGGCGGACGCGAGTGGGGCCGGGCCAGCCTGCACATCGTCCGCGACCACCCGCTGTTCCGGGGCCTGTCGCGGGTCGAGCCGGTGTTCATGAGCCATTTCGATTCGGTGGTCAGCGTCGGCGAGGGCTTCGAAGAACTCGGCTATACGGTGCTCGGCGAGAGCGAGGGGGGCGGCCATCGATTCGCGGCGATCGGCTCGGACCGCCTCCACCGATACGGGTTTCAGTACCATCCGGAGGTCGACGACACGGTTCACGGTCACGAGATGATCGCCAATTTCGTCCTCGGCATCTGCGGCTGCACGCCATCCTGGACGATGGAGCGGTATCTCGAGGAACAGGTGGAGCGCGTCCGCGCGCAGGTGGGCGATCGATCGGTCTTCCTGCTCGTCTCCGGTGGAGTCGACTCCACCGTCGCGGCCAAGCTCTTCGGCCTCGCCATCGGTCCCGATCGCCTGCACCTGCTCCACGTCGACAACGGATTGATGCGCAAGGGTGAGAGCCGCGCCGTTCTCGACATGCTGCGCTCGCTCGGGCTCGGCGAACATCTCCACTTCGTGGACGCGGGCGACGTTTTCCTGAAGGCCCTCGAGGGCGTCATCGAGCCGGAGCGGAAGCGGCAGATCATCGGCGACACGTTCGTGGAGGTGTTCGAGCGCGAAGCTCGTCGCCTGGACATCGAGGGCCACCTCCTCGGCCAGGGCACCATCTATCCCGACACGATCGAGACCGGCGGAACGAAGCGGGCGGACACGATCAAGACCCACCATAACCGCGTGCCCGTCATCGAGCGGATGATCGAGGCCGGGCGCGTCGTGGAACCGCTCGCCGAACTCTACAAGGTGGAGGTGCGCGAACTTGGCGAGCAACTGGGCATTCCGCACGACGTGATCTGGCGGCACCCGTTCCCGGGACCGGGCCTTGGCGTCCGCCTGCTGTGCTCGAGCGGCATCGAGGATCGCGAGGGGTTCGGCGAACTCGAGCCGCTGGTGACGGCGCTGGCCGGCCGATACGGCCTCGAGGCCCTGACGCTCCCGATTCGCTCGGTTGGCGTGAAAGCGGACCTCCGCGCCTACGAACACCCGGTCATGCTCGGTGGCCGGATCGCATGGGAGCGAATGCTCGAGGCCGTGGGGACGATTCTCAAGCAGGTCCCGGGCCTGAACCGGTGCGTCTGGAACCTCGGACCGACGATGCCGGCGACGGCGCGGCCCGTGGCCGCGGGGATGATCCGCCAGCGCCTCGACCTGCTCCGCGAGGCGGATGCGATCGTGATGGACGGCCTGCGGCGGCACGGCCTGTACGATGCGATCTGGCAGTGCCCGACGGTGCTCGTCCCGCTCGATCTCGATGGCCTCGGCCGCGAACTGGTGATCCTAAGGCCGATCCACTCCGAGCGGGCGATGACCGCCACGCCGGCTTCGCTGCCTGACGTGCTGATCGCGGAGCTACGCCGGGCGATCCTGGCCCTGCCGGGCGTGAGCGGCCTGGCGCTCGACGTCACGTCCAAGCCGCCGGGTACGATTGAATGGGAGTAGCCCTCCGATGAGCCTGGAGCAGGAACCCTCGTCTACGTCGCGCCCGGTGTGGCAGTGGGCGCTCATCGGCGTCGTTGCCATCGCGATTCTCGCCGGAGTGGCGTTGGCGGCCATCTGGCTCGCGCCGATGATCCGCGGCACCCGCGACGCCGAACCGGCGGCTGCCTCGGCTGCCAGATCGGCGCCCGCGCCGGCCGCTGCTCCGGCCCCGGTCGCCGAGGGGCCGGCGACCGCCATCGAGGCGCGTGAGGCGAAGCCCCGACCGAAGAAGAAGGCGGACGCGCCGGCGGCGCTATCACCGGCGGCCGCATCGGCGCCGACGACCGGCGAACTGCACATCGAGAGCGATGTGCCTGGCGCCATGGTCTTCCTGGATCGGAACTTCATCGGCAACGCGCCGGTGGACGCGAAGGACGTTGCACCAGGGACCCACCATCTCAACCTCACCGCCGAAGGCTACGACGGCTACTCCAGCGCGATCGAGGTGGCGGCCGGTCCGTCGGACGTCACGGTGAGGTTCAAGGCGATTCGCCTCAAGGAAGCGGTGGACGTCGTGCACAAGCACGCGGTGGGATCGTGCGAAGGGCGGCTGTTGGCCGACCCGCAGGGCGTCCGCTACGAGACGACCAACAAGGATGACGCGTTCACGTTGAAGTTCGCCGAGATCGAGACGTTCGACGTGGACTACCTGAAGAAGAACCTGCGCATCAAGAAGCGTGGCGGCAAGCAGTACAACTTCACCACGAAGGCGGAGAACGCCGACCCGCTGTTCGTGTTCCATCGCAACGTCGACAAGGTCCGGCGGCAGGTGGCCGGCACGGCGCCCGTCAAGAAATAGAACCCGTCGTCGTCGCGGCGGCTGTCCGGGCCCGCGCGGCAAGAACCGCGCGCACCCGCCCGAGCAGCGTCCGCGGCTCGTAGGGCTTGAACAGCAGCTGGACCGTCTTGTCGTCGGATTCGGCGTTGTCGGCCAACATCTGCCGGGTGTAGCCGGTGCAGTAGACCACCGCCATTCCGGGCTGGATCTCCCGGATTCTCGCCCGCACCTGAGGCCCGTTGGCCTTTGGCATCACCACGTCGAGCAGGGCCAGATCGATCTCGGCCCCGCGTGATTCGACGAGCGCGATGGCCTCCGCGCCGTCTTTCGCCACGAGCACGCGAAATCCGCCATGCTCGAGGACCCGAAGCGCGAGGTTCCGGACCAGTTCCTCGTCCTCGGCCAGCAGGATCGTCTCGTGCCCCTGGCGCATCGGCGCCGCGACAGCACGAGGCTCTTCGGGCTTCACCTCGCTCCTCGAGGTCGGAAGGTAGATCAGGAAGGTCGTCCCCGCTCCCGGGATGGTGGACACGTCGATCATCCCCTCGTGCTGCTTGACAATCCCGTAGACCATCGCCAGCCCCAGGCCCGTGCCCTTTCCCACGTCCTTCGTCGTGAAGAAAGGCTCGAAGATGTGATCGAGGATCTCGGGCGCAATGCCAGGGCCCGTGTCCACGACCTTCAAGAGAACGAAATCGCCAGGGCGCGCCCACGGATGCTGCTCGACGAACTCGTTGCCGACCGCGACGGATGAAGTGGACATCGTGATGCGCCCGCCATCCGGCATCGCGTCGCGCGCATTCACGCAGAGGTTCACGAGGACCTGTTCGATCTGTCCGGGGTCGGCCTCCACCGCCGGAACGTGTGCGCCCGGAACGAACTCGAGCTCGATGTGTTCGCCGATGACCCGCCGCAGCATCCTCAACAGGGTACTGACGGCCTCGTTCATGTCGATCAGCCGCCGTTCCATCGTCTGGCGCCGGCTGAAGGCGAGCAACTGGCGCACGAGCGCGGTCGCGCGGTCGGCCGCCCGCTTGATCTCCGCGACCTCCATGCCGACGCGCGCGCCGTCGGGCAGGTCATCGAGTACAAGGTTGGCGTAGCCGGTGATCACCTGGAGCAGGTTGTTGAAGTCGTGCGCGATCCCACCGGCGAGCTGGCCGACAGCCTCCATCTTCTGCGCCTGCCGGTACTGTGCCTCCAGTTGCCGCTGTTCGGTCATGTCGCGGCCGAAACTGGCCAGCCCCACGATGGTCCCCGCGGCGTCGTGGATCAGCGTGTTGTCCCATAACACCTCGCGCCTGACGCCGTGGCGCGTGACAATCGGGTTCTCGTGGGCGCCCTCGAACGTCCTCTTCTCCAAGGAGTCCCGGAACCAGGCCTTCAGGGCCGAGCGTCCCGGCTCCGGCACGAACCGCTCGAACCAGTCGTGCCCGATGACGTCCTCGCGCCTCCAGCCGGTGAGGCCGAGCAGGAACGTATTGCAGAAGGTGACGCGGCCGTCCGTGTCCATCATCAGGGCCACCATCTGCACGCTCTCGAGGATGTCCCGCAGCCGCCGCTCCGCCTCGCGTTGCGTCTCCTCGTGTTGCTTCCGCTCGGTGATGTCGATGATGATGCCCTGACGGACGATGCGTCCGCCGCGATCTTCGATCGACGACGTCCGGTCTTCCATCCAGCGCACGCGCCCGTCCGTCGTGAGGATCCGGTACTCCTGTCTTGAACTGCGAACGCCCGCCTGGCCGTCGCCGGCCGTTTCCACACGGATCCGCTCGAGGTCCTCGGGCAGCAGGATGTCCGCCCATCGCAGTCGGCCCGAGTGGAAGTCGTCCGCGGAGTACCCGAACTGCGCGATGTTCTCGGAGACGTATTCCGCCGGCCAGTCGTCGCCAGGCAGCCACCGCACCAGGACGACGGGGCTGTTCTCGACGATGACCGAGGTGCGGGCGAGGGCGGCGGTGCGCTCTTCGATGAGCGCCTCCATGCGGATCTGGTACTGCCGCCGAACGCTCTCACGCCAGGTCAGGAGGAAGACGAGCGTCATTGGAACCAGGCTCAGGACGAGTCCGGACGCGAGCCACAGGCGGCGCTCCCTGGCCAATTGAGGCCCCCATCCCCCTGCGGGCTGCGCGGCGATTTCCCATTGTCCGGCTGGCAGAGTGATGCGCTCGACGACCGCCTGGCCGGAGAACGTCCGATCATCGCCCGAGAAGGCGTGCCCCCCGCGCGGGCGAATCGCGACGAGCAGGTCACCACGCGGCGGGTCGAGACCGGCCTCCTCGAGGATCGGCTGGATGTCGAGCACGACGGCCACCAGTCCCCACACCACGTTGTCACGGTAGACCGCGCGCCGGGCGATGAGGCCGAGGCCACCCTGGACCAGATCGAGCGGGCCGCTGACCGTGGTGGCCTGTCCGCCAAGGGCGCGCCGGGCATCGGCGCGAACCTCAGGTCGCGAATCGGCGAGCAGGTCGTACCCGAGAATCCGTTCGTTGCCTTCGACGGGAGAGACCAGTTCGTAGACCGACCCGCGGGCGACCGCCAGATTGCGAACGCCAGGGACCGCCCTGCGCAGGCGGGAGGCAAAACCCGGAAACGCGCCCACGAGACGGTCGGATCCCACTTCGAGTTCGACGAATGCGTGGAGCCCGTCGAGCAGCGCGAGCCTCCGCTGGAGCGCGGAGACGAGCGCATTGCTGCGGGCATCGAGCGCAAGCCGCACCTCGCCCTGCATCTCCTGCAGGCGCCGGCCTTCCCGTGACCGGCCCAGCTCGTACCAGACCGCGCAAAACAGGAGACCCGCGATGAGGGCGGCGGCGATCGCCGTGCCCCGCGGCCCGGAGACCCAGCGCCGCCACCGTCCCGCCGTCGCGCGCTCCTCCGCCATGGCACAGTCTCCGGTTCTCTGTTTCTCCGGCGACTACCCGGCACGTGCCCGGGTATCCTCGGGGCCCCGGCCGCTTCGAGTCAATCGGCGAAGGCCTGCATCTCCGCCTCGACGATTGTACGCAACTGCCCGAGCATCGGCGCGAACAATTCGCTGGCAGTCAAGCACGACCCCCTCTGGGTCTCCGTCGGCGCGGACGACTCCCGCATCCTCCATGGTGACCTGCGTCATAATAGTCATCTTACTGACGGTGGGATGATTACACGTACCGCATCCTCGACTTCGGGAGGCATCGATGTCGGAACAGTGGTCGGATCTGCTGATGAACGATCATCAGACGACGGAGAAAGTGTTCGAGGCCGTGGAACGGGCGTTGGCTGGCCCTGCCACCCCGCCTCCAGGCCTGTTACGCGACGCCGCGCAGTACTTCCAGGAGTACGTCGACGGCTGCCACAACAAGAAGGAAGAAGACTATCTCTTTCCGCTCATCGAGCAGCGCGGCATCCCTCGCCACGGCGGCCCGCTCGCGGTGATGCTCTCTGAGCACGAACAGAACCACTCGATCCTGCCGCGGCTCGTGGACCTCGTCGACCAGTACGTCGGCGGGAACGCGGGGGTGCTCGACGAACTGCGGGGCGTCTTCGGCGAGTACTCCTCGCTGATGAAGAATCACTTCTGGAAGGAGAACGACATCCTGTATCCGATGGCTCGTCGCGTGATGAGCGCGGCGGACGAACAGGCTGTCGTCACAGGTATCGAGGCCACCGAAGCCTCGGTCGGGCCGGACACGCGTGCGAAGTACTACGCGCTGGCCGATGGCATCATCACCGGGGGGGGCGTCGAGGACCTGTCGTTCGGCGTCGAACGCGACGTGATGGCCGCGATCCTGAACACGCTGCCCGTTGAACTGTCGTTCGTGGACCAGGACGACAAGGTCCGCTACTTCTCGCACGAGAACGGCGAGAAGATCTTCCCGCGGACCCGCGGTGTGATCGGCATGTCCGTGCAGAACTGCCACCCGGAGAAGAGCGTGCATCTCGTCAACCGCATCCTGGGCGACTTCAAGGCGGGCAGGCGCAAGGTGGCGGAGTTCTGGATCGAGATGGGCGGGCGGTTCGTGCACATCCGCTACTACCCGGTGCGCAGCCCGCAGGGCGAGTACCTCGGCGCGCTGGAAGTCGTGCAGGACGCCGCCGGAATCCGGGCGTTGACGGGAGAGCGCCGGTTGCTGGCGGAAGAGTAGAGGGCTCAGGGCCCCATCCTCGACGTCAGCGCATCCAACCAGCGCCGGTAGGCCTCGCGGTACCGCGGTGCGGTTGCGGAATCCGGCTCGAAGCGCGCGCAGGCGCGAAGGCCGCCGAAGGCCTCACGCATCGTCGGAAAGAACCCGGCGCCGACCCCGGCCGCGCGCGCGGCACCCTGCGCCCCGTCGGTGTCGAACAACTCCACCACCGCGCCAGAGGTGTCGGCGAACGCCCGCGCGAACAGCGGGCTCAGGAACATGTTGGAGCGGCCGGCGCGCACGGCGCGCACGGCGATGCCCATCTCGCGCATGATGTCGATGCCGTAGTTCAGCGCGAAGACAATCCCTTCCTGGGCCGCTCGGAACAGGTGGGCGCGTGAGTGCCTGTTGAACGAGAGGCCGAGCACCGCAGCGCCGGGATCACGATTCGAGAGCGTGCGCTCGGCGCCGTTCCCGTAGGGCAGCACCACCACTCCGTCCGACCCGATCGGCGCGTCCAGCGCCAGGCGGTTCATCTCGTCGTAGGAAAGCCCCTGCCCCATCATCCGCTTCATCCAGTGGTTGAGCGATCCGGTGCCGTTGACGCACAGCAGAACGCCGAAGCGGGGCGCGTCCGGCCGGTGATTCACATGGAGAAAGGTGTTGACGCGTGAGCCGTTGTCCCACCGTGCCTGATCGCCCACGCCGTAGACGACACCTGACGTCCCGGCGGTGGCGGCCACCTCGCCAGGCTGGAGGACGTTCAAGGAGAACGCATTGTTCGGCTGGTCCCCGGCGCGATAGGCCAGCGGGGTGCCCGGCGAGAGCCCCAGTTCATCCGCCGCGCCCGCGGTCAGTTCCCCCTGCGCGCCGAACGTCGGGACGATGTCGGGAATCAGCGCGTGCGACAGGCCGTACGTCTCGAGCACGTCCTGGGAGACACGCCCGTCCAGAAAGTCCCAGAACACGCCCTCGGACAGGCCCGACGCGGTCGTCGCCAGACGGCCGGTCAGCCGCATGGCGAGGTAGTCACCCGGGAGCATCACCTTGTCGATCGCGGCGAACACCTCGGGTTCGTGCTCCTTGACCCATCGCAGCTTCGACGCAGTGAAGTTCCCGGGAGAATTGAGCAGGCGCGCGAGGCATGACAGCCGGCCGATCTGGTCGAATGCTCGCTGGCCGATGTCGACCGCCCGACTGTCGCACCAGATAATCGCCGGGCGCAGCACCTGCTGGCTCCGATCGACCACCACGAGGCCGTGCATCTGGTAGGAGATCCCGACGGCGCACACGGCCGAACCAGGGACGGCCGCGCGCCGGAGCGCCTCATGGACGGCGATGACGGCGTTGCGCCACCACTCGGCCGGATCCTGCTCGGCCCAGCCGGGCCCGGGCGAGGCGATCGCCATCTCGGTCGGAGGCGCTGACGCCTGCGCAACGGGCGCGCCGGTCCCGGCGTCCACGAGCGCCGCCTTCACGAACGAACTGCCGACATCGAGGCCCAGGAGGACACGAGGCATGACGCCGGCATTATGAACGAAGGAGAGGAGCCGGAAAAGGGCAGGACCGGAACCGGCAGCCCGGGATCAGCGGTGCGGCAGGGCTTCAGTCCGGCCCTTCCTGAGGAACGCCACGAACTGCGCCGGGTCGCGCGTGAGGCCGGCGAAGCTCGCCACGGGGCTCCCGTCCGCATTCACCACCGCGTAGAACGGCAGCGCCACCGTCTGGTACTTTTCCTCTTGCAGCCGCTGCTGGCGCTGGAAGATCTCGCCCTCGCCGTCCGTGTAGAGCCGTACCAGGACGAAGGCGGCCAACTCGCGGCGCACGTCCTCTCGCGGGAACATGTTCGCTTCCATCCACCGGCAGTTCGTGCACGTGTACCCGGTGAAGTCGATGAAGACGCGCTTCCCTTCCTGCGTCGCGCGCGCCAGCGCCTGCGGGTAGTCGTTCATGATCCACGACAACTCGTTGGACGAGGCTGCCGTGGCCACCCCCGATTTCAGCGCGTCGGGCGGCGGCGGCAGGAACGCCTCCAACTCGCCGAGCGGCTTGCCCACCAGACCTGTCATCAGCCACAGGCCAATCGTGCCGCAGAGGAGCGCCGTCACCAGCCGCGTGATCCCGATGTGCTCGACCGGCGCATCGTGCGCGAAGCGGAACAGCCCCAGCACATAGAGCGCCATCATCACGAAGATCACGACCCACGTGGCCAGGACGACGTCGTGGGTGAAGAGGCCCCAGCCCCAGACGAGATCGACATTGGAGACGAACTTCATCGCAGCCGCGACCTCGAGGAAGGCCATCAGCACCTTCACCGAGTTCAGCCAGCCGCCCGACTTCGGGAGCGCGGCCATCCACTGCGGCATCAGCGCCAGCAGGAAGAACGGCAGCGCGAACACGGTCGAGAACGCGAGCATCCCTACCAAAGGCCACTGCCAGTCCCCTCCCGCCGCCACCACCAGCAGCGTGCCGATGAACGGCGACGTGCAGGTGAAGGACGTAAGCGTGAACGTCAGCCCCATCAGCAGCGTCGCCAGCGTCTGGCTGCCACCCTGCCGCCGAGTCAGCGCGTCGAGCTTGTTGACGAGCGCCGGCGGGATCCCGAGGTCGAACACCCCGAACAGGCTCAGCGCAAACGCGAGGAAGATCCCGGTGATCAGGATGTTGATCCATGGGTTGGCAGCGAATCGGTTCAGGCTCGTCGCCCCGACCAGCAGCGCCATCGCCATCCCCAGCGCCGTAAACGTGAGGATGATCCCCAGGACGTACGTCACCGCCTGCTGCACGGCCTTGCCACGGCTGCCCGCGGCGTGGTTCGTGAAATACGAGACGGTGATCGGCACCATCGGAAAAACGCACGGCGTCAGCAGCGACAACGCGCCGACGGTCATCGCCAGCCAGATGAACGACCAGAGCGAGGCCTGGCCCTGCACCGGAGCGACCGGGGCCGACACCGGTGGCTGGGGAAGAGCAGAACTGGAGCCCTGCTCCACCGCCGTGGAACTCTCTCCCCCTGATGGGGTGGGCCGGGACGGCAGTCCTGGCCGTGGCGTGGCGGCGGTGACAGCCGGTGGAGCCACCTCCAGGGCCACCTCCATCGTCACGGTCTTCGGCGGGAGGCAGAACTGGTCGTTGCAGGCCTGGAAGTACGCCTGCAGGCGAACCTTCGTCTTGCCGGCAGGTGCGTCGACGGCTGCCTTCACGGGCACCGTGAACGTCGCAGTGCCTGCGTAGAACTGGGTGTCGATCCCGAAGCTCTGATCGAACGCGGACCGAGGCGACGGCGCGCCGATCCTGCCATTGAGGCTGAACGGCTGCCCGCTCGCCACGCTGACCCGGGTGGCGATGGGTGGCGGCGGTTGGGTGAGTGAGTAGAGGTGCCAGCCCTCGGCCATCTGTGCGGTGGCCTGGATCTCAACCGTCGCACCCGGCCGCACCTCCGTCTCCCTGGCGCTGGCCGACCACTTCACCGCGCCACTTTGCGCGGAAAGGGATGTGACGCCTGCCGCGACCGCCAGAGCGATCGCGACAAGCCGCGTCGTCGTCGTCAATCGCACCATTCGTTCGTCCGCCATCTATCTTCTATCTTCGGTCCGACGATTGCACAGCGTTTCAACGCCTGAGGCTGATGACTCGGAAGCACAGGCAGGGCTCGAGCGAGCACTAGCTGGACAGTCTACCTCAGGAATTCCATCCCGCGGGCTGACGGGTGAGAACCTGTCAGGTGGGAACCGTGAATCGATGACGAAGTGGAACCCGACAGGTGGGTCTGGGCACGTCCCCGCCGAAGCGGCGTTTTCAGTGGTTCGAGTCTTTGGCACGCCCTGTGCTTGATGGTAGACAACTCTCTCAGGCTTTCAAGTCCGCAGTCCACAACGGGCCTCCCCGGTGTGGTCACAGACCAGGAGTGTGGCGTGATCAGTCTATGTCTACCCACCTCGGATGCGGCTCCCGTGGCTGCTGCCGATCCCGACGTGGTCCTCCGGTTCCGGGCGTCCGAGCGGCATCTGCACTGGGCCGTCGCAATTCCGTTCACGGTCTGCTATGCGACCGCTCTGATCCTCGTGGCGGTTTACAACCCAGACCCGACGCGCCCGTTCCGCCAGATGGTCTCGTGGATTCACCGGGGATCCGGAGTGTGCCTCGCGGTGCTGCCGCTCCTGACGATCGTGTGGCACCGCCGCGACTTCGGGATGCATCTCCAGAACATGCGACGAGCGTGGACCTGGACGGGTGGCGACCTGAAATGGCTCGCCCTGATGGGGCCGGCGGCCGTCAGCCCGCGTGTATCGCTCCCTCACCAGGGAAAATTCAACGCCGCCGAGAAGATCAACTTCATGGTGCTGACGGCCACCTATCCGGTCTATGTGGCCACTGGGCTGACGATCTGGTTCCTCGGTCCGGCGTTCATCTCGTGGCTGATCCACTTCACCCTGGCGGTGGCCGCGACGCCGCTCGTGTTCGGCCACATCTTCATGGCCACGGTCAACCCCGACACCCGCGTGGGACTTCAGGGAATGATCTCGGGTTTCGTCGACCGTCGCTGGGCCACGCACCACTATCGCCTCTGGTACGACGAACACTACCCCGACCAGGCGACCACCGGGACACCGGCGACGGTCGCCGTTGCGCCGCAGGACGCCCAGGTGGAAGTTCCGACACCGCCCGCACAGCCGCCGGCCGCGCCTCGGCCACCGGCGATGCCCGGACGTTCCGCGAACCCGTCATTCGCCGCGTAGGAGCGCGAACCTTCCAACTGCCTGCTGCCGCCACTGGCGTCTCCTGATATCATGCCGGGTTGTCCTCCTGGAGACGCCTGACATGTCAACGTGCCGTCGCATTTTCGTCATCTTCTCGATCCTGTCCTTCCTGGTCCCGGCCGTCGCCCGGGCCGCCGACGACCGGCTCGCCACGCTGATCCATGCGCAAGGCGTGTCCGGGTTCGAGCGTGATGTGCGCGACGCGATTGCCGGCATGCTCCCGGCGTGGGCGAAGCCGATGGTCGACGAAACCGGCAACCTGGTGCTGACCATCGGCCAGGGCCAGCCGCACCTGCTCGTGGCCGCCAGCATCGACGAGGACGGCTACCTCGTCTCGCGCATCACCGACGACGGTTTCCTGCGGCTGACGCGCGTGTCGACCGGCGCCGGCTTCCGGCTGTTCGACCAGTTCATCTACGGCCAGCCGGTGGTGATCCGGACCGCGGGCGTCGAAAGCGCGGTGCCCGGGTCAACTCGAGCGGGCCCCGGCGGCAAAGTGGCCTACGTGCCAGGAATCGCTGCCACGGCGTCGAGCCACCTGCAACGCGGACGTGACGCCTCCACCGCGATCAAGGGCCTGGACGATCTCTGGGTGGACGTTGGCGCCAGCTCGCGTGCGGACGTCGAGAAACTCGGGATTCGCCTCCTCGACACTGTGGGCCTCAGGGAACGACTCCAGCACCTGGCGGGCGGGCGGACGGCCGGGGTGGCCGCGCAGGCCAGAGGTGGAGCGCTGGCGCTCGTCAATCTCGTCGCCGGGTCCGGCGCGAATCAGGCGCCTGCCATCACCGGCACGTTGACGATCGCGTGGGTCGCGCAAGGCGTGTTCGGCGACCGCGGCCTTGCACGGCTGGCCCGGGCAATCCAGCCCGATCGCGTGGTGCTGCTCAGCCGGGGCACCCCGTCGCGTGAGGCCGACGCCAGAGGGACGCTGGGACTCATCGGCGGTGGTCCGATCGTGCCCGACAGCGATACCGAGTTGATCGGCATCGCCCGCCAGGCGGGGCTGAAGGTCCAGACGGTTCCTGCCCTGCGAGGCACGAACGCGTGGCGCTCGGCGAGGGTCCAGACCGTCGCGCTCCCGGCCTTGTTCAGTCAGACGCCGGTTGAAACCGTGCAGGACGATGACATCGCGGCGATGACGAACCTGCTGCGGGCGGTCACGGGGCTGCCAGCCGGCTCGATCGGAGGTGCGGTCAACGGTGCGGTGCGCCGTCAGGAACCGCCATCCGGCGTGTTCGGACTTCTCGTCCCACTCGTCGAAGCCTATGGCGTCTCCGGCCACGAGGGAGCGGTCCGCGAGGCGGTGGCCAAACGGCTGCCCAAGTGGGCGAGGTCGGAGGTAGATGCCAAGGGCAACCTGATCGTCTCGTTCGGACAGGGTGGCCAGGAGACGGCGTTCGTCGCGCATACCGATGAACTCGGGTACGAGATTGTCAGCATCCAGGAGGACGGCACGGCCACCGTGCGCAAGCGCGGAGGCTTCTTCGACAGCCTGCTCGAGGCGCACCCGGTGGTCGTCCACTCCGCTCGGGGACAGGTGGCCGCCATCGTGGCACCGCGGCCGGATTACCAGCGCGCCGCCGAGTCGCAGCCGAAGGCGGAAGAAGTGATCGTGGATTTCGGAACGACGAGCCGTCAGCAGACCGACGGGCTTGGCGTCGCGAAGGGCGATACGCTCACGGTGCGAAAGGAATTCAGCAAGCTCGCCGGCACGCGCGGGTCGGCGCGCGCCATCGACGACCGCGCCGGCTGCGCGGCGCTCCTGGCCGCACTAGGGAAGATCGATCCCGCAAAGGTCACGAACAGGGTC
>DASVIS010000094.1:0-15700 GCA_036381995.1 Vicinamibacterales bacterium | reverse complement strand
GGTCGTTCGGCCTGGCGGTCACACGCGATGCGGCGTACTTGAACTGGAAGTTCATCGAGCCCCCGCACGTGCGTTACTCGGTGGTCGCGCTCAAACGCGACGAGACGATCGGCGGCTACGCCGTCTACCGTCACGTGCAGGAAGCCCGGGGACGCGTGACGCTTCTCGTCGACTTCCTGGTCGATCCGTCCGACCGCGTCGGCTTCGAGACCTTGCTCCGGTGGGTCGATCGCGAGGCGCGTGCCGCGGACTCCGACAAGATCCGCCTGTTCTCGATGCACGCCGGGTTCCGCAGGCTGCTCCGGCGCTCGGGCTACTTCAACGTGGCGTCGACGCTGGAGTTCGCGATCAAGGTCAACGCGATGTCCGTGCCCGCGAGCTTCTATGAACAGACCAACGACTGGCACGTCACGCTCGGCGATTCCGACCAGGACCGCTAGATCCCCCCCGGTCCCTTGATGGGGGGCGGCGGAGGAGTGAGGGTACCGGGACGCGGCGCGGACTGTGGCATCGAGGGAACGGGCCCTGGGGACGCACCAGTCGATGGGACGTTCGGGTTGACCAGTTGGTAGGGATTGTAAGGGTTGCCCTGAGTCGCCGGTGGGCCGTTCGGGGACGCCATTCCAGCCTCATTGGACGGGGCGAGCCCGGTCAACAAGCCGATTGGCGGCGCGCCCAAGGCGCCGGGCGACGGCATCTGCGCGTTCGGAACCGCTTCATCCTCGTCGTCGGTGACTACCGTCGGCGGCGAATATCGGTCGCGAGTCCACGGCGACTGCGGCTGGCCGGACGGCGCTGACGCAACCGACGTCGGGATTGCCGCGGGGCGCATTCCCGGCATCAGCATGATGCGGTCGTACATCGAAGCGGAGGCCTGTGGAATCGCGCGCGGGGCAGCCATGAAGCCGGCTGCGGACCTCAGCAGCGTCTCGAGGGCCTGCCGCTCCGGCACGCCGATCAACTGCATGGTCATCGGGCCGCCGGGAACGCTCTCGGCGTTGACGATTCGCGTCTTCCCGACGCGGGCCCACTCAGAGAAGATCTCGCGAAGCGTCGCGTCTCTCGCCTCCAGCGTCACCAACCCGTCACGGATTTCCAGCTTTACTTGGCCCGCGAAAGACGACGACGCTACCACGACCACGATGCACGCCGCGACAGCGGTACACCAAGGCAGTTTCATGGAGATTCCCTCGCACCCAGTATACGCCTCCCTGGAAGCGTCACAACCCGGTGGCCTTCCCGAGTCGGAGCGGCGGACCCTTGCGAGGTGGGCTGCGAGCGGCGCTCGATGATAGCTGCCCTTACCGCGTCCGGAAATAGTCAATCACCTTCTCGAGGATCTCGTCCAGTTGCACCTTGGGCTCGAAGCCGATCAGTGCGTGGATGCGTGAGATGTCGGGCACCCGTCGCGGCATGTCTTCGAACCCGGCCTCGTACGCCTGGTCGTACGGAATCGTCACGATCTCCGACTTGCTGCCCGCCAGCGTCCTCACCCGCTCAGCCAGATCGCGGATGGAGATCTCGTGGCCGTTGCCGATGTTGAACACCCGCCCAATCGCGGCCGGTTCCCGCACCAGCTTCTCCAGCGCATCCACCACGTCGCCCACGTACGTGAAGCTTCGCGTCTGCGTGCCATCGCCGAACACCGTGATCGGCTGGCCGGCAAGCGCCTGGCGCACGAAGTTCGGGATCACCATCCCGTACTGGCCGGTTTGCCGGGGGCCCACGGTGTTGAACAGCCGGGCGACGATCACCGGGAGCTTCTTCTCCTTCCAGTAGGCGAGCGCGAGGAACTCGTCAATCGCCTTGCTGCACGCGTACGCCCAGCGGTGCTTGATGGTGGGGCCCAGCACGAGATCTGCGTCTTCGGAGAATGGCACCGCGGTGTTCTTGCCGTACACCTCGGAAGTGGAGGCGATGAGCACCAGCTTCTTCTTCTTGTTGGCGTGCGTCAGCACCACCTCGGTGCCTCTCACGTTCGTCTCGATCGTGTGCACGGGCTGCTCGACGATCAACTTCACTCCCACGGCAGCCGCCAGGTGGAATACGACGTCGGCCTGGTCTACCAGCTCCGCGAGGACCGGCTCGTTGCTCACCGAGTCGATCGTGTAGTGAAAGCGCTTGTGCTCCTTCAAATGCGCGATGTTCTCGATCGAGCCGGTGGACAGGTCGTCGAGGACGAACACCTCGTGCCCCTGGGCCAGCAGCAGCTCGGCCAGGTGCGATCCCACGAATCCGGCACCGCCAGTAATCAATGCGCGCATGTTTCAGCCTCCGAAGGAACGCACCGTGGAGCATCCGGGGTCAGGGGGACGTAAGCCTCTCCAGGAACTTCTCATCATACAGGACAGCCTCGAGCAGCGGCCCGATTTCCACCTCGATGGCAGCGCAGGCGGCGTCGTTCTCGACGAACGGTCCGCGGTTGTTCGGCGTCGCGATCAGCAGGATTCAGGCAGCCGCGTGAATCGCCCTCGCCACCTCGATGGCGTGGGCTTCCGGCATCGAGGGATAGATGGGCAGCGAGAAGATCTCCGCGCACACCTGGTCGGCGATCGGGCAGCTGGCGGGCGACTCGGACGCCAGGGCCGGTTGCCGCGGGATCGGGATCGGGTAGTGGATCAGCGTCTCGATCCCGGCCTCGCTCAGCTTCGCTCTCAGCGCTTCGCGGGCCGACGAACGGACCGGGAACAGGTGATAGACGTGCCCGGAATCGAACTCCGGCGGCACCACGAGGCCCGTACCCGCCAGCTCGCGCCGGTACACCGCGGCGAGCACGCGTCGCTGCGCGGTCCAGCGCGGGAGGAAACCAAGCCGCGCAGAGAGGACGGCGGCCTGGATTTCATCCAGCCGGCTGTTGATGCCAGGTTCGCCGTGGTGATACCTGTCCGTCTGGCCGCCGTTTCGCAACCGCTTGAGTCTCGCCGCGAGGTCCGCGTCGTTCGTCGTGATCGCGCCGCCGTCTCCGAGCGCGCCGAGATTCTTCGTGGGGTAGAAGCTGAACGCCGCCGCCACGCTGAACGATCCGACGGGTCGCCCGCCGACCGTGGCCAGGTGCGCCTGGCAGCAGTCTTCGATCATCGCCAGATTGTGCCGCGCCGCGATCGTCGCGAGCGGTTCCATCGCCGCCGGCTGACCGTAGACGTGCACCGGGAGGATGGCCGCGGTGTCCGGGCCGACCAGCGCTTCGACCGCGGCTGGATCGAGCGTGAGCCGCTGTGGATCCAGGTCGGCGAAGACCGGCCGCGCGCCAACCATCATCACGGCGAGCGCGGTATAGGCGGCGGAGAGGGGAGTCGTGATCACCTCGTCGCCGCGGCCGATGCCGAGCGCCTTGAGGATCAGCGCCAGCGCGTCCGTTCCTGTGCCCACGCCCACGCCGTACCTCGCGCCCGACGCCCCGGCAAACGCGCTCTCGAACGCTTCGACCTCGGGGCCGAGCACGAACCAGCCGCGTTCGATCACGCGGCGGATCGCCGCCTCCACGCCCGCGGCGTCCTCGCCCGGCTTCAGGGTCATGAACGGAATTCGCGCGGCGGTCATAGGATACCGGCGAGATCCTCGGGAACGGGGTTGAGATAACGGGACAGGTGCTCGCGGTAGAACGCGATGGTTCGCTCGAGGCCTTCTCGAAGCGAGACCTTCGGCTCCCAGTTCACGGCCGTCTTGAACTTGCTGGAATCGGCGTAGAAGCTGCCGATGTCGATCGCCTTCTTCTCGGGGGGCCACTCCACGAGCTTCACGCGCCCGGTGCCGGCCACTTCGAGCAGCATCGCCACCAGCTCACGGTGGCTGATCGGCGATTGGCCGCCGACGTTGAACGCCTGGCCGTTGCACGCATCCGACGCGCCCGCCCTCAGGAACGCATCCGCCGCATCGTCCACATAGACGAAGTCGCGAAGCTGTGACCCGTCCCCGTAGATCTGGATCTCGCCGTCCTCGACCGCCGTGCGGATGAACCAGCCGATGAAGCCCTGGCGATTGTGCTTCACCAGCTGCCGCGGCCCGTAGACATTGGTCAGCCGAAGCGAGCAGGCGCGAATGCCGAAGACGTGATTGTAGAGGAGGTGATAGTTCTCGCCGGCCGCCTTGTTGATGCCGTTGACATCGGTCGGGCTGACGAGGTGACGCTCGGTCACCGGGAGGAAATCAGGCTTCCCGTACACCTGGCGGGTGCCGGCGAAGACCACGCGGACGTCAGGGTTGTGACGGCGGCACGCTTCGAGAATCGACAGCTGGCTCCGGCAGTTGATCTCCAGATCCGTGTACGGATCGCGCATGCTGTCGGTGTGGCTGACCTGACCGGCCAGGTTGAAGATGACCGCCCGGTTCCGCACCAGGTAGTTCATCGTGCTCTCCTGGCGGATATCCGCGACGTTCACTCGCACCCGGTCTTCGATCCCCTGGATGTTGAAGAAGTTCCCCCCGTAGTCCGGGATCATCGAATCGACCAGCAGCACATCCGCGCCGAGATCGACCAGCTGCCGCGCGAGATTGCTGCCGATGAAGCCCAGGCCGCCAGTGATCATCACCTTGCAGTGGCGGTAGAAGGACCGATAGTCTGCGGTCACGGTCGTCGCCTGTGAAGCGCCGCGGTTGGCGCGGTCAACGGAGTTCCGGTGAGCGGCGCCACACCAGGTCGCGCCAGAGTTTGAAGACGTCCACCGCCGTCCGCGCCAGGCGGGGGAAGTTGAAGAACTGCGACTTGCCGTAGGCCCGGTGGTAGTGGTGTACGGGGACCTCGACGATGGAGAAACCCGCGTCGGTGATCTTCTTCATCATCTCGAGGCAGATCACGCCGCTGAATTTCTCCAGGTTCACCCGGTCGAAGATGGTGCGGCGCATCAGCCGGAAATCGCAGTCCACGTCTCGGACCTTCAGGCCGAAGAGCAGTTTTACCGTATGGTGATAGATGCGGCCGATGGCGATCCGGTGCAGCGGGTCCGATCGGCTGATCTTATAGCCGTTGACCACGTCGACCGAGGCCGACATCTTCTCCCACAGCCGCGTCAGTTCCCGCGGGTCGTACTGCGCGTCCCCGTCGGTGTAGAAGATCCAGTCCTTCGTGGCCGAGGCGAAACCCGTGCGAAGCGCCCCGCCATAGCCGCGGTTCTTCTCGTGGTGGATCGTGCGAACCTGCGGATAGAGGCGCGCGA
Organism: Vicinamibacterales bacterium; assembly: GCA_036381995.1. GTDB lineage: Bacteria > Acidobacteriota > Vicinamibacteria > Vicinamibacterales > Fen-181 > FEN-299. The sequence goes on along the minus strand of DASVIS010000094.1, from coordinate 10,547 downwards.
GTTCGTCAATCGTCTCGGCCGTCGAGTCGGTGCTCCCGTCGTCGATCACGAGCACCTCGAAATCGGGGGTCAGGCGGCCCGCCGTCTGAACGGCGGCGATCACCATGCTGGCGATGGTGCCGCTATCGTTGTAGGCGGGGAAGAATACCGTCAATCCGACTGGCCGCTGGTCGAGTGAAGAGGACATCGTCTGAAAGCGCCAAACCATAGCACGGCCGTCGTTTGGAGGGCAAGCTGGCCGGTCCCCGGCCTCTACTCCCGACCTTCGAATCGGAGCGCCGCAATCTGCTCGGACACCAGCCCCATCAGGAACACGATCACGCCGAGCATGATGAGGAGCACCGAGGAGTTCGTGACGTGCGACTGCGTGGCAATGGTCCAGACCGCGTAACCCAGGCCCGCCGCGAACGACGCGAGGCTGACCGGCAGGAAGACGCGCAGCGGGCTGAAGATCGTCACGACCTTGAGCACGATGAGGAAGAACCTGGCGCCGTCGCGGAGCACCCGGATCTTGGACGCCCCGACCCGCAGGCGCGCTTCGACCGGTTCGAACGTCACGCTGTAGCCCGCCTTGACGAAGGCCAGCGTCGTCGTCGTCGGCGTCGAGAACCGGTTGGGGAGCAGGTGGATGAACTCGCGGAGGTGCTGACGGCGCGCAGCGCGGAAGCCGGACGTCAGGTCGGGAATCGGCCGGCCGGTCAGATACGAGGCCAGGCCGTTCAGCAGGTGGTTGCCGAGACGACGTGCCCACGTCGCCTGCGTCGCGTGCGCCCGTGCTCCGATCACCAGATCGTAATCGCCGAGACGCGAGACGAGACGGGCAGCGTCGGCCGCCTGGTGCTGACCGTCTGCGTCGATGATCAGGACGTATTCGCCGGTCGCTTGGCGGATGCCGCTCTTCACCGACGCGCCATTGCCCTTGTTGTATGGATGGCGGATGACGCGCGCGCCTGCTGCCTGAGCCGCGGCGCCCGTGCCGTCCTTCGACCCGTCGTCCACGACGAGGATCTCGTGCCAGACGGCCGAGCCGAGCAGCCCCGAGACCACGTCTCCGATGACATCGGCCTCATTGAAGGCGGGGATCACGACGGACGTCTGTTCGGGTGATGCCACTAGCGCTCCAGAGGGTGCGGTTCGGGCTCCACGACATCGACCCCCGGCACCTGGCGCGGCAGGCCGGCTAGCGTGACCGGGAGCATCTTCGCCTCGTTCGGGCACAGAATCCGGATCATGAGTTCCATCACTGTCCACCAACGAGCTTCTGGATGACGCCGTCCCAGGTGATGGTGAGCACCCGTTCGCGCCCGGCGGCTCCGAGCGATGCGGCCCGCACGCGGCTGGCCGCCAGAGCGTTGACCGCCCGCGCGACATCCCCGGCATCGGGGGCGCAGACGAAACCGTTGACGCCGTCCTCCACGAATTCGAGGACCCCGCCCGAGTCGGAGGCCGTCACAACGGGTTTGCCGCTCCAGAACGCTTCGAGCGTCACGTAGCCGTAGTCCTCGTCGAAGGGCGCGTACACGACCCCGAGCGCGCCGGCGTAGAGCTCGACGAGCGCGTCGTCGCTCCGGGATCCGAGGAACTGCACGCGGTCCCGCACGCCCTCTTCTTCCGCCACGCGCTCCACGTTCTCGCGCTGCGTGCCCTCGCCGACGACGAGCAGCCTGACGCCGGGATCGACGTGGCGCAGCGCGCGAATCGCGAGGTCCACGCGCTTGATCGATTCGATGCGCCCGACCGACAGGATGTAGTCGCCGAACTCGCCGCAGTGCAGACGATCGGCCAGCCTTGGGGGATGATAGAGCGGCTCGGCGCTGACGCCGATGTACTTCTCGAGACGATTCGCGGTGTTGCGCGCGTTCGAGTAGATCCGCTTCGACTCGAGCAGCATCTCGCGATCGAGCCGGAAGATCTGCTCGCGCAGGCCGAGATCCTCCTCGGTGTAGTCGAAGTCGCCGAAGGGGGTGCCGCACAACTCGTACGCCGCGCGGTACTGGTGGAGCAGCCAGGTGACCTTGTTCGGGTGCCGCACGAAATACGACGGGAACTTCGTGCCGATCACCAGGTCGATCCGCTGGCCATTGCTCTCGCTCAGATCCAGCAGCCGCCACGCGGCGGCGTGCGCCAGGATTTCCTGCTTCGGGTACCACTTGAAGGGCACCGACACGATCCCTGCAACATAGCCGCGCAGCCGCAGGTGATGCGCCAGTTGGCGCACGTGGCTTTCGGCGCCGCCTTCGACCAGCGGCACCTGCGCTTCGCAGACGAGAACAGTGCGGACGGCCATACAAGTAGGCAGTAGGCGGTCGGCAGCCTGCCGTCAACTGCCGGCTGACACTAGGTTGCGAACCGGAAATTGATCACGTCGCCGTCCTGCACCACGTATTCCTTGCCCTCGAGTCGCACCTCGGCATGCTCCCGGCACGCGGCGAGCGACCCGCGCGCGATGAGGTGTTCGAAGCGAACGACCTCGGCGCGGATGAAGCCGCGCGCGATGTCGCTGTGAATCTCTCCAGCCGCCACCTGCGCGTGCGTGCCGCGGGGAATCGACCAGGCGCGGCACTCGTCCTCGCCGGCCGTGAGGAACGAGATGTACCCGAGCAGATCGTACGTCGTGCGGATCACGCGGTTGACGCCTGGCTCGGCGAGGCCGAGATCGGCGAGGAACGCCCGCGCGTCGGCAGGCTCCAATTGCCCGATTTCGAGTTCGATCCTCGCGCACACCGCGACCACGCCCGTGCCCGCGCGCGACAGGAACGTCGTCAGTCCCGCAGCCTCCGCGGCGCGCGTGCCGTCGGAGAGCAGCGTCGTGTCGGCTTCGTCGAGGTTCACGACGAGCAGGAGCGGCTTGGCCGAGAGGAACTGGAATCCCCTGAGCATCTTCCGCTCGTCGTCGGTCATCGAGAGGCCGCGGATCGGGAGGCCGTTCTCGAGCGATTCCTGGCAGCGGATGATCAGCGCCCGTTCCCGCTCGAGCTCGCTCGTCCGCCCCTTCTTCAAGTCGCGGTCGATCCGCTCGAGCCGCTTCTCAGTGACCGCCAGGTCGGCCAGGAGGAGTTCGTCCTCCATCGCCTGGGCGTCGCTGGCCGGATTGATCGCATCGCCGTGGTGCGTCACCGTGGGGTCACGGAACGCGCGGACGACATGCACCAGCGCATCGGCGTTGCGATACGGTGCGACGTCCAGCAGCGCCTGCGCGCCGCTCCGGCCCGGACCGGCCAGATCGGCGAACTCCACGGTGGCGGGCGTCTTCTTCTTCGGCGTGTACAACTCAGCCAGTCGGTTCACGCGAACGTCGGGCACACGGGCGACCCCGACGACCGCTTCGAGCTTGCCGTGGCCCGCTTTCGGGGCATCGGTCTGGCTCGTCATCAACTGGAACAGCGTCGTCTTGCCGGAAGAGGGAAATCCAATCAGTGCAGTACGCAGCATGCCAAGCTGAAGATGCTATCACGCTCGCGCCGGACCCGAAATGCCGACCGGTCCGACGCCCCGACAACCCACCCTCGGCGAAGGGGAAACCGCCTTGAAAGACGAAACAAAAACGAATATCTGACGGTCTTCCGCGCGGGGGCAACCCATTCGAGTTCTTAGTGATTGACAACCCCAAGCGCGTCACTTACCATCCGTGTGGTCCAGAGTGGAGTCAGGTGGGAGAATTGGCATGTTGCGCGGTAGTTTTACAGCGAAAATCGACGAAAAGTGCCGCCTGAAGATTCCCCGCGACTTCCTCACTGCGATTGAGGAGAAATACGGTCGCGAGCTCTTCGTGACAAGCCTCGACGGTGTTTCCGCCCAGCTCTACCCGATGCCCGTCTGGACCGAAATCGAACGACAACTTGGCGCCCAGGGGCTGGTTCGCGATCCCGAAGTGGATCGCTTCTTCAAACATACCAGCTTTTACGGCCAGGTTGCGGAAATCGACAACCAGGGACGCCTGCTGATCCACCCGCGGCTTCGCGAGAAGACGAGCATGACAGGCGAGGTCAACGTGGTCGGCAGCTTCGACCACCTGGAGGTCTGGAACCTCGAGCGGCTGAAGGCCGATCTCGCGGCTGCGCCGTTCACCGACGACGACCGACGGGTCGTCGCGGGACTCATGCGCCAGGGGCAGAAGGTCGGGACCCCGTAACGAGCGGCAAGGACGGCCAGTGACCATGCCCGAGCACGTGCCGGTGATGAGGGCCGAAGTCCTGCTGGCTCTCGCGCCCGCGCGCGGCGGGCTCTTCGTGGATTGCACGCTCGGCCTCGGCGGCCACGCGGCGGCGGTGCTCGAGGCGGGGGCGACGCGAGTGATCGGGATCGACAGGGACGAAGACGCCCTCGCAATCGCACGCGAGCGCCTGGCTCGATGGGTCGATCAGGTGGACTTCGTGCACGCGGACTATCGCGAGATCGGCGACGTGCTGGACGCCCACGGCGGGCAGGCCGCCGCCGGCATCCTGGCCGACCTCGGCGTGTCCTCGCTGCAGCTCGACGGCGAGGGGCGCGGATTCAGTTTCCAGAGGGATGAGCCGCTCGACATGCGGATGGATCGGTCGGCCGGTCTGACGGCCGCCGATCTGATCGCGGATCTGCGGGAGGAGGACCTCGCGAACCTGATCTACCGGTTCGGCGAGGAACGGTACTCGCGGCGGATCGCCCGCGCAATCGTGGACACCCGCCGCGAGGGTCCCATCGTCACGACGGGTCAGCTTGCGGCGATCGTGCGCCGGGCGGTGCCGAGGAAGGGATACAGCCCGATTCACCCGGCGACGCGGACGTTCCAGGCGCTGCGAATCCAGGTGAACGGTGAACTCGACGGGCTCGACCAGTTCGTAGATCAGGCGTGCCGGCGCCTCGCGCCGGGCGGCCGACTGGTCGTGCTGGCGTTTCACTCGCTCGAGGATCGCGTGGTGAAGCACACGCTTCGCCGGCTGGCCGCCGACGACACGCGGTCCCTCCGGCTGCTGGCCCGGAAGGCGGGACAGCCGACCGACGAGGAAATGGCGGCGAACCCGCGCGCCCGAAGCGCGAAGCTCCGGGCGATCGAGCGGGTGGCCTGAGACACGTTGTACCGAAGGGAACCGGGACATGCACGGCAAGGCGAGCACGCGCGCAACATTCGACGTGAGTCCGGCGCTGCCGCCGCAGCAGGTGACTCTCGAGGTCGACAGGGCGCGGCAGCTCGAGTACCGGCGCTGGCTGCTCGTCGGCCTCGTGTTGCTGGCCGCGGCGTTGTTCGACGGCTGGCAGCGGTCGGTTCCGGTATCCCACGGCTATCGCCTCGAGGAGACGCACCGCGCGCGCGCCGACGAGGACGCCATCGGGCGGCGCCTGCGCCTGGAGATCGCTTCGCTCCGGGCGCCCGCCCGCATCGAGTGGCTGGCGATCAACCAGCTCCACCTGGTCGCACCCCAGCGGAACGACTCCATGGTCATTGAGCGTGTCGTGCCGCCACAGCAGCCACCATCGTCGGTCGTCGCATCTCGCTAGGAGCGATCATGGCTGAGCAACCGGATCCACGCAGATGGCGGCGCACCGCCGGGTCCCGCCTGATCGTACTCGGGGTCGTGTTCGCCGTCTGGTCGGTTGCCGTGTTCGCCCGCCTCGTCGACCTGCAGATCTTTCAACGCGCCGAGCTGGAGGCGAGGGCCGAGAGCCAGCGGACGAACCTCCTGGAGGAGCCCGCACAACGAGGCGACCTGCTCGATCGCAACGGCAATGTGCTTGCGTACAGCGTGGACGTCGACACGGTGTGCGCCGTGCCCAGCAAGCTGGATGATCCGACGCAGGTGGCCGCCCGTGCGTGCGACGCGCTGGGCGACTGCGACGACGCGGAGCGCGCGGCCATCACGAAGCGCCTGAGCCGGAAGAGCGCCTTCGCCTACGTGCGGCGCCGGGTGAGCGTTGACCAGGCCCGTCGGGTCGCCGCGCTTAAGATCGACGGCATCCACTTCATCAAGGAACCGCGACGCTACTATCCCAACCGGGAACTGGCGGCGCACGTGCTCGGCTACGTCGGGTCCGAGAACAAGGGACTGGCAGGACTCGAGGCGACCTACGACTCGAAGCTCCGCGGGCGCCCCGGCCACATCCTGCTGCAGAGCGATGGCCGCAAGACAGGCCGAAGACCCTTCAGCCGGGTCGGCGACCCGCCCGTTCCCGGCGTCACCATCGAACTGACGATTGACGAGACCCTGCAGCATCTCGCCGAGCGTGAGCTGAAGGCCGGCGTCGAAGAGAACAAGGCCGCGGGCGGCTCCGTCGTGATCATGGATCCGATGTCCGGCGAGATCTTCGCCCTCGCCAACTACCCGACGTTCAACCCCAATTCGTACGGAATGTTTCCTCCCGAGCAGCAACGCAACCGCGGCGTGCAGGACGTGTACGAGCCGGGTTCGACCTTCAAGATCGTGACCGCGTCGGCCGCGCTCGAAGAGAAGATCCTGCGGCCCAACGACGTGATCGACACTGGCGGCGGCGTGATCGCGATCGGTTCGTCACGCACGGTCAGGGACACGCACGCGTACGGCGCGCTGTCGTTCACCGACGTGATCGTGAAGTCGAGCAACATCGGGGCGATCAAGATCGGCTTGCGCCTCGGGGCCGAGCGCCTGGGGCGGTACGTGCAGCGCTTCGGCTTCGGCACCCGACTGTCACCCGATTTTCCGGGGGAGAGCGCCGGGATCGTCTGGCGCCCGGCGCAGTGGAACGAGAGCACGCTCGCCTCGGTCTCCATGGGTTACGAGATCGGTGTGACGCCGCTCCAGATGGCTGTTGCGGCGAGCACCGTGGCCAACGGCGGGGAGTTGGTGCAGCCGCGCGTGGTGCGCGCGCTCATCGACGGCGGCACGCGGACCGTGGTGCCGCGAAAGGTCGTCCGCCGGGTGACGACGGCCGAGACGACGGCAGAGATGACCACGATTATGGAAGGCGTTGTCGAGCGCGGCACGGCCACGCTCGCCAAGCTGCCGGACTTCACCATCGCGGGGAAGACCGGGACGTCGAACAAGAACGTCGATGGTCACTACCTGAACCAGTTCAACGCGTCGTTCGTGGGCTTCGTGCCCTCGCGGAAGCCGGCGTTGACGATCCTCGTCATGATCGATTCGCCGCACTCCGTGAACGGCCATTTCGGCGGCCGGGTCTCGGCGCCGATCTTCCAGCGGATCGCCGACGCCGCGCTGCGCTACCTGGGCGTCACGCCGACCATCAACCCGGCGCCGCCTGTCCTCGTGCCCTATCGCGGCACGGGCAACGAGATCAGGGTCGCTGGCCCGGCCGTTCCGCTCACCATCATCCCGGTCGCCAACCACTCCTCGACGGGACAGGTCGTCCTGCCCGAGCTCCGCGGCCTGAGCGGCCGCGAGGCGTTGCGCGTGCTGGCCAGACTGGGGATCACGCCGCGCGTGGCGGGCGAGGGCATCGTGATCGAGCAGGTTCCTCTGCCGGGTACCGCGCTCGAGGCGGGCGGCGCCTGCCGCCTGGCGCTCGGTCGCCCGACTCCGGGGCTCCACCCATGACCCTGGCCGACCTGCTCGCGGCGCTTGGCGACCTGGCTCCCGGCACATCCTCGACGCTCGACGCGTCGGTGGCTGATCGGACCGTGAAGGCGGTGGCCTACGACTCCCGCAAGGTGGCGCAGGGCTCAGTTTTCGTGGCCCTGAAGGGACAGAAGGCTGACGGCGGCTCGTTTGCGGCGCAGGCCGTGGCGAGGGGCGCGCTGGCGGTCCTCGCCGAAACCGAACGCCCGCACGACGTGCAGGCGCCGTGGATCGTCGTTCCCGACGCACGACTGGCGATGGCGCGCCTGGCCACCGCGTTCTATCGTCACCCGTCGCGCGAGCTCACCGTCGTCGGGATCACCGGCACGAATGGGAAGACCACGACGGCCTACCTGGTGAGCGCGCTGTTCGAGGCCGCCGCCATTCGCTGCGGGATGCTCGGAACCGTCGTGTACCGGACCGGCAGCGAGGAGAGGCAGGCGACGCGGACGACGCCGGAATCGGTGGACGTCCAGCAGATGCTGCGCGAAATGGTGAGCCGCGGGTGCGGGGCGTGTGCCATGGAAGTGTCCTCGCACGCCCTCTCGCAGCGGCGGGTCGATGGCACGCGGTTCGCCGCCGCTGTCTTCACGAACCTGACGCGCGACCATCTCGACTTCCACGGGGACATGGAGTCGTACTTCGGCGCGAAACGCCGCCTGTTCGAGATGCTGGGACCGGACGGCATCGCCGTCCTCAACATCGACGATCCTCGCGGTGCGACGCTCACGGGCATCGCCACGCGCACGCTGACCTACGCTGTCGACCGGCCGGCCGACGTCTACCCGTCGAAGCTGACTCATTCGCTCCGGGGATTCGCCTTCCAGGCGCTCACTCCGGCGGGACCGATCCAGGTCCACTCGCACCTGGTCGGCCGGCCGAACGTCTACAACGTCCTCGCGGCCATCGGGGCGGCCCTCGCGTGCGGCCTTCCGGTCGATGCGATCGAGCGGGGCCTGGCAGGGCTCGAGGGCGTGCCGGGCCGATTTCAGGTCGTCTCGGAGCCGGGTGACGACATCACCGTGGTCGTCGACTACGCCCACACCGACGACGCGTTGAAGAATCTGCTCGAGACCGCGAGGCCGCTGGCCACCGAACGGCTGATTACCGTGTTCGGCGCGGGAGGCGACCGTGATCGGACCAAGCGGCCCCTGATGGGAGCGGTCGCGGCCAGGCTCAGCGACCTGGTGATCATCACGTCGGACAACCCGCGGAGCGAGGACCCGGCGGAGATCATCGAGGAGATCAAGCGGGGCGTCGCCGTGCCGGCCGAGCGGACCAGGCCGTCCGAGCCGCACGAGGGCCAGCCGAAGTACACGCCCCCGAAGGCCACGGCCCACATGGCGATCGTCGATCGCAAGCTCGCGATCGAGCGGGCCATCAGCCTTGCGCGGCCCGACGACGTCGTGCTGATCGCCGGCAAGGGCCACGAGAAATACCAGGTGATTGGGGAACGCGAGATCCCGTTCGACGACGTAGCGGTGGCCCGGCAGGCGCTGGAGCGCAGACGCGCGGGCCTGGGGTAGGAAGTGCCGATGACGTTGACGGTCGCGGACATCGTCGAAGCCATCGGAGGGCGGCTCCTGTCCGGGGACGGAACGGCGGTCCTGTCGGGGGTCTCCATCGACACGCGCACGCTGAGGGCGGGAGACCTCTACATCGCGATTCGGGGCGATCGGCTCGACGGGCACGACTTCGTGAACGCGGCCTTCGCGGGCGGCGCGGCTGGTGCGGTGATCAGCCAGCCGATGGGGACTCTGGCACCGGCGGCGGTGTGCGGCCGCGCGCTGATCGTGGTGCCCGACACCACCGGTGCGCTGCAGCGGCTGGCGCGCTGGGTGCGACGGAAGTCGGGGGCGCGGGTCGTCGCGATCACCGGCAGCGCCGGCAAGACCACGACGAAGGACATGACTGCGGCGTTCCTCGGTCTGCGATACCGGGTGATGCAGTCGTCGGGCAACCTGAACAACCACATCGGCCTCCCGTTGTCGTTGCTGGAGTTGCGGCACGGGGCCGAGGTGGCAGTCGTCGAACTGGGCATGAATCACCCCGGCGAGATCAGCCGGCTCGTGCAGATCGCCGAGCCCGACGTGCGCGTCTGGACCAACGTCGCGGAGGTGCACCTGGAGTTCTTCGGGTCGATCGAAGCGATTGCCGACGCGAAGGCCGAGCTCTTCGAAGGCGCGACGGCAACCACGATTCTCGTGGCCAATGCCGACGACTCGCAGGTGATGGCGCGCGCCCCGAAGTTTCTCGGCCAGGTCGTGACATTCGGTACGACGGCGGGGTCCACTGTGACCGCGTCGAACGTCGAGGACCTCGGGATCGACGGGATGGCGGCACGGGTCGCCACCGATGCGGGGACGGTCCGCCTCGAGGTGCCGCTGCTCGGTCGCGGCAACTTGCAGAACGTCCTGGCTTCCGTCGCCGTGGCTCGGCAATTCGGCGTGCCGCTGGACGCCATGGCCGAACGGGCCAGGACGCTTCGCGCGGCGGCGCACCGCTGCGACGTGATGCGCCTGGGCGGCGGCGTGGTCGTGGTCGACGACGCGTACAACTCGAATCCGCGCGCCGTGCAGGGGGCGTTGGCGGTGGTGGCCGGCGAACGTCGGTTCGCCCGTCGCGTGGCGGTGCTGGGCGAGATGCTCGAGCTCGGAGCGCAGGCGCTCACGCTCCATGAGGCGTGCGGGCGCGCGGCGGCGGCGTCCGGCCTGTCCCTCCTGGTGACGGTAGGTGGAGAATCGGCGCGGAGGCTGGGCCGCGCCGCCGAGCAGGCGGGGATGCCTGAGTCGACGGTCATCCACGCCGACTCGAGTGGGGAAGCCGCCGAGATCGCCGCGACGGCCGTGCATCCAGGCGACCTGGTGCTGGTGAAGGGATCGCGCGGCATCAAGACCGAGCGGGTCGTGGAACGGCTCGTATCGGCGTTTCCGGCATAGTGCGGGCGGTCAGGCCCGCGATCGTGGATCACCATGTCCGACGTTCGAGTGACCGGCAAACACGTCGTCGTCGTCGGGGCGG
>DASVIS010000093.1:0-13621 GCA_036381995.1 Vicinamibacterales bacterium | reverse complement strand
AGCGTCTACATCCGCAACATGAGCGAGCTGATTCGGCGCCTGGACGGGAAGTAGGAGGTCTTTGATGTCTGACGGAGTGATGAGCATGAAGAGGATCCTGCTGACGGCACTGGTGGTTGCCCTGGCGGTCACCGCCCTGATCGCGGGCGGCCAGGGGCAGAGCGGCGGCGCGCTGACAGCCGATGTGCTGAAGACCCTGGAGTTGCGGAGCATCGGACCGACGCTGGCGACGGGCCGCATCGCAGACGTCGCGATCGATCTGAAGAACCCCAGCGTCTGGTACGTGGCCTCGGCGTTCGGCGGCTTGTGGAAGACGGTCAACCGCGGGATTTCCTTCACGCCAATCTTCGACGACCACACGTCCTTCACGCTCTGCTGCGTCGTGGTCGACCCGAAGGATTCGAATGTGGTCTGGCTTGGCACGGGTGAGAATGCCAGCCAGCGCAGCGCGCACTTCGGCGACGGCGTCTACAAGTCGACGGATGCGGGCAAGACCTGGAAGCGGGCAGGGCTCACGACGTCCGAGCACATCGGAAAGATCGTGATCGACCCGCGCAACACGAGCGTGGTCTACGTGGCGTCGCAGGGGCCGCTGTGGTCGGCCGGCGGAGAACGTGGTCTCTACAAGACGACCGACGGCGGCGCGACCTGGGTGCAGGCACTGAAGATCAGCGACGACACGGGTGTGAGCGACGTCGTGATGGATCCGAAGAACTCGCTCGTCCTCTACGCCTCGGCCTATCAGCGGCGCCGCGCTGTCGGCCAGATGATCGGCGGCGGGCCTGAGGGCGGGATCTTCAAGACGACGGACGGCGGCAAGACCTGGAAGAAGCTGGCGAATGGACTGCCGAAGGGCGACATGGGCCGCGCGGGCCTGGCGGTCGACGGCCGCAAGACGCCCGCCACCGTGTTCGCGATCATCGATGCCAAGCGCGACGAGTCGGGCTTCTATCGGTCTGACGACGCGGGCGCGACCTGGGCGCGGATTGGAAAGACGGCTGCGGGGGCCGGCCAGCGCGGCTTTGGACGTGCCGGCGCCGCGGGCGCGCAGACCGTCCAGGGCGGTGCGGCGGAAGGCGGCCGGGGGGCACAGGGTGCGACAGTCGCAGCGGCCGGCGCACAGGGCGGTGCGCCTCAGGGTGCGGCGCCCCAGGGCGGAGCCCGCGGCGGCGCGCCAGCCGACAACTGGTACCGCGGCGGCGGCGCGGCCTACTACCACGAGATCTTCGTCGATCCGAACAAGCCAGACACGATCTGGTCGATGAACGTCAACGTCGAGCGCAGCACCGACGGCGGCAAGACGTGGGGACGCGTCAACTGGGAGAGCACCGGCGTGCACGTGGACCATCACGCCATCGCGTGGGACCCCGCTGACAGGAACCACATCCTGCTCGGCAACGACGGCGGCCTCTACGAGTCGTACGACGACGGGGCGACCTGGCGTTTCTTCGCGTCGCTACCGGTGACGCAGTACTACCGCGTGTCGGTCGACAACGCGAAGCCGTTCTACAACGTGTGCGGCGGCGCGCAGGACAACTGGTCCCACTGCGGCCCGTCGCGCTCGCTCAATCGCTGGGGCGTCCGGACGAGCGACTGGGTCATCGTCGCCGGCGGCGACGGCTTCCAGACGAGGAACGATCCGAACGACCCGACGATCGTCTATGGGTCGTCGCAGGACGGGAACGTCACGCGGCTCGACCTGAAGACGGGCCAGTCGCGATCGATCCGCCCGCCGATGTCACGCCAGATGCGGGGTGGCGGCGGGGACGATGCGCTGGGCGGCGCGCCGGCTGGACCCGCCGGTGCCGCAGGAGGTCAGGCGGCAGCCGGAGCGCAGGGCGGCCAGGGTCAGCGGGGCGGCGCCGGCGGGGCGGTCTCGGGTGGCGACCGCGCGAACTGGGACGCGCCCTACATCATCAGCCCGCACTCGCCGACGCGTGTCTACTGGGCGAGTAACAAGCTCTATCGCAGCGATGATCGAGGCGACACGTGGGTGGCGATCAGCGGCGACCTGTCGCGGAACCTGAAGCGGGAAGAGATCCCGATCATGGGCAGGGTGTGGCCACCTGATTCGATTGCGCTGAACGTGTCCACCACGGCCCTCAGCAACATCGTGTCACTCGACGAATCCCCGTTGCTCGAAGGGCTCATCTGGGTCGGCACCGACGACGGGCTCGTGCAGGTCACCGAGGATGGCGGCAGGAACTGGCGGAAGATCGAGCAGTTCCCGAACGTCCCGCAGTGGACGTACGTGAGTGACGTGTTTGCTTCGCCGCGTGACGCCAACACCGTGTTCGTGACGTTGAACAACTGGCAGCGTGGTGACTACAAGCCGTACGTCGTGAAGAGCGCAGACCGCGGCAGGACGTGGACGAACATCACGGGCAACCTGCCCGACCGTCACGACGTGTGGTCGGTCATCCAGGACCACGTGAACGGCGAGCTGCTCTTTACCGGGACCGAGTTCGGCCTGTTCTTCACGGTGGACGGCGGCCGCAACTGGGTGCAGCTCAAGGGCGGGATGCCGTCCGCGCAGGTGCGGGACATGACCGTGCAGCGGCGGGAGAACGACCTCGTGATCGCGACGTTCGGACGCGGGTTCTACATCCTCGACGACTACAGCGCACTGCGCGAGATGACGCCCCAGGCGCTCGCCGAGGAAGCCCGGTTGTTCCCGCTTCGCGACAGCTATGCGTTCAGCCAGACGGGGATGAACCCGGCGGGCTCTGCGGGCATCGGTGCGCTGGCGGGCAACTGGATCGCACCCAATCCGCCGTTCGGCGCCGTGTTCACGTATCAGCTCAAGCAGGAACCGCCGGCTGACACGAAGATGGTGCTGACGATCGCGGATGACGCCGGCAAGCAGATTCGCCGGATCGAACTCGACAAGGCCGCCGGACTGAAGCGCATCGCGTGGAACCTCCGCGGTGATGCGCCGACACCGGTCGCGGCGCCGGCTGGCGCACCGCAGGGCCAACGCGGCGCTGGCGGGCAGGCTGGCGCGGCTGCCGCCGGCGGTCCCGGAGGCTTCGGCCGCGGTGGTGCGGCGCTCGTCCCCCCCGGACGCTATACGGCGACGCTGGGCAAGATGGTGGGGGACAAGGTGACCGCCATCGGCTCGCCCCAGACTTTCCGGATCGTGCAGATCGCGCAGTAAGAAGTCATCGGGGTCCTACCATTCGGAGCCGCCGGCCTTGATGTCGAAGGTCCGGCGGCCCGAATCCCCTGCCAGCTTGTACTTGGCCGGCCCGATGATCGTGTTCCCGCCATCGGCCATGGACGCCTGCAGCCACTCGCGCGCCTTTGCCGGATCGGCGCCGTCGAAGTGCAGCCCCGCCAACACGCCAAACATGCGCAGCGCCACCGCATCCTTGGCCGGACCGCTCTGCGTCACGACGGCGTTGATGTACTCGATCTTCCCCGGCGCGCTTCCGTAGAAACGGACCTGGTAGCTCACGAGCGGCGTCCGCGTCTCGCACATCCAGACGTTGGTGCGGTTCTCCTGCATCGGACCCTTGCAGGTGAACCCGATCGTGGCCAACGCGTCGCGGATGTCAGTGGCCCACAATCCGCGGAGCCATCGCGTTTCGATCGCCGGAGCCGTCGACCTCTGAGTCGCCGACGTGCTCGTCGCCAGCCCGCCGGACCCGGCATCTCCGCACGCCCCGGCGACCAGCACAACCACGGTCACCATGATCGCCAACCACGTTCGACGCATCTGATCCGCCTTTCCGCCTACGCCCTGCGGGCTTCGGCGGGACAAGCCGCCGACACGTGCCCTGCGGGCTTCGGCCGCCAACGGATGACCATCATACCTCTGCTGAGCTGGCCTGGTAGTCTATGGCCGCGGCCTCCGTAGTTGAGACCTCGCTATCGCGCGCGGGTGACGTAGGACGCGGCGGCCTGCTGCAGGAGGCGATCGGCCGACGGGCTGCTGACGGCTTCGCACGACGGGTTGAAACGGAAGGCGAAGCCATTGGGCGACGCCGGGAGTCGCGGGTGGTTCCGGTACGTCCACACTTCCGTGGCTTCCTGATCCTGGGCGGAAAAGGCTGCCATGGGATCGGCGGCGGAGAAGTGCCGGGTCGCCTGGTTGTTCCGCATCCAGTCGGGCTTGCCGAGCACTATGTACGTCCGGCCGCAGTCATTCCACGCGCTCTTGCCGTTGATTCGGAATCGAGAATCCGCGGTCTGCACACGACGTTCGTAATCCGTGCGAATCGGATTGTCAGGGTTGGACGGATCGGGGTTCCGCGCGCGCCAGAAGTCCTCGCGAAAGCGGGCGCGCTGCGAGGGCGCTGTCAACTTCACCTCGGTGTGGTCGGCGGGAAGCATGAGCGGGCGCACCTGGTCCAGCCACTGCTTCCAGTCGTTGTCGGGCATCTGGATCGGAGGCTGGGCCAGCGCGACGGCCGACAGGCCGGCTCCGATCAGAACGGCCACGAGAATGGGACGCATGAGTCGATGATACGCTGATTCAAATCGGATCAAGGAAGGTGGGCGGTGTACAATCCGGAACCGTGGCCGACAAACGGCGGCGGGAACCGGTCGAACACGATGCGTTCGTCTGCTGCGCCGACCCGTCCGATAGTGAGATGGCGTCGACCATCGCAGCGTATCTGACGCGGCGCGGTTTTCGGGTGTTCGTCGAGGATCGGTCGCCGGCGGCCGGATTGGACGAGCGGCGCCTGGCGTTGATCTCCGATGTTCCGGACTTCATCCTGCTGCTCACGCCGGCCACGATCGCCGCGGCGTCCGATCGTCACCACGCGGTCAACGCCGAGATCGTCCGCGCGTTGGAAACCGGCAGGAACATCGTCCGCGTGTCCGGGGCTGGAGGGCCGGCCCTGCCGCCAGGCGCCCTCACGACCGAGTTGGCCGCGCTCGCCGGCCAGCAGGCGCTGACCTACGATCCCGATCGCCTCGCGGAATCACTGGCGATCCTCCTGCACAGCCTGTCGAGCGACACCACCGTCAACGATCGCCACCTGATGCGCCTCACGAAGCGTTGGTTCATCTTTGCGGCGCTCTTCGTCCTCGTCGGATTCTCGTTGCAGACCGTGCCCGCGCTGATCAAGGCCTGGAAGCGCCCGAGGCCGCTGCCGCCCGTTGCGCCTTTTGCGCTCTACTGGTCGGCCTTCGGTGAACGATTGGAGAACGGCGTCTCGGTAGAATTCCCGCTCGTGCAGGGTGCCACCGTGTCCGGCGGTGAACGGATCCGGGTGGCACTCAGTCCGAGTGCCGATGGCTTCGCGTACGTCATCAGCAGGGATGCGCGTGGACGGGTCTCGGTGCTGTTTCCCGGAGAGACGATCAAAGGGGCGAGCCGGGTTCGTGCCGGGCAGCGGTACCAGGCGCCCGCCGAGTCGGGCTGGCTGACCGTCGATCCGCAGGTGGGTCTCGACACGATCTACGTGTTCGCCGGCTACGACCCGCTGCAGAACCTCGAGGAGTTGGTGGAGGAGCCGGAGACGCCCACGAACGTCCCGGCTCGGCGGGAACTGGTCGAGCAGACGGTCGTTGGATTGCTCGATGGCCGCCACTACCAGCTCGGCCGACGACTGTGGATCAGAACGACGCAGCTCGTCGATCAGAGCCTGAAGCCGGGCCCCGGGCCAGCGACGATCGCCGCGCTACTCCCCGGCGGCACTGACGCCGTCCACCCAGCCACCGTGCAGCCCGGGCTGGTCAGCGCGCTTGCCGAGATCAAAGTCCGGTTCACGCCAGCGCAGAAGTAGCGTTGGGCCCGTGAGTTGAAGATCATATTGAACTCGCCGTGGCTCTGCCACCGTGCCCTTCGGCGCAACCTCCGTCACCGGCATGGTTGGGACCTTCAGTGCATGATCGCCACAGTCAGGGCGAGCATGCACGCGCCGAGCAGCAGCCTCGGCAGGTGTCGAGTGAAGATTCGTTCGACTCTCATTGGTTTCCCGAGTCTCAGCGATCCCGACGAGGACGGGGCTCGAGCAGCTTGTGGTGCAATGCGTACAAGGCCAGTTCCAGGCGGTTCGAGACGCCCACCTTGTCGAAGATGTGCGAGACGTGGTTCTTCACCGTCTGCTCGCTGAGACCGAACCGCCGGCTGATGTCCTTGTTGCTCGCGCCCTCGACGATGGTGGTGACAATCTGCAGTTCCCGCCTCGTCAGCCGGCCGGCCGGCGCGGACGACTGGTCGGCCGCGCGTTCGGACTCGTACATGTGCTGCACGATGTCCTGCACACGCTCGTGGTCGATCCAGTACTCGCCGTCCATCACGGCGTGGAGGCACTGGTAGAGGACCTGTGTCGCGGACTCCTTGAGGATGACGCCGCGCGCACCGAGCCTGAGCCCGTTGATCGTATCCGACGAGTCGACGGCCGCGGTCAGGACGACGGGCCGCACGGGCAGGCCGAGGTCGAGCAGTT
Source organism: Vicinamibacterales bacterium (assembly GCA_036381995.1). Lineage (GTDB taxonomy): Bacteria > Acidobacteriota > Vicinamibacteria > Vicinamibacterales > Fen-181 > FEN-299. Next base: position 7,217 of record DASVIS010000093.1, on the reverse strand, counting down.
TCTCGAGCGCCTGCAGGCCGTTGATCCGCGGCATGGCGAGGTCCAGCAGGAGGATGTCGGGGCGGAGCGCCGCCGCGGCTGACACAGCCTCCTGTCCGTCCCCGGCCTCTCCGACGACCTCGAATCCCGGTTCCGCTTCGAGCAGCCGTCGGAGACCGTCACGGAACATCGGATGATCGTCGGCGATGACGATCCGAATCGTTCTGCCGTCTGCAGGCATGGTATCCCCCTGGAACCGTGACCTCCAGATTCGTCCCGAACCTGGGACGACTGTGAGTGAACTCCGCTGCTAGCCTGCCGTAATCGTTCTGGCGATCGCGTCCATGTCCGCCATCCGGCCGGACTGATCGGCGATGGCCTGTGACAGACTGCCGAGGTCGCTCAGCCGCGCGAATTCCGCAGTTTCGATCGTGCCGGCGGCAGCCATGACCTTCAGCACGCGTGCCGGCACGCTGAGCGCGATATCGCTCGCCAGGACGCGCGACTGCGCCAGCATCAGTTCGTCGTTCGTTCGGACGGCGGACCTGGCCAGCGCGACGGCCGTCTCGACTTCCGTCATCGCCGTGGCGAACTCGAACACCGCATGCTGCTGGTGCGTCAGCTTTGCGCGGAAGGCCGCGATCGTGGCGTTCGAGAGGAACCGCGCGGCCCGCGCGATGACGGGGCCGCCGGCCTCCGTCCAACCTTCGGCCTCGGTCGCCATGGCCGTGTAGAACCGGCCCTTGCTACGGACGTTCTCGCGCATGCGGAAGACGCCGATGATGTTCTGCTGAATCTCCGACGTGCCCTCGTAGATACGCAGGATGCGCGCGTCGCGCCGGATCTTCTCGACCTCGTAGTCCACGCAGTAGCCGTACCCGCCCAGCGCCTGCACCGCATCGTCGGCCGCGACGTTGCCTGCCTCGGTCGCAAAGAGCTTGGCGACCGAGCCTTCGATCTGCCGGTCCTCGTTGCCGGAGTCGAGCAGGTCGGCGACGTATTCGATGTAGGCCTGCGCGGCAGCGAGGCGCACGCTGTTCGGCACGAGCAGTTTGTGCGTGAATCCCTGCTTCTCGCACAGGTAGGTGCCGAACTGCTTGCGCTCCTTCGAAAAGGCAATGGCCTTCTCGAGTGACACGAGACCGGCGCCGAGGCCGAAGGCCGCAACCATCAGACGCGTGTAGCCGAACACTTCGTTGGCCTGCTTGAGCCCTTCGCCCTCCTTCTCGCCGACGATGTTCTCCGCGGGGATGACGACGTCCTGGAGCAGGACCTGCGCGGTGTCGGAGAGCCGGATGCCGTGCTTGATCTCGTGCCTGCCCGGTGTGAGGCCCGGTGTCTTGCGCTCGACCACGAAGAAGGTCGGGCCATCCGGCGCCTTCGCCAGGATAGTGTAGAGATCGGCAATCGAACCGTTGGAAATGAACTGCTTGACGCCGTTCAGCCGGTAATGCGTGACGCGGCCGCTCGCGTCGGTGATGCGCTCGGCAACGGTCTTGAGGTTCTGCACGTTCGACCCGGCCTCGGGTTCCGTCACGCCGTAGGCCACGATCAGCCCCTCGTTCGCGATTCGGGGGATCCACCTGGTCTTCTGCTCGTGCGTGCAGCCCACGCGAATCGGATCCGTGCCGAGCGCGACGGCTAGCATCGCCGTGGCGAGCCCGAGATCGATCCTGGCGAACTCGCACGACAGCCGGTACACATCGTATGCGCCGCCGCCCATCCCGTCGTATTCGGCGGGCAGGAACACGAGGTGCAGCCCGACATCCGGTCCGAGCATCGCCCGCACGACATCCTCCGGGCACACGTCGCCTTCGTCCCATTTCAGGCGCTTGTCGAGCGGGGCTTCGCGGCCGGCGAATTCCCTCAGCGTCTTCAGGATGAGTTCGAGATCCTCGCCGTCGAGGCGCTTGAGTTCCAGCATGCCTGCCCTCGTGTCAATGGCGGGCGTCGGGTCACCGCGCCTTGCCGCGCGGGTCTGCACGACCCCGTGGTGCGAATAGGTTGACGACTCTAGCACAGAACCAGCGAGTCTCCGCCGCGCAGCCGGCTACGAGTCGGGGTTCGACCCCTTGTCGTGTTGCGCCCCGAGGCGCCGTGCGGGCACCGGGGGGCCGCCGGTCAACCGCACGTAACCGGTCACGAATCCCGCCGGGTCTTTCACGAAGTCGTACTCGACGTCGGCGTCCTTCGTGATGAACCGGGAGGTCGAGACGGGGAAGACCTCGACCGCCGGTTGGGCGAACGGCTGGACGCGCAGGTGGTCCCCCGCGCGTTCGACCTTCGCGAGAATGCCGTTCAACCCCTCGTACTCGCCGGCACACGCCTCGAGATCCGGCGAGGCCACCGCGACGATCGGGCGAGGGATCGTGGTAGCCGGCTCGACCCTCTCCGCCGCGTCGTTCAGCTTCCAGTCACGGATCAGGAGCCTGGTCCCGCGGCCGCTCGCGTCGGTTTCGAACGAGAACGTCCAGGTGACGACGGTCGTGCGGAACACGGCTGGCGCCACTGGGACGAGTCTCACTCTGCCCAGTCCGGGGACCGTCGCCACGAGAGAGTCACCATCGATGTCCATGATGCACGTGCCCACTTCGCTGCCTCGATAGGTTCCGGCGAGTCCCTCGAGAGCGCTGACCGACACAGGCGCCGGAATCGGTTCCCCGATCGGATCGCCGACGGCGATGGCGGCGATCCGGTGCGCAGTGGTCTGCAGCGGGACCGCCATGGAGTTTCGATTGGACAGGATGGCGACGAAGACGCGATCGTCGGGCATCCTGATGATGTGCGAGAGAAAGCCGGCGGTACCTCCCTGGTGCTCCTGGACGCGGTGCCCGTGGTACCCGCCGAGATCCCATCCGTACCCGTAGCCGGTGGATGATCCGTTCTTCAGCCGGTACGGCACGAACATGCGCTCGACCGAGACACGCGACAGCACGCGATCGCCGCCGAGTGCCTCGCTCCATCGGGCGAGGTCGTCAACCGTCGAGAGCCAGCCCGAGGCGCCGTTCGGCTGGAACACTCGGCTTCGCGGCTGAAGGACATTGAACACCCCGTCCGGTTGCCGGTCGTAGCCCGTCGCCCGCAACGGGATGACGCTTCGGCGATCAGCGTAGTACGTGTGGGCCATCCCCAGCGGGCCGAAGAGATTCTGCTGCAGGAACTCGGCGTAGCCCTGACCGGACGCCTGTTCGATGATGGCGGCCAGCAGGGTGTAGCCCCAGTTGCTGTAGGCCCACGTCTCTCCAGGCGCGGCGTCGGGCGGAAGGTCCTTCACCCAGTCGCCGATGACGTCGATCACCTTCGCGTCCTGCATCGCGGCCGCGCGCAGGTCGGCTGTCTCCGCGAGCGCGCTGATGCCCGAGGTGTGCGTCAGCAGATGCTCGATGGTGACCGTCGCTCCGCGCGTGGGATAGGCCGGCAGAAACCGGCGGATGTCGTCCTGGAGCGACAGCTTCCCCTGCTCGGCGAGCTTCAGGATGCCGGCGGCCGTGAACGACTTGCTCAACGAGGCGAGCGCCATCACCATCTCCGGGCGCATCGCGACGTTCAGCTCGACATTGGCGAGCCCGTAACCCTTCCTGAGTAGCACGCGGCCGTCCTTGACGACAATCGCCGTGGCGCCGGGCTGGTCGGGACCGTAGACGGCGGAGAGCGTGGCGTCGATGGCCTGCGCGAGGCGATCGGCGGAGGGCAAACCCTCCTGGGCCAGGGTCCCGGCGCGAGCGAGCACGACCACGCACGTCGTCCACAGGACGGGCACGAGCCAGGTTGAACGGTGGTTCATCGTCAGGACTTCCCCCTGGCCACGGATTCTATCTCCGCGGATCCCCGAAGATGACCTCAAAATAACGATGGCGTTGAAAGCACAGCCATGGCACCATGAGGCACATTCATGGCGTGACGAACGCCTATGGTGATAAGTTTAGCGCTTCGACTCGTCATGCCAGCAATAAACATCGAAACTTGGAAGGGAGGCTGCCATGGATCGAATGCCGCTCCGCGACTTCCTGGAGATTCCGTACGACAAGCTCGAGGAGATGAACCTGGAGGCCAAGCGACAGCGGCTCGACCGCGCGCCGGCCGATCGCATCCGGGAAGAGCGGGAGAAGTACCTCAGAGACGAGAAGCGGATCAAGGCGGTCACGGTCTGCTTCACCGACCTCGAGGGCCGCTTCCACATGCTCGACTACGACAAGAAGTTCCTGCTGACGGCGGCGGACAACCTGACGTTCGACGGATCGTCGGTGCGTGGCTTTTCGCAGCAGGCGGAGTCCGACCTGCGGCTTGCCGTTGACTGGACCGCTTTCTATTGGCTGCCGGCAGACGTCTTCGGGCCGGGCAAGGTGCTGGCGTTCGGCTTCGTCGAGGAGCGGGACGGCACCCCCTATCATGCCGACATGCGGACGCGGCTGAAGTCCTACACCGGAGAGCTCTACGCGAAAGACGGCACGATCGCGCAGGCGTCGAATGAAATCGAGGGCTTCCTGTTCAAGGGCCGTGACGCTGAGCGGCAGTACCACGTGAACCGGCAGTTCGAGTTCCTCTCCACGGGCGGGTACTACCACTCGCTGCCAGGCGACGTGCTCAGGCGGTTCATCGACAGTTCTGCCGAAGTGCAGCGCGCGCTCGGATTCGCGAACGAGAAGGACCACCCCGAGGTGGCGCCCTCGCAGTTCGAGATGAACTATGCGTACACCGAGGCGTGCGTGGCTGCCGACCAGGTGCAGCTCTACAAGCTGATCTGCCGGCAGGTGGCGCAGGGGATGGACATGACAGCATCGTTCCTGCCCAAGCCGGTCACCGGCGTGAACGGCAGCGGGATGCACACCAACCTGTCACTCACGCGCGGCGGCCGCAACCTGTTCTGGGACGTGAAGGGCGAGGACAACCTGTCGGCCCTTGGATGGAACTTCATCGATCGCCTGCTCACCAGCGCAAACGACATCTGCCTCGTGCTGAACCCTTCGGTCAACGCGTATCGCCGGCTCGACCCCCGCTTCGAGGCGCCGAACCAGATCAAGGCCTCGGCGATCAATCGCGGCGCGATGGTGCGCATCCCTCTGGCGAACGAGAAGTCGGTTCGCATCGAGGTGCGATCGATTGGCCCCGATGCCAACCCGTACCTGGCCATCTACACGCTGCTCAAGACGGGCCTCGAGGGGCCCCTGCCGAAGGACGGAGACAAGGAGATCCGGCAGTCCCGCACACGGTTCCTCCCCGACAACATCTACGACGCGATTCGGTTGTTCAAGTCGAGCCGCTTCGCGGGTGAGATGCTCGGTGAGAGGGTGCAGGAGAAGTATGCCGAGGTCAAGCAGATGCAGGCGGATCGGTGCCCGAAGGCGCTCGGTTCGCGCATCAAGACCTCGGAGGTACAGTTCCACCACGAGGTGACGAACCAGTACCTCTGGAGCCGGTTCTAACGGGCTCGCGGCTGGAGGCCTGCGGTCAGTCCCGGGACCTTCCCCCGCGGCTCACCAACGCCAGCAGTGCCGGCACGAACACCAGCGTGATCGCGGTCGACACCGACAGGCCGCCGATGACGGCGATGGCCAGCGGCTTCTGCATCTCCGCGCCTGCGCCGATGCCGAGCGCCAGCGGCAGCAGCCCGAACAGCGTGCAGAGCGTCGTCATCAGGATCGGCCGCAGGCGGATCGCGCCGGCCTGCACGAGCGCCTCGAGGCGATCGGGCTGATCCTTCGAGATGAGATCCGCGTAGTCCACCAGGATGATCCCGTTCTTCACGATCAGACCCATCAGCAGGATCAGCCCCATGATCGACGACACGTTCAGTGGAGTCCCCGTGATCAGGAGGAGGCCGAACGCACCCACGAGCGACAGCGGCGCCGCGGACAGAATGACCGCCGCGGACGTGAATCGCCGGAACTGCGCAACGAGCAGCGCGAAGACGAGCAGCACGGCGAGGGCCAGCACCATCACGAGCGATCGGAACGACGTCTGCTGGCTTTCGTAGAGGCCTCCAAGCTGCCAGGAGTAGCCGAGCGGCAGCGCGACCGACGCCATCATGGTCCGGATATCCGCCACGGCGCTGGCCATCCCGCGCCCTTCGAGCCGCGCGGTCACCGGCACCATCTGCTTCAGATCCTCGCGGTGCAGTTCCTCTTCGCCCTCCGCGGTGGAGACGGCTGCCGTCGCTGAGAGCGGGACGATCGTGCCGGCCCCATTCATCAGGGGGAATTCGCGCACCCAGTCCAAGTCGAAGCGGTACTTGTCGGGGAAGCGCACACGCACGTCCACCAGGCGATCGCCGCGTCGGAACTCCGTCGACACCTTTCCGAGCATGCCCGTCCCGAGCTGGCTCGACACCTGGTCCACGGTGAACCCCGCCTTCGCGGCCAGCGTCGGATCCACGCGGACGTTCAACTCGGGGTTCCCGCGTCGCGGAGCCACGATGTCCACCACGCCGTCGACGTGCTTCATCTTCTCGGCCACGCCGTTCGCCAGCTTTGCCAGCGTGGGCAGGTCGTCGCCGAAGATCTTCACCTCGATCGGCTCGGGGCTCCCTTCGAGGTCGCCGAGCATGTCCTGCAGCAACTGGACGAACTCGACGGTCAGCCCGGGCAGGTCCTTCTCGAACGTCCCCCGCAACTCCGCAATCACCTCTTCGGAGGTCCGCGCCCGGGCGGACCGTGGTTTGAGCCGAACGACAATGTCACCGGTGTTCTGGGGTGTGGCGAACAGCCCGAGTTCCGCACCGGTGCGCCGCGCGAAGCCGAGCACTTCTGGCGTGCCGGACAGGACTTTCTCGATCCGGCCGACCATCCGGTCGGTCTCCGGCAGGGACGTCCCGGTTGGCGTCCAGTAGTCGAGGACGAATCCGCCTTCGTCCATCTCTGGCAGGAAGCCGGTCTCGAGCTGATTGAACAAGAAGATGCCGAGGCCGCCGAACGCCACGGTGACCAGCACGACGAGCGCCGGCCGCTTCAGCGCGCGGCGAAGCATCGACTGGTAGTGGATCGACAGCCAGCCGACGGAGCGCGCGCCAGCCGCCGGCGCGGGCGTGCGGGGCTTGTCCCGCATCCACAATGCCGCGGCGTTGGGGATGAACAGGAGCGCGTAGACGAGCGAGAGCAGCACCGCCGCCCCGAGCGTGAGCGACAGGGCCGAGAAGAACTGGCCGACCACGCCCTGCAGCAGGCCCAGCGGCACGAACACGACGACGGTCGTGAGCGTCGATCCCGTGACCGCCGCGATCAGCTCCTGCGTCCCCTTTTCGG
>DASVIS010000092.1:0-2846 GCA_036381995.1 Vicinamibacterales bacterium | reverse complement strand
GCCTTCTCTGCCTGCTGCAGGGCGGATTTCGCCACGAACCCGGGCTCCCACAGGGCGTTGCCGGCGATCGAGGTCGCGCCCCCGTGGACCTTCTCGAGGAGCCTGCGGTCGTGGAGGATCTCCAGGTCGCGCCGGATGGTCATGTCCGATACGCCGAGCTCGCGGACGAGGTCCGCGACGAGGACCGCCCCGATCTCGCGCACGCGATCGAGGATCAATGCCTGGCGCTGGCGAGCGAACATCACCAGGACCGCCCATCGTCGTCGCCGGACGTGACGCGCACGCGACTCCTCACCTCTGGTCACGAAAGATTGCCTCGGAAGTCCCAGAAAGTCAACGGACTCGCACATCGAAATCAACGTGAACCGTCGCAATCCCTTGACACGGGACCCGACGGTAGGGACAATCCGCGTGACTCTGTCGGATTCTGTCGCAGATTCTCGGAGGAGGTGTTCACACCATGGTTGAACCCAGTGGCCCCAACGCGGTCTCCCGACGGACCGTCCTGAAGGGCCTCGCCGGCGTCGCTGCGGTGGCGTCGATCCCCACGATCATCGCGGCATGCAATGCGGCAGCGACACCATCGCCGAGCGCGGCCGCCCCGAGTGCGGCAGCGAGCGCGGCGGCTAGCGCCGCAGCGAGCGCCGCGCCGAGCGTCGCCGCCAGCGCCGCCCCGCCGGTGGGCAGCACGTCGCTCGGCTCGAACTACTCCGACCCGGTGCCGAAGAAGGCGATGCAGGACATCGTCGACGCCTTCACGGCCAAGACGGGCATCACGGTCAAGGTCAACACCGTCGACCACGGCACCTTCCAGAACCAGATCAGCTCATACCTGCAGGGCACGCCGGACGACGTCTTCACGTGGTTCTCCGGGTTCCGCATGCGGTTCTTCGCCGCCCAGGGGCTGGCCGAGGACATCAGCGACGTCTGGGCGAAATCGCTGACGTCGAACTACTCAGATGCCTTCAAGGTCGGGTCGACAGGCGACGACAGCAAGCAGTACTTCGTGCCGATCTACAACTACCCGTGGGCCGTCTTCTACCGGAAGAGCGTGTTTGCGGCAAAGGGCTACGCGATTCCGGCGACCCTGGACGACTTCAAGGCACTCTGCACGAAGATGCAGAAGGACAGCCTCGTCCCGATCGCCTTCGGCGACAAGGACGGCTGGCCCGCGATGGGCACCTTCGACATCATCAACCTGCGGACGAACGGCTACGACTTCCACGTCGGCCTCATGGCCGGCAAGGAGAAGTGGACCGATCCGAAGGTCAAGGCGGTCTTCGACACCTGGAAGACGTTGCTGCCCTTCCACCAGGAAGGCGCGGCGGGCCGGACGTGGCAGGATGCCGCGCAGGCGCTCGTTCAGAAGAAGGCCGGCATGTACCTGCTGGGGATGTTCGTCTCGCAGCAGTTCAAGGCCGCGAGCGACGCCGACCTGGCCGACCTCGACTTCTTCCCGTACCCCAGCTTCGGGACGCAGTACGACGCCGAGAAGGCGCTCGACGCTCCCATCGACGGGTTCATGATCGCCAAGAACGCGTCGGACCTCGGCACGAACCTTGACGCGGCCAAGGCGTTCGTGGAGTTCCTCGGCACCGGCGAGGCGCAGGACATCTACGTCAAGGCCGACCCGAGCAACGTGGCCGCGGCGAAGGACGCCACGACCAGCAACTACAACGCTCTCCAGCAGAAGGCCGTGCAGCTCATCGGGGACGCGAAGCGGATCACCCAGTTCCTGGACCGCGACACGAACCCGAACTTCGCGGGCGCGAACGGCATGCAGGCCTTCCTGCTCGACTTCCTCAAGACCCCCAACCAGGACCTGGGCGCCTTCCTGACGAAGATCCAGGGTTTCTGGGACACGCTCTAGTCACCCGCTGCCACGGCCTGATTAGACTGTCAGGACCGTGGCTGACCGCGCGTCGCAAGGCATCGCCCCCGTCACCGCCGGGTCGTCCGGCGGGACGGGGGCGACTGCGATTCGCCGCGTACGCCGCCGTTACAGCCTGTTGACCCGCCGGGACAAGATCGTCCTGGCGTTGATGGTCGGCATCCCGCTCTTCTTCGATCTTGCCCTCATCTGGGGTCCGACGATCGTGTCGATCGTGTTCTCGTTCACGAACTGGAACGGGATCGGCGGCATCTCGGGCAAGAACTTCATCGGGCTCAAGAACTACGACAGCCTGTTCACCGCGTACCCGTTCTTCTGGCCCGCGCTGCAACATAACCTGCTCTGGCTCGCGTGGCTCATGTTCTTGGCGACGCCGGTCGGGATCTTCCTCGCGGTCCTGCTGGATCGTGAGGTCCGCGGGACGCGCATCTACCAGACGATCTTCTACCTGCCGGTCGTCCTGTCGCTCGCCGTGATCGGCATCATCTGGTCACTGCAGTACGCACCGGAGCAGGGCTTCATCAACAACGTCTTGGGTCGCACGTCGAACAACAACCTCATCGACTGGCTTGGCGATCCGAGCCTGAACCTGTGGGCGGCACTCGTCGCGACGAGCTGGCGTCACGTGGGCTACATCATGGTGCTGTACCTTGCAGGTCTGAAGGCCTTCGATCCGGCTCTCCGCGAGGCCGCCAAGGTGGACGGAGCGAGTGAGCGGCAGACGTTCGTGCACGTCGTGTTCCCGGTGATGCAGCCGATCAACGTGGTCATCGTCGTCATCACGACGATCGAGGCCCTCCGGGCGTTCGATATCGCGTTCATCATCAATGGCGGAAAGAACGGCCTGGAGCTCCTGTCCACGCTCATCACGAACAACGCCCTCAGTGAATCGAACCGAGTCGGCTTCGGGTCTGCGATCGCGGTCATCCTGCTCGTGATCTCGCTCGGCCCGATC
>DASVIS010000091.1:0-7089 GCA_036381995.1 Vicinamibacterales bacterium | reverse complement strand
TACTCGGGCGAGACGACCACCGAGACGGTTCAGGTGCTCGGCGACGGCAACCGAATCGTCAGGAAGAGCACGACCCGCGTCTACCGCGACAGCGCCGGTCGAACGCGGCAGGAGACGGTGGCTGCAGACGGGCAGATGACGACGGTGGCCATCAATGACCCGGCCGCCGGCGTCACTTACACATTCGAACCCGGTACGAACACGGCTACCCGGTCGAACATGATGATCGTTCGATACGTGACGAGGAAGAACGGCTCCGGTGAGACCGTCACGAGCACGAGCAGCGCGGACGCGGTCACGGCGTCGGACGAGAGGACGCGCGTGGAGACCGACCTGAAGGCGCACGTCACCGTGGCCGAGGGCACCGCTGGAGTCATGACGATGCGGGTGATGCAGGACGGGGGCCCGGGCGTCAAGGGTGAGACCACGAGCGAAGATCTCGGCCAGCAGACGATCGAAGGCGTCGTCGCGAAGGGCACACGGACGACGACGCTCATTCCGGCGGGGGCGATTGGCAACGAGCAGCCGTTGCGGGCGGTGGCGGAGGAGTGGTTCTCTCCGGACCTGCAGGTGCTCGTCCTCACGAAGCACAGCGATCCGCGCGTGGGTGAGACGACCTACCGCCTGACGAACGTCACGCGGGCTGAACCGGCACACTCGCTCTTCGAGCTGCCAGCGGGCTACACCGTGAAGACGCCTGAGGGCGTCAGCCGCTTCGAGATTCAGAAGCGCTAGCAGGACGAGATCTCCCGCCATCCCCTCTTTGATCCGCCCGACGTCCGCCTAGCGCCCGATCAGGCGTGCGGCATCGCGCGTGGCGGACAGCATGATCTGCATCGGTGTCAGGCCTGCGCCCGCCATCAAGGCAAACTCCCGATGGAGCGACGAGCCATGGAGCACGCGCAGCTCTCCGGCGCCGCTACCGGCCACGACAATCGCGCCCGCATCGACGAGCCGTTTCATGTTGCGCTGCTCACCCTCCAGTGAACCCGCGGGCGACAGAGCCACTTGGATCGAGTCGTGGTTCAGGGACCGACGACGGTCACCGCTCGAGTCCACCGGGCGCATCCTGCCGCGGCAAGCAGGCCGGCCGTCCAGCGCCGGACGCAGGTCATGCCCCAAGTGTATCCAAATCGGGCAGGTCGGGCGCCCCCTCATCCCGGGTGGGGCACCGGCAGGTGTGCGGTTCCCGCCGGTGTGTCGTGCGCCTCCTGCGACAGGAACTCTCCCAGCGAGATCGGCACCGCGACTTTGAGCATCAGGGTGAAGATGAGAAAACCCAGCGCGAACACGCCTGCCGCGACGCGCAGTTCGGTGAGCGAGGGATAGTACTCGTAGATCTCGCCGAGGACGTCAGGGGTCAGACCTGGAATGATGAGCCCCATCCCCTTCTCGATGTAGCAGCCGGCGTACGTCGCCAGGCACCCGATGTTGAGCGTCACCCAGTGCCTTCTCGTCCAGGGAACGATGAAAAGCGCGAACGCGACGACGTTCAGCGTCACCGCTGACCAGGCGAACGGCACGAGCGTTCGATGCACGCCGATCCCCTCGTACCAATAGCGGGTGAACAACAGGTGCTCGGTGTTGGAGTAGTACTCCTTGAAGGCCTCCGCGCCATGCAGGAACAGGTTCAGAAACATCGCGTAGGCCATCAGCTCCGCGATCTTCTGAATGGCCTGGTCCTGGATCTCGAACGTCGTGAACCGGCGGAGCACCTGCAGGACGATGAGGAGGATTGCGGGCCCCGCACAGAAGGCCGACGCGAGGAACTGTGGCGCGAGGATCGACGAATTCCAGTAAGGACGGGCGGCCAGCCCGTTGTAGAGAAACGCGGTCACGGTGTGGATGCCCACGGCCATCGGGATGGACAGCAGGACGAGGGGCACGACGATTCGGCGGTTGTAGTGCCGGCCGGAAAACGCCATGTACAGAATGTGCGTGACGACGGTGAAGTTGACGACGAAATAGATGTTCAGGACGAGCACGTCCCACGCGAGGATCGACTGTGGGAAGTTCAGGTGCCCGACGAACGGCAGGAGGTGCCAGAAGCGGTCCGGCCGGCCGAGGTCCACGAGCACGAACAGCAGGCACATCACGATCGCGCTCACCGCCAGCAACTCGCCGTAGACGACAATCTCGCGGATCGGCTTCCAGTTGTAGACGTAGGCCGGGATGACCAGGACGACGGCCGCGGCCGCGACGCCGACGAGGAACGTGAAGTTGCCGATGTAGAAGCCCCAGCTTACCTGGTCGCGCATCGCGGTGATGACCAGGCCCGACCGGATCTGATCCACGTAGGCGCTCCCGCCGGAGACGATCAGCACCACCAGAAGCGCGATCCACGCCCAGTAGCTGCCGTTGCCGTGCAGGACGAGGCGGACGCTCCCCGTCACGAATCGAGAGTACAGGCGAAAGGTGTTCACGCGCACCTCACGTGGCGTAGAAGTAGAAGAACTTGGGCACCGTGTTCAGGTCTTCCTTCAGGACGAGCACGCGCTTGTGCTCGATGATGTAGCGAATCTCGCTCTCCGGATCGAGCAGGTTTCCGAACTTCCTCGCGCCGACCGGGCACACCTCGACGCAGGCCGGGTAGCGGCCGTTTCTCGTCCGCTGGATGCAGAACGTGCACTTCTCGACGACGCCCTTGGGCCGCGGCCGGTTTCCCAGCACGTGCGTTTTCGGATTGAGCTGTCCCTTGGGAATTGACGGCTCGCCCCAGTTGAAGTGGCGCGCACCGTAGGGACACGCCGCCATGCAGTAGCGGCAGCCGATGCACCAGTCGTAGTCGATGACGACGATGCCGTCGGGCTCGGTCCACGTGGCACCTGTCGGGCACACTTTCGTGCAGGGCGCGTTGCGGCACTGCTGGCAGGCAACCGGGACGTAGAAGTGCTTGTCCTCGGGCACCTCTCTCGGCTCGTAGTAGGGGTCTGCGTGCGTGAAGTCCACGCCCCGCTCCTTGTCCATCTGGAGCACCTTGATCCAGTGGACCTGCGGGTCGCGGGACTGGTTGTTCTCCTCGACGCACGCGTAGACGCACCGCCGGCACCCGATGCAGCGCGAGATATCGAGGGCGTAGGCGAACAGGACACCCGGCATGGCGGGCGTGTCGGCCACCGTCACCGTCGCGGAGTAGCGCCGGGAGTACTCGCGCTCGAGGTCCCGGAGGCGGCTGCGAAGCTGGTCCTTCGAGAGTTCATGGAGGCGCCTGGGCCCGCAGGCCGTCATCAGCCAGCCGGCCGCCGCGGCCGCGGCGCAGGAAGCGAACTCCCGCCGGGACACGCGCGGCGACCGTGTCTGAACGGCTGTCTCGCGCGGCGGGCAGGGCGCCGCCAGGGTCACGGGGTGGTCCATCGGGAATCTCCTGGTCACTTTCGCGGCCGTGATGGGCGCACGGGCGCGGGCTTGGGCTCGATCGCCTTGAAGTGCGGCTGGTGGGGGTTGTGGCAGTTGGCGCAGAGCAGATACGCCTTGTGCCCGTTCCAGTCGCCGGTCCGGCGGCCGTGGACGCCGGCCCGCCAGTCACGGTACTTCTCACCGTGGCACTGACCGCACAGGCGATAGGACTCGTCGAACGACACGCGTTCGCCGCTGGCCAGGTGGAGCATGTCGCGGTTCTCGGCATCGTGACAGTCGAGGCACCAGCGGTGCTCGGCGTCGTGCGCCAGGACGATGTCTGCGTGCATGTCGTTCAGCGGGCGGCGCGCGCGATTCACCTTCATCGACGCGTGGCAGGCCGAGCAGGGAAAGATCCCGTCGGAAAACGGCGGCGGGGGCACCTCGAGACGTTCGGCTGGCCGCTGCGGCGGGCTCTGCGCTCCGAGCGCGTCACCGGCCGGCGCCAAGAGAAGCCACAGTGCCGCAAGGCCGAGACCGTGTCGCACGCCCCGTGTCATGCGGCGCTCCCGGTACCGCGCGACAACTCGAGCACTCGCTTCATCTCGCGCAGCCACATCGCCTGGAACACCTGGAGGCGCTGGCCGACCGTCGCCGCGACGTTCCCGACGACCGCGTAGCCCACGTCGGGATGGGCCGCGAAGTAGTCGAGCAGCGCCATCCGGCGAAACGCCAGCAATTCGGTGTCGATCTGCGCCGTCGCCTTGAGCGTGAAGCGATGCGGCGGGATCAACGCCGACCAGCCCAGGGTCTGGCCCGCGACCCGTTCCTCGACGAGGATGTCCTCTTCGTGCCCGAACACCTGCATGGGCAGCGTCAGGTTCACGCGGCCGCGGTCGATCACGTAGAGCTGGTCGGCCTGGATGCCCAATTCGAACAGCACGGCGCCGCTCGAAAGCGTGAGGCGGCTTCCGAGGGCCAGCACGGCGTCGGCATCTCCGGCCGACATCGACTTCAGCAGATCCGGGCGGGTGTCCGGCATCGATTGCACCTTCGGGGACCGAGGGACGACGGGGCGGGGATGGACTCCCCGGCCAGCAACATTCGCGAAGCGTCCGCGTCAGTGGACGAGCGGTGACTGCGTTCGACAGTTCAGGACTTCGGGCGAGGGCAGGCTGATGAACGACTCGGCGGCGGCCTGCTCGAGGCGCACGTGCTGCTCGATCTGGAGGAGGAGCACTTCCAGCGGCACATGCGGCTGTCGATGGAACGACTTGTGGGCGTCAGCGAAGAATCGCTCCGGCGCGAGTTCCAGCCGCGGCTGAATGGGCGCGTCCGGCGTCTGCTCATTGCGCGTCGCCGCGCCAAAGGCCATCGCGGTCACCGCGAGTCCGAACATACCGAGTGACAGTGCCATCAGGAACATGATCATCGTCCGCTCCTTGCCTGCGTCGCACGTTCACGGTTGTGCGCAAACAGGACCGGCGCCGTGCTCCCCCCGGGTTGCGCCGCCCCTGGCTACCGCAGCAGGTTAGATGCCATCTGCTGGAAGTGATTTTTGCTCGGGAATTCAGGGATGGCGGCCGGGCCAGCCCTCTCACCTGCCAGCCTGTCAGGCTGCCTCCTGACAAGATGTCAGGTCCGCCAGGCCGCGGCGTCATTTGACGCGGGCCGGCGGATTCTGGCACGATGCCTGCGGCATCCTGACGCCGCATTCCAATGCGTTCCCGTCTTACCGGCACCACCGTCGGCCTGGCGCTCGGCATCACCGTAGCCGTTTCCTCGGTGCTGGCGGTGGCTGCGTACTTCTATTCGACCCACCATTTCGAGAGTCTGCTCCAGACGGCGCGGCAGATGGGGATCGCCCAGGGCGAGCTGATACGCGCTGCCCTCGAACATCAGATGATCGAGAACGACCGGACGCTCATTGCCCGGATGATTCAGTCGTTCGGCGGGCAGCCGAGCGTCGAGCGCGTCGTTCTTCTCGACCGCACGGGCCACGTGCGCTATTCGAGCGTGCCCCTGGATCAGACCGGCGACCTGCAGATCGGATCGCCCACGTGCCAGGCGTGCCACCGGTATCCGCCGGAGCAGCGCGGGTCGAGCCGGGTCCTCGAGGCAAGCGGCGGGACGGTCCTCCGCACGGTCGTGCCATTCCGTAATCGCGAAGCCTGCCACCGGTGCCACGACCCCGCGCGTCGCGTGAACGGCATCCTGATCCTCGACCGCAACGTCGGGGACGTTCGTGCGTCAATCAACCGCGACCTGGTCTGGATGGTCGGCGGCACGGGCCTGGCGACGCTCGCGCTCGTTGGCGCAATTGCCGCCATCATCCGCTTCGTGATTCTGCGGCGTCTCCAGCGCTTCGAGACCACGGCTCGCCAGATCGCCTCCGGCGATCTCGGACGTCGCGTGCCGGCCGAAGGCTCGGACACCATCTCGTGGCTCGCCCGCGAGTTCAATGCCATGGCCGACTCGGTCACGGGCCTCGTGGGAGAGGTGCGCAATCAGCGGGAACGCCTGGAAACCGTCATCAACAGCATCGACGACGGGATCGTGGTGCTCGATTCGACGCGCACGGTCATGGCGGCCAACGACGCGTTCCTCGCCCGCACGGGTGGGCGTCGGGAAGCGCTGCTGGGGTGCTGCTGCCAGGATGCCGCGGGGGGCGCCTGCAATGTCGAGCAGTGTCCGACGTCCGCCTGCCTGCAGTCGGGCCGGCGCCAGGTGCGCCTATGCGAGCGCACGACGGCGGACGGCAGCGTGCGGTGGGAGGAAATCCACGCGTCGCCGATTGCCGATGCCGATGGCCGCATCGCCCACGTCGTGGAGGTGTGGCGCGACATCTCGGACCGCCGCGCGACCGAGGCCTCTCTCGCCGAATCGCACAAGCTCGCGTCGCTCGGCCTGCTCGCCTCCGGGTTCTCCCACGAGTTGAACACGCCGCTCGCGACCGTGCTCATGTGCGTCGAGGGCATCCTGCGCGACGTGCGGTCCTCCGAGGCAGATGACGCGGGGCAGCGCCGCATCGGCGAGAGCGCGGCGATCGCGCGCGAGCAGGTCCTGCGCTGCCGGGGCATCACGCAGCATTTCCTCCGGATGGCCCGCGGCCAGTCTTCTCCGGGAGACATCGTAGATCTCGAAGGGGTCGTTTCCGCCGCGGCCCGGCTGGTCGAACCCACGGCGCGTGCCTCGGGCGTCACTATCACGGTCGAGGCCCAGGTTCACGGCCTCCGCGTCCGCGCCGACGAGGCCGCGCTGCAGCACGCGATCATCAACCTGCTGCTCAACGCCGTGCAGGCGTGCAAGGGCGGAGGATCGGTCACCATCGGCACCGAGGGCGGCGATCCGGTCCGCATCCGTGTCCGCGACGACGGCTGCGGAATTCCCTCCGAGCACCTGAAGCAGATTTTCGAGCCATTCTGCAGCATGAGGAAGGGCGGCACGGGGCTTGGCCTCTTCCTCTCGCTGAACTTCATCAGGGCCTCCGGCGGCGACATCACCGTGTCGAGCGCGGTCGGCTCCGGATCGACCTTCGAGGTCACCCTGCCCGCTCTCGGCGGCATGGCGACCGGGGAGCGCAGCCTGTGAAATCGCATCCGTCAGTCCTCCTCGTAGACGACGACGATGCGTTCCGGATGGTGATGGCGGGCGAACTCGAACGCGCGGGCTTCGAGGTCGTCCGCGCCGCGTCAGGAGGCGAGGCGCTTCGGGCGGTGGCCAACTGGCAGCCACAGGTCGTGCTGCTCGACC
>DASVIS010000090.1:0-13377 GCA_036381995.1 Vicinamibacterales bacterium | reverse complement strand
GTGGTGGGCTCGGGCAAAGACAACTACAAGGCGGCCAAGATCCTGGAGTCGGCCGCGGACAAGCGACTCGACGATGGCGTGCCGGCGAGCGACCTCGCGATCCTGAGTCGCGCCCGCATCACGCAGACCACCCCCGAAGGGGCCCGTCCGGCCATGCTGGCTCCGGCCCTCGGCGATGCGCTCCTGGTCGCGGCAATCGAGAAGTACCCGTACACGGTGTACGACGCCGCCGGCAAGGTCGTCGCCAGCGGCGAAGCGGGTGCGTCGCCCGAACAGCTGCCGGCCGGCGAGTACAAGGTCGTCGTCAAGGCCGGGAGCCAGGAGCTGGTGGCGCCGCGGGTGGCTCTTGCGCTCGGCCAGTCGGTGACGTTGCGGATCGCGATGAAAGGCAATCGCCTCGTGCTGGAGTAGCGGGCGTCGGACGCGCGCTGACGCAGAGGCAGAGCGAAACACGGCAGCAGCGGAAACGCAGGGAGGTCATGATGTCGTTCCTGGACAAGGTCACCAAGGCGGTTGGGGATGTCGTGGACAAGGGCAAGAAGGACGTCGATCAGTTCATGAAGATCCAGAAGATCAACGGCGAGATCGGCGGGATCGAGACGAAGATCGCCGGGTTCAAGGCCCAGATCGCACAGGCGAAAGCGGAGGCAGGCAGCAAGGCGATCGAGTTGCTCAGGGCGGGCACGATCGCGTCTCCGGAGCTGCAGGCGTTCCTCGAGCAGATCACGGGTTCCGAACGGCAGATCGCGGAGGAAGAGGCGAACATCGCGGCGAAGAAGGCCGACATCGAGAAGATCAAAGCGGAGCACGAGGCCGAGCATGTGGCGGCGGCGGCCACGGAAACGCCTGCTGTGCCTCCAGTCGCCGCGTCACCAACACCGGCCGCGCCGGTAGCGTCCGCGAGATCCTGCAGCGCGTGCGGCGCGTCGCTCGCGGGAGCCGCAGCGTTCTGCCCGCAGTGCGGGGCCAGGCAGGGGTAGGTGACACTGTCGTGAGCCAGGGCAGGGGATTCGGTCTTCGCGCCCGCGAAGGTCGTCAGTCTTCCGACCCACGTGCGCCGAGTCTGCAGGTCGCCTCGGACCTTCAGCGACCGCTGTCCGCATCCGGGACCGCACGTGCCGCTACCGGACAGGGGGCACGGCGGAGACGGGGAGCGAGGCGGGCCGGATTGTCAATCTCCGCAGAGAGTTGCTGCCGCCTTTGGGGGAGGTACGTTTCTCGCTACGGTGGTGATCCGGTCCTTTGTGGTCGAAGCGGAGGCTGTGCATGTGGAATGACATCCGGATTGCGGCGCGCACGTTCGGGCGTGCACCGCAGTTTGCCAGCATCGCCATTCTCTCGCTCGCGCTCGGGATCGGCGCCAACACCGCCATCTTCTCGCTGCTCGACCAGGTGCTGCTGCGCAGCCTTCGCGTGGCAGACCCGAGCCGGCTCGTCGTCTTTCACGTCTCGGACGGCTTCCCCGGCCATGCGCACTCCGACAGCAACGAGTCGGTGTTCTCGTACCCGCTCTACAAGGACCTCCGAGACCGCACCCAGGTCTTCGACGGGGTCATTGCCAGGTGCTCCGAACCGGTGAGCGTCTCGGACGGCGGCGCCAGCGAACGCGCCTCGGCCGAACTCGTGTCCGGCAACCTGTTCCAGGTGCTCGGCGTCAAGCCGGCGCTCGGGCGGGCAATCACGCCGGCCGACGACGGCGCGCCGGGCGCGAACCCGGTGGTGATGCTCAGTGCGGCCTACTGGGCGAAGCGGTTCGGCGCAACCCCCGACATTCTCGACGGCAGGATCCTGGTGAACGGGCACCCAATGGTCGTCATCGGGATCGTGCCCGCATCGTTCCGCGGCCTGATCGTCGGGAACGTGCCCGACCTCTACGTGCCGATCGCGATGAAGCGCGAAATCACACCGACGTGGTTCGCCCTCGATGATCGGCGCACCTCGTGGCTGACCGTGTTCGGCCGGCTGAAGCCGGGGATGTCGGTCGATCAGGCCAAGGCGAAGACCCGCGTCCTGTTTGCCGGCCTCCTCGACGAACTGCTGCGTGAGCTGAAGCGGCCGCGCGAGAGCCGCCTCGGGCAGATGCTCGCAGGGATCCGTCTCGACCTGCTGCCTGCCGCCCAGGGCGTCAACGAACTGAAACACGAGTTCGAGAGCGCGCTGGTCGCGCTCATGGGCATGGTCGGCCTCGTGCTGCTCATCGCCTGCGCCAACGTGGCCGGGCTGGCCACGGCGCGGGCGGCGAGCCGGCAGAAGGAGATCGCGGTGCGCCTTGCGCTCGGCGCGCGCCGGGGAAGCCTCGTCCGGCAGCTCCTGATCGAGAGCGTGATGCTCGCCCTGGCTGGCGGCTTCGTCGGCCTGCCGATCGCGAGCTGGACGGTCGACGGCCTGCTGTCGGTGATGGGGCCGGACATGGAGGGGACACTGAGCGGCGGCGTCGACGCCCGCATGTTCCTGTTCAATCTTGGCCTGTCGGTCGCCACGGGGCTGCTCTTCGGCCTCGTGCCCGCCCTGCAGTCCACCCGGCCGCGCGTCGCCGACGTCCTCAAGGACCAGGCGGCCAGCGTCGCCTCGGGCACCGGCCAGGCACGTTTCAGGCGGGCGCTCGTCGTCGCGCAGGTGGCGCTGTCGCTCCTGTTGCTCGTCGCCGCGGGCCTGTTCGGGCGCAGCGTCGTGAACCTGCTGCGGGTCGATCCGGGCTTTCGCGTCAGCCAGATGATGACGTTCGCGGTGGATCCGACGCTCCAGGGCTACCCGGCCCCGCGCGTCTACGACTTCTACCGCGACCTCCATCAGCGGCTCCGCAGCCTGCCAGGCGTCGAAGCGGTCGGCGCCACGACCCCCGCGCCGCTCACCAATTCCGATCGGAGCGCCAACTTCACGATTGAAGGCTACCAGGCGAAGGACGCCGATGATGCGCGCGCGTCGGTCGGGATGGCGAGCGGCAACTACTTCAAGACGCTCAGGATTGGCATCGCCCAGGGCCGCGAATTCGACGACCAGGACATCCTCGGCGGCCGAAAGGTCGCGATCGTCAATGAGGCCTTCGTGCGGAAGTATTCGCAGGGACGTCCGATTCTCGGCCGGCACCTCGGGCGCGGCGCCGGTGACGGCGTGGTGGCGGATCTCGAGATCGTCGGCATCGTTCGCGACTCCAAGCACGACGGCCTGCGCGAGCAGGTGAAGCCGACGGCCTTCTTTCCCTATCCCCAGGACGAACGGCCAAGCAGCCTGACGTTCTACATCAGATCGTCGCGCTCAGAATCGGACATCGCGGCAGCAGTGCGCGGAGTCGTGCGGGAACTCGACCAGAATCTGCCCGTCTTCGACCTGAAGCCGATGAGCGCACTCATCGACGGGGCGACGACCACGGAGCGGTTGATCGCGGTCCTCGCCGCCGCGTTCGCCGTGCTCGCGACCGTGCTGGCCGCGGTCGGCCTCTACGGCGTCATCGCCTACGTCGTCCTGCGCCGAACCCCGGAAATCGGCCTGCGCATGGCGCTCGGCGCGCGGCCCGGCGAGATCCTGGGACTCGTCATGCGCGAGGTGGGGATGTTGCTCGCGGTCGGCGCCGCGATCGGGCTCGTCTCGGCGCTGGTGGCCAGCAGGTACGTGGAGTCGCAGCTCTTCGGCCTGGGTGCGCGGGACCCGATGGTCTTTCTGACCGCCCTGGTCGGCCTTGGCGCCGTGGGATTGATCGCCGGCCTGATCCCCTCGCGGCGCGCCGCGTCAATCGACCCGATCAGGGCGCTGAGACACGAGTAGCACGTGGCGACCCAATCGCGGCGGCGGCCGAGTCGCGGATTGTCAGTACGGTTCCCCTTCGTGTGTTCCGCCGGCAGCGCGTATTCGACGTCGAAGAAACCGATGTTCTTCTCGGGGCTGCGGCGATCGACGGCCTGCGACGCCAGCACTTCATTCATGCCGCTGGACCTCGAGCAACAGCAGGTACTGCGCGTCGAGATCCTGCGCATGCATGAGCGACCCCAGTTACACTACACAGTCAGGAGGCAGGGCATGTTGAAGATTCCAGTTGTACTGGCCACTGCAGGTGTCCTTCTGTTCGGTCTGGCTGGCGGCGCGGTCGCCCGGCAGGCCGACGCAAAGAACTGCAAGGACCATCCGATGTTCTCACGCATGAAGAACTTCTCCATCGACGAATGCAAGGCCAACTTCGACGCCGGGGAGTTCTACGTGGCCGACGGGACCAAGACCGTCGAAGGCCAGAAGACGGAGATCAACTACTCGCTGAACGAAGGCGCGCAGATGCCGAGCCCGCTGCAGATCAGGCGCAACTACGCCGCCGCCGCCAAGAGCCTGGGCGGCACCGTGCTCTATGACCAGGATCGCCACCTGACGGCCAAGGTCGTGACCAAGGCGGGCAAGGAAGTGTGGCTGCGCATCGAGGTCTTCAACGAGGGCCGCGACTACACGCTGGCGGTCGTCGAAGTGGGTGAGATGACGCAAGAGGTGTCCGCGAGCGACATGCTGGACGCCCTGAACAAGGATGGCTTCATCGCGCTCTACATCAACTTCGATACCGGCAAGTCGGAGATCAAGCCGGAGTCACTCGCCGTCGTCGAGCAGATCGCCAAGCTTCTGAAGGACAACCCGGCGCTGAAAATCAGCGTGGAGGGGCACACCGACAACGTCGGCGCGGCCCAGGCCAACAAGCTCCTGAGTGAGCAGCGGGCGAAGTCGGTGATGAACGCGATCGTCAAGGCTGGCATCATCCCCACGCGGTTGAGCGCGGTGGGCTGGGGCCAGGAGAAGCCGGTGTCGGACAACCGGAGCGAGGACGGCCGGGCAAAGAATCGCCGGGTCGAAATCGTGAAGAAGTAGCCACATGACGCTGAAACTGACGTGTGCCGCCCTGACCGTTGCGCTTGGCCTGGCCGCGTGTCGCGGAGCGCAGCCGACCTCGCCGCCCCCCGCGCCGGCTGCGGCGCCGACCATATCGGCCACGGTCGAGTCCGGGCTGGCCGCCTATCTGCCGCCGGCCGGCGCGCCCGCCGGGTGGACGCGCTCGAAGCCGCCACAGACGTACAGCGCCGACACGCTCTGGGAGTTCATCGACGGCGCGGCCGAAACGTATGTCGACTTCGGCTTTGAGGACGCCCTGAGCGTTGGTTACGCGAACGGTGGCGCGGACGTGGGCATCGAGATCTATCGGATGGCCGACTCCCTTCACGCCTTCGGCGTCTACACGCAGGAACGGCCGCCCGCGCCGCAGGCGGTTGCCGTTGGCGCCGAGGCCTACGCCAACAGCAACGTGCTGAACTTCTGGAAGGGCTCGTGTTACGTGAAGCTGATCGCGCCCCGGCCCGACCAACCTGGTCTCGCGGCGATGACCACCCTCGCCCGGGCGATCAGCGATAAGCTGCCGGAGGGAGGGCCACTGCCTCGCGAACTGACCGCGTTTCCGCCAAAGAACCTCGTGCCACACTCGATCAAGTTCCTCCCCAAGGACGTCCTCGGCCAGCGAGACCTCACCAACGGGTTCGAGGCCAGCTATCAGGACGGCCAGACGCTGGTGAGACTCGTCGTCATCCCGTTTGCGACGCCAGGGGACGCGACGGCGGCCTTCAGGCGCTACCGTGGGTTCGTCGCCGACGGCGGAAAGGTCCGGACGGCAGGGACGAAGGTGGGTGACGAGGCGTTCGCGGGTGACGATCGCTTCAGCGCCCGCGTGTTCGGTGCGCGCTCGGGTCCGGTCGTCGCCATCTCCATCGGAGCCGCGTCGGACGGCGCGGCCTCGTGGCTCATCACCGAGTACCTCCACGCACGCCAGCAGGACAAATCATGACCAGGGTGACACGCAGAACATTCTTCCGGGCCTCTTCCGCGGCGGCGGCCGGCGCCGCGCTGCCACGCCCGGCGGCAGGCCAGCCGGCCTCCCCCGGCATCCCGAAGATCAAGCGGTTCAGGACGCTCGGAAGGACCGGCTGGAACGTCAGCGACATCTCCGGCGGATCGGGCCAGACCGACCCCGGGGTGCTGGACTTCATGTTCCAGGCGGGCATCAACCTGATTGACACGGGCCAGCAGTACGTCGGTCACGAGGAACTCATCGGCAAGGTCCTGCCAAAGTGGCGGAGCAAGGTGTTCGTGCTCGACAAGTGGGACCCGCCGTTGATCACGCCGACGGTGACCAAGTCCGCGCTGCTCGAGGCGCTCGACGTCTCGCTGAAGAAGCTGAACACGACCTACATCGATTGCATGATGCTCCACGCGATCGGCCATCCGCGCTACGGCGGCCTCGACCGGATCCAGAACCCGGCGATCTACGAGGCGTGGGACGAGGCGAAGAAGCTCGGGAAGATTCGCTTCACCGGCGCCTCGAGCCATGGGCCGAGGGTGATCGAGGACATGAGCTGGGGCATCGACAACAACCGGTTCGACGTGATCCTCGTCGGCTCGAACTTCCTCACGCATGGCATCGAGCCGGTCCTGAAGAAGGCGCGCGCGAAGAACATCGGGACGATCGCGATGAAGACCATGACGCTCTACACGTCGGATCTGAACATTCGCGCGCTCCAGGGGCAGCACACCAACGCGAGGCAGGCATGCCTCAAGTGGGTGCTCGCGTCCGGGTTGTTCGACACGCTCGTCGTCCGCATGCCGAGCTACGACACGGCGACGGAATACCTGGCCGTCTCCGGGACCACGAAGCTCGAGCCGCAGGATCGCGCACGGCTCGACCTGATCGCGGAGCACATCGGCCGCGACTACTGCCGGCCGGGCTGCGACGCGTGCCTCGAGGCGTGTCCTCGACACGTCCGCATCGCGGACATCCTGCGCTACAGGATGTATTTCGAGAGCTACCGCGAGCAGAAGCTGGGCCTCGAGAAGTACCGGCAGGTGCCAGTGGCGCAGCGGGCAGCAGCCTGCGAAGGATGCCCGGCCCCCTGCGAGCGTTCATGCCCGTACGGCGTGCAGATCCGGAAGCGGCTGAGCGGCGCGCACCAGATGCTGTCGCTGGCGTAGGCAGACCGGGTGAGCCGTGGGATTGTCTCGCCGCTCACTCGAGTTGACAATGGAGTGTGGGCCTCACAGGGATGCCGCAAGTTGCGGGTGGCGCCGGGCGGGGGATCCCGGCGACAGGACCCGCTCAGAGGTCAACACGGGTGAATTCCAGGACTGGCCACGGGCGCACCATGTCGTGTCCGTGCGCGAGGGCATGATGCCGAAATCGAAGACAATCGTTGGTTTGATCGCCTCGATCGGGTTGGTTACCATCAGCGCGGCTCCGAGCCGGGCCGCCGACTCGGCGCAGGACATCCTGGCGCGATCGATCCAGGCGCACGGCGGCGCCAGGCTGACCACGTGGAAGACGATGGTGGTCGAGGGGACGATCGACATCCAGGACGGCGTCACGTACCACGCCGCGTATCGGCTGTGGGCGAAGAGGCCGGGCCGGCTGCGCGTCGAACACGACCTCACGGCCGATCGCGGGCGCCGCTTCGACCAGTACTTCCTGAACGACGGCGTCGCGTGGATGCGGCGCAGCCTGATTGTCGGTACGGTGCCGGTGACCAGGATGCAGCGCTGGCTCGATCAGTGTTCCGGCGTCGCGTTCTATGCGCAGCACAGCGCGGCGTTCGTGCTCCAGCCCGACGCGGTCGTGCGGTGGCAGGCGCCGCCCGAGCCCGGCTCCACCACGCCGGGGGTCGTCGAGAGCCGTCCGGCCTGGGTGCTTCACGCCACGATCGACGGCGCAGCCGTGGATCTCTACATCGACAAGGAGCGCTTTTTTCTTCTCCAGGAAGTGACTCCGGACGGACGCCGCGTGTACTCGGGGTTCACGGCCTTCGCCGGCCGGACGCTGCCCACGAAGATTAACGAGTACACCAGAGGCCGACAGGGGGAGACGCTCATCCCGATCACGTGGAAATCGGTGAGGTACGATGTCGCCGTCGAAGACTGGCTGTTCGACGAAGACAAACCGGTTCGTTGAGTCCGCCTGGGTGTCCGTGGTTCCGGCCGTGATCACGTCGTCCGCGTGACCTTCGACAGCCCGCGTGGCTGGTCCGGATCGAATCCGCGCTGTCGGCTGAGGTGAAACGCGAGCAACTGCCCTGGGACAACCGCCGCGATCGGCGACAGCCACTCCGGGATTCCCGCGGGCAGCCGCAGGCGCGCCAGGCCGAGCGCGAGCGACGAGTCGAGATTCGAGAGGACAACGGGCCGGGCGCCGCGCTCGGTCATCTCGCGAAGGAGGTCCTCCACCTCCTGGCTCACGGCACCCTCCACGTTGACGACGATGGCGGCAAAACCGGTGTCGAGCAGCGCGATTGGACCGTGCTGGAAGTCGGCGGCCGAATACGGCTCGACCGCGAAGTAGGCCAGTTCCTTTGCCTTGAGCGAGATCTCGAACGCCGTGGCGTAGTTGAATCCCCGGCCGATCACCACCCCGTGGCCGGCATCCTTCAGCGTGGCCGCCGCCGTGGTCATCGCGCCATCGTCCACCTCGAGCGCCGACGCGACCTGTACGGGCACGGCCTGCAGTTCGTCCTTCCGCCGCGCGTCATTGGCCCACGCGGCTGACAGCATGGCCAGCGACAGCAACTGCGCCGTGTAGGTCTTCGTTGCCGCGACGCTCCGCTCGGGGCCGGCCCTCAGAAGCAGCGTGTGGTCCGCGACGGTTGTGAGCGGCGACCTGGCCGCGTTCGTGATCGCGAGCGTCGCGCATCCCTGGCGCCGCCCCTCTTCGACGACGGCGACGAGGTCCGGCGACTCGCCGGACTGCGAGATCCCCACCACCAGGGCGTCGTCCATCCGCGGCGGCGTGCCGTAGCGCGTGAACAGGGACGGTGTGGCCAGCGTGACAATCAGGCGGTTGAACGCGCCGAACACGTACTGCGCGTAGCGCGCGGCGTTGTCGGACGACCCGCGTGCGGCGATGACGACGTGGCGAACGGGCCTCGCCCGCAGCGTGCGCGCAATCGCCTCCACTTCGTTGGCCCCGTCGGTGAGCAGGTGCCGCAGCCGTTCGGGCTGTTCGGCGATTTCCTGGAGCAGCATCGACTTGGACATCACTGCGATTCTACCGGCGCCGGAGTCGCGGAACAAATGACCGCAAATCGGCGGTCGCGGGTTACCATTTCATCTATGACCAAGCCCCCACGCCTGGCAGCCGGTGGCGCAAGTCCCGCCGGCATCCAGCCGACGCTGCATGCGTCCGGGCGGCGTTGCTCCTCCCTCGACGATCTCCCGACATTTTCGGCCGTGGTGCCTTGCCGGCAGGGCGCATCGTCGCCCCCGGTGCGGCGTCGCGGCTTTCACCATGGGTTGTTGGTCCTGTTCGCGCCGCTGGTCATCGCCGCGGCGCTGCTGATGCCGATCCGCGCCAGCCAGACGCCCGCACCGACGCGGCTGGAGCTTTCCGGCGACCAGGGGTATGTCTGGCCGATCTACGAGTCGTACGACATCTACCGGGCAAATCCCGACGGCTCGAACCTCGTACCTCTGACGACGACGGCCGGCGATGACGCGGAGGCGACGATCGCGAAGGACGGACGTATCGTGTTCACGAGCGTGCGGGATGGCGACATGGAGATCTACTCGATGAACGGCGACGGAAGCGACGTTCGCCGGCTCACGAACATGCCCGGCCCCGATGGCGGTCCCTTCTTCTCGGCCGACGGCAAGCGGATCGTCTTCCGCGGCCGGCATCCGCAGGGACCCGAACTGGAGGACTATCGCTCGCTGCTCGAGCGCGCGGTCTATCGGCCGACCTCGCTCGAAATCTACGTGATGAACCGCGATGGCAGCGGCCTCGAGCAGGTGACGAAGCTGGGCGCGGCAAGCTTCGCCCCTTACTTCACGCCCGACGGGCGGCAGATCATCTTCTCGTCGAACTACGGAGACCCGAAGGGCCGGAACTTCGATCTCTTCCTGGTGAACGTGGACGGCACGGGCCTCGAGCGCGTCACGCACAACGACACGTTCGACGGGTTCCCGATGTATTCACCCGACGGCCGCACGCTGGTCTTCGCGTCGAACCGCCACGACGCAAAGCCTGGCGAGACGAACATCTTCGTCGCAGACTGGGTGAAGTAGCCGAAACACAATCGACCGCCAGGCCCAGGCCCGGGCACGGTTGGGCGCTGGCGCTCGCACGCTCGCGACTGAAGGAGGAGGCCATGAAGACAGCAACGACGGATCGGCAGGAGAGCCGGTCGAGCACGCGGATGCCCGCGATCTTCGCCGCCCATGGGGCACCGGTCCTGCTCGACGACGTCGTGTGGATGTCGGAGCTCGCCAGGTGGGCGACGGGTATGCCGAAGCCCGGGAGCATCCTGATGGTCTCGGCCCACTGGGAGGAGCGACCGACGACGCTTGGCGCCACGCGACCGGTACCGCTCGTCTACGACTTCTCTGGGTTCCCAGAGAAGTACTACCAAACCCGGTACCCGGCCCCAGGCGCGCCCGAACTGGCCACCCGAGTTCGCGACCTCCTTCGCCAGAAGAACATCGCCTTTGCCGACGACACCGAGCGAGGCCTCGACCATGGAGCGTACGTGCCGCTGGTTGCGATGTATCCTGATGCCGACGTGCCTGTGCTCCAGATTTCGATGCCCGCCCTCGATCCGGAGGAACTCTTCGCGCTCGGTCGCGCGCTGGCGCCGGTGCGTGAGGAAGGCGTGCTCATGTTCGGCAGCGGCTTTCTCACCCACAACATGCGCTACGCGTTCCGCCCCGGCATCCCATCGTGGGCGCGAGAATTCGACGCGTGGGCGGCCGACGCGCTGTTGCGCTTCGACGTGGACGCACTCGAGAACTTCCACGAGCGTGCGCCGGCGGCCCGGTTGGCGTTGCCGACCTGGGAGCACTACGCGCCTTTGCTCGTGGTTGCGGGAGCCATGGGAGATGGACGGCCCAGGACGACGTTCCCAATCACCGGTTTCTGGATGGAGGGAGCATTCACGAAGCGATCGGTCCAGTTCGAGTGACTCGGACAACCTCACGTTCATGCAGCAGATCGGCCTCGCGAAGTAAGGCTGGGCGCACGTTCGCCGACTGCTACGACCGCAAGCACATGGGCTTCCGTGGGCTCCGGGTCATCAATGAAGACCGCGTGCAGCCCGGACAGGGGTTTGGCACGCCTGGTGGCGGTTCGCCGGGGGAAAGGATCCAGGATTCAGAAGACATCACACAGCAGACGCAGCGGTCAGTGGTGAGCGGATCACGCGTGATCCACTGACCACTGACCACCAGCCCTGAGCCCCGGGCCTACTTCGCGTCGAGCTTCCGCCCGGCGTTCAGGCTGTCGAAGTTCAGGATCGTGTTGAACACCATCGAATAGCTGCCAATCGTCTCGCCCCGATAGATGGGGTTGTTGGCGAACAGGACGACGTGGCCCTGTCCGACCGGGACGTCCACCACCACGGGACGCTGCGCGATGTCGGCGCCGCCGTCGAGCAGGCCCGAGACCAGCAGCGTGCTCTGAGCGTCGAACCGCAGCGCGACCCGCGGACGGAACTGCGGCGGGATCAGATTGCCGGGGTTCCTCTTCAACTGCTCGTCGGTTGGCAGCGAGTACTGCCACGGTTGCGTCTGCACCGGCGCCGGCAACGGCGTCAGGTTGGTCCCCTCGTACATCGGGCGACCCTGCACGGTGTCCAGATCGTCCTGCGTGCCGCGACCCGTGGGCCGGCCGCCCCCGGCGCCCCGTGCTCCCGCTCCAGGCGCTCCTCCTGGCGGCGCCCCGGCGCCGGGCCCGCCTCGCCCGCCGCCGCCCGCCGTCGAGTTGACGGTGAAGTACGACCCGCTGTTGCTGTACATGGCGAGATTGTCGGGGACGCCGTAGACGATCGGGCTGGTCTCGTCCACGATCTTCGTCCTGAGCAGCGACCCGACCACGCGCGTGGCGCTCACCGCGCTGCCGGCGCTGACGCCGTAGGTGAAGTTGTTGCTGATCGCAAAATCCGCCGAGCTGTTCGAGCCGACGAACACACCGCCCTGGGAGATGAAATCTCGCAGGTGACTCAACCCCTCGAGGCCCATGCCGATGCGAGTGTCGTCGGTCTGCGCCCACGAGGGGATGTTCGGCAGTTCCGACTTCTTCCAAGGCGTCGGGTTCCGCCACATCGGCGATCCCTCCACCGCGCCCTGACCGCCCCCTGGCCCGAACACGATCACGTCGTATTTCGCGCGCAGGTCCGGCGTCTTCCTGACCGTCTCCGGGTCGATGTAGTCGAACGGCACGCCGTAGATGTCGAACGCCATGCGCCACCAGCCTTCGGTCTGCGTGCTCGTCCACTGGTGCAGGATGGCAACCCGCGCCGCCCGCGCCGCGTGCGTCTTCACCGACGGCGCCGCCGCCAGCGCAACGCCCTTGAGGCCAAGCGACGTCAACTGCGCGTCCAGATCGCCGCGGGCCACGCCCTTGATGATGAACGTGCCGCGGCTGAACTTGGCGCCGCCCGCCTCGAACGGCTCTTCGGCCAGCTGGATGTCTGCGTCTTTCATCTTGTAGCGCAGGGTGATCAGCGAATTGTCGCCATTCTGGTTGACCGCAAACAGCGAGCCCTGGCCGGTGACGCCGCTGACAGCCTTCACGTCGCCCTTGACGGGCTCCATCGGCGCGTCGAGGACCTTGACGTCGGTCACGCGGACGGCCTGCACGCCGAAACCCTCGGGGAACGTCCACCCGGTGTCATCGTACGGCCGTGTCTGCGGGTCGTTCGGTGCCCAGTACTGATAGTCGAGCAAAGCGTCGGCGATGCGCGAGTAGGGCTGGTCCATGCGAACGACATAGCTGCCGGCCGGGAACTCGCGCGTGATTGGCGCCGGCTTCTCGGCCGGTGGCGCGGGAACCTGTGGCGCCGCAGCCTGCGGAACGCCAGCTCCTTGGGCCGTCGCAGCCGCATCGCCGCCTCTCGGCCCGCCGCCGCGACCGCCGCGCCCACCACCGCCGCCGCCCGGGGCTGGCCGCGCCGGCAGCGTGACGGTGAATGCCGCTGTCGCCCGCGAGATCTCCACGCCGTGCTTCTGCAGCACGCGCAGCAACTCGGCCTGGGTCCCGAGGCGAGGGTCGCTCGACGGCAGCACGTACGCTGCAGGGCCTTCCACCTTCGGCTTCATCACCGACCGCTTGCTCTTGTCGTAGAAGTTGCGGAGGAAGTAGACGCGGTTGTTGGCGAAGTAGTTGAGCGAGACGATCAGGCCCGTCTGCTCGTAGTTGTTGTTGTTTCTGAGCGACCAGCGCACGCGGCCGATCGGCGGGTTCTGGCGGAACCACGTTCGCGATGTCTCGTTGGCCGAAAGCGTCCGTTCCTCGGTGTCCGCGCTGCCGCCGTTGCCGTAGGTCTCGTAGAGGCGGCTGATGCCGTTGTGCAGGGCCGCGAAGAACATCAGGTAGCCCGGCGACCAGGT
>DASVIS010000089.1:0-5186 GCA_036381995.1 Vicinamibacterales bacterium | reverse complement strand
CTCCGGGATGGGCCGGTGGTCGCTCCCCTGGATCGTGGCCCGGCCCTGATGGCGATGGCGGCCATTGGCGCCCTGGCGTTGGTCTTCTTCGTCGTGTGACTGGGAACAGATGACGAGCCTTCCGAAAGCCGTCCAATCGTGGCTGCTCGTCGCCGCGGGATTCGCGGTGGCATTGAAGGCCGCCGACCGCGTGCCGGCCCTGATCGGGGGCACCCCTCACGGCGCGCGCGTGTACGCGACACTGGCAGAAGCTGAGGCGGCGATCGGCGCCCACATCTGGGTTCCGACCTATTGCCCCGACTCCCTCGTGTGGCCGCCGACTCGGGTGGACGTGTGGCCCGGGCCCCCACCGTCGGTCGCCGTCCATCTGCGCGGACGAGGCAACGAGCGCGATCGGCTGATCCTGGAACAGTCAATCGGTATGCTCGCTCCCCCGCCGGACCTGCTCCTTCAACCAGGGCAGGTGCTGATGGCCGTTGACGTTCAGGTCGGCCGGCGCCAGGCGACCCTGACACGCGCGTTGGCCCAAGACGGGCAAGTACTGCATGATCTCTCGTGGGATCAGGGAACTCGCCACGTGCTGCTTCGCTACACGGGTCCGGTCGAGGAACTGCTCCTGATTGCCGCCAGTCTCGAACGGATGCGCCCATGACTCAGATCCCGGTCAGCCGCGCGTGGAGCGGCCGCAGCATACAGGCGCGCGTGGTGCTTCTCGTCGGCATCGGCGTCCTCGCCTCGCTGGCGATCCTCGGCGGCGCCGCGTGGGTGAGCCTCGACCGGATGGCTTCCCGGCTGAAGGCCGAGCGATTGCTGCTGGCGCG
Source organism: Vicinamibacterales bacterium (assembly GCA_036381995.1). Classification (GTDB taxonomy): domain Bacteria; phylum Acidobacteriota; class Vicinamibacteria; order Vicinamibacterales; family Fen-181; genus FEN-299. Next base: position 4,365 of record DASVIS010000089.1, on the reverse strand, counting down.
CGCCGTCGCCGAGCATCTCGACTACCTCGTTCAGAGCGACATGGAGATCTTGCAGGGCGTGTCGGTGTCCCCCGGCGTGAACTTGGCGGACCGCGTTCAACTGCCCGAACAGTCCGCGCTGCGCGATGCGTATCTTCGCGCCCGACTGGTCGAGCACGTCGTCCTGATCGGCCCTGGCGGCACCGTTGTTCAGCGCGAGCCGCCGGCCCGCGTCGATCCCGTGCCCTCGCCCGACGCCCGGGACGTCCAGGCGGCCTTCACGAGCGGACGCCCGACGGTGTCGAACCTGACCGCAGCGGGGGCGCTCCGGCGGCTCTACCTGCTCGTCCCGATACGAAACTGGCGCGGTGAAGTCGTGACGATTGCGGCGGGCGAAATCGACCCGGCCGGCTCGCGATTCTCGGGCGCGCTCGATGCGTTTCAACTGACCCGGGACGGGTCGATCGACGTTCTCGACGGCGCCGGTTTCACGATCGCGAGCACGGATCGTGGCCGACGCCTGCGCGCGCGGGACGACGCGGCGGCGCTCGCCACCGTGATCCAAGATCGCACGGGCTTCGTGGGGCCCGGCACGGGCGCCGACGCGCAAGTGATGCTGGCGCTGGCGCCGATGAACATGGCTCGATGGGGTGTGCTCATCCGCCAGGACGAGTCGGTGGCGTTCGCGCAGGCGCGGTCCGGCCGTCGAACCCTCCTGTGGCTCGGTCCCGCGCTGCTCGGGCTCGCGCTCCTGTTTGCGTGGGGTGCCGCCCGCAGCGTTCGCAGACCGATCGCGCTCCTGACGGACTCGGCAGAGCGGATCGCCTACGGCAACCTGAGCCAGCCGATCCCCGACCTGGGGCAGGACGAGGTGGGCCGCCTGGGACGGTCCTTCGAGCAGATGCGAATGGCGCTCAAAGGGTCGATGGAACACGTCGAGCGCGCGAATCAGGAACTGGAGCGCCGTGTCGAGGAGCGGACTCATGAGCTCGCAGGGTTGTATCACCAGCTCCAGGAACGCGAGAAATGGCGTGAGGAACTGCTCCGCAAGGTCATCTCCGCCCAGGAAGACGAACGCAAGCGCCTCGCACGCGAACTTCACGACGAGACGAGCCAGACCCTCAGCGCGCTCGCGATGAAGATCGAGACGGCCCTCGCGGCCTGGCCCTCGGAGCCGTCACGCGAGCGGCTGGTGGAAGCGAAGGGCCTCACCGTCCGGACGCTGGAAGAGCTGCACCGATTGATCTTCGACCTCCGCCCATCGGTGCTCGACGATCTCGGCCTGCTCTCGGCCATCCGTTGGTATGCCGAACGCCATCTCGAGCCTCGCGGCATCGCCGTCCGCTGCGAGTTCAGCGGCTTCGGCGGCCGGCTGATGCCCGAACTCGAGACCGCGCTCTTCCGCGTCGCCCAGGAAGCGATCACCAACATCGCGAAGCACTCGGGAGCCGAGACGGTGCTCATCCAGTGCCTCGAACGTGACGGCCGGATCTCCATCGAGATCGAGGACGATGGAAAGGGGTTCTCGCCGGAGAGCCTGCCGCCCCCGGCCGCTCGCGAACGGGGGCTCGGTCTGCTCGGAATGCGCGAACGCGTCGAACTGTTCGGCGGCACACTGGAACTCGACTCGGCACCCGGGAGCGGTACCCGCATCGCGGTGAGCGTACCGACCCTCCAGGAGGTGGGGCATGAGCAGCATTCGGGTCCTGATCGCGGATGATCACGCGATCCTCCGGGAAGGCGTCCGCGCGCTCCTGGCGTTGTCGGAGGACATCACGGTCGTCGGCGAAGCGGCCAACGGCCAGGAGGCCGTCGAGCTCGCGCGGAGCCTGGCGCCCGATGTCATCCTGATGGACATCGCGATGCCTGGTCTCGGCGGCCTCGAGGCGACGATTGAGATCAGGAAGGACAATCCGCAGGCCAAGATCCTCGTTCTCACGCAGTACGAGGATCGGGAGTATATCCGGCGGTTCCTCAAGGCCGGTGTGTCCGGGTATGTGCTGAAGAAGGCGGCGGGAGCCGCACTGACCTCGGCGATTCGCGCGGTGTACCGTGGCGGACTCGTGCTCGATCCGGAAGTCGCCCGCGAGGCCATGCGCGAGCAGGCCGAATCGGCGGCCCCCGGTCGGACCGCCGACCCCTACGACTCGCTCACCGACAGAGAGAAGCAGGTCCTGAAACTCGTCGCGGAAGGCCACAGCAACAAGGAGGTGGCCGGCCTGCTGGACATCAGCGTCAAGACCGCGATGTCACACCGCGAACACATCATGCAGAAGCTCGATCTTCACAGCCGGACCGACCTGATCAGGTTCGCACTCCAACAGGGCGTCATCCGGATCGACTCGTAGCGACCCTCGCCACGGCCAGCAGGGCTGGCAGCCCCGTCGCGCTAGTCGTGAAGGTCGGGGCGGCGCGCTTCATTGCGTTGCGTGCCCTGGACCGAGGCGTCGATCGTCTCCGGATCCACGGCATCACCGTTCTCGGCGTCGGCCCGCCGCTTCTTCTGCCCGCTGGCCAGGTACGCTTCGCCAGGCCGCCAGTTCGGCGTCATCGTCGCGGCCACGTCGACGGCCCCCGAGCGGCCCATCGCGAGGGCCTTCTTGCCGAGAAACGTGAACAGCATCGCGAAGCCGATGAACGGCAGGAACATGGCGTAGGCCGCGCCCATCAGCGGCGCCAGCACGAGGAGTCCCAACACCGGGACCTTCAGGTAGCGCTCGCTCGCGTCGCCCGGAAGGATGCCGCCCTGCTTGGGGACCATCATCATTTCCCACTTGCCCAGGTTCCAGTAGAACCCGTTCTTCGCCGCCGTGCCGCCGATTCGCTTCTTCATCATGATCCACCTCTGTTCGGAATGCCGGGGTGAGCGCCACTGTCTGAATACAATGTAGTCGCGGCCTGACGAAGCGACAATCAGGCGGGCACCCCCTAGCGCGGGGAATAACTCCCGATTCTCGTCGGAAAAACACCCGATCCGGCATCGGCCACATCCCTTACGCGCACGCCAAACACTTCGTTCTCAGTTGTTTACCCGCTCAGATCGCAGGATTTCTACTGTGTCTGAACCGGATTCCTGGTTGTGCGGTGCTGCCGTGCCTGGGCCAGTTCGAAGACCTCCTGCGCCTGGTCGCAGCCTGAGCGAAGCGTTGAGGTGACGTAATCGGAGATCGCCTCCCGCAACCCGGTCGAGGCGGGGTCGCGCCGAAGAACCCGCCAGCACACCAGGTTCAGGGCTTCGAGCGCGCCGCACAGTTCGTTCGCCGTGAACCCCTCCTTCAGCCGCTGTTCCGCGAGGTCGCGGCAATAGCCCATGAAGACGCCCTTGTCGCGCGTACGGACGGCGTTCAGCAGGTTCCGGTAGATCACCCGGTGATGCCAGTCGTGCTGGTCGGCGGTCAGCACCTGGTACCGCGCAAATCGGTTCTGGCCGGCGGGGCCGGTCAGCAACTCGGTGAACTCCCGCATCACCGTCTCCTGGTGCTGCTCGAGCAACCAGTGGATCTCGAGGTTCGTCGGGACGCGCACGCTTTTCATCGCCGCCCGGTTCAGCCCCGCCCAGGTGACGGGGTCGGTCCTCATGTTCTCGATGAGGAACGGCATCCGGCGCAGGATTTCGAGCCTGGGGCGTGGCGCCCAGTCCAGTCGACTGCGCGTCCGGGTCGCGTCGATTGTCATGACCCTGTCGATGTACTCGGCCATCCAGGCGCGCTCGAACGGCCGATTGCCTGTCAGGCGCCCAAACCAGTCACGCGCCCACATCCCTGGCCCGCACAGCAGACGGGGCATCAAGATCGGTTTGTGCCGGGTCCCATAGAACGCCAACGTGCCGGCCTCGTACAGCTCGCGATGTGAGACGGCGCCGTCGGGGCTGGCGATCAGAACTTCGCAGGGCTTCAGTTCGTCGAGCCGCGCCAGCACCTCCAGCAGGAACAGCACGAGATCGTCGACATGCAGGTACGGCACCGCCGACCGCCCCTGCCCTCCAAGGATCCGGCGGTTCCACGCCTGGCCCAGCCACGTCTCGAGGAACACGAAGAGCGGCGGATACTCGCACCAGTCCGAGAACAGCGGCGCGAAGCGGATGATGACCGGGTGCAGGCGATCGCTGAACTCGAACATCATGGCTTCGCCTTCACGCTTCGTGACGGCGTCGACGTGTCTGCCGTGGGGCGGGCTCTCCTCGGTGATCGCTCGCCCCGGCCGGGGCGGGCGGCAGGCCAGGATCGAACTCGAGAAGAGGAAGTGCCGGACGCCGCCTGCAACAGCCGACTGCAGCTCGTGACGGAGACCAATCACGTTCGTCCGCCAGTACTCAGGATCCTCGACGCCCGTGAAATCCTAGTGCGCGGCAAGGTGAACGATCGTGTCCGCCCCGCCGAGATCCAC
>DASVIS010000088.1:0-12145 GCA_036381995.1 Vicinamibacterales bacterium | reverse complement strand
GCCGAGTTCGTCCTGCAGGCCGACGCGGCGAAAGCCAAACCCGGTTTGCGAGGCAACCTGATCGTCACCGTCTCCGGCGAGCGCCCCCCACAGCCCAATCAGCCGGCGGCCGCACGCCGCCGCCTGCCGCTGGCCACGCTGCCGGCGATCCCGTTCGAGATTACGCGGAAGTAGCGGAGACAGCGTCCCTATTCCCACAGGAAGAGCAGGACTGGCGGGATGAGCAGCAGGAAGCTGAGCACCACCAGGATCAGCATCAGCGGCAGGAACCACCGCGCCCACCGTTCCCAGGGGATCTTCCCCGCCCCCAGCACGCCCATCGTGACCGCGCTGGTCGGCAGGATCGGGTTGATGAACTCGCAGAGCTGATACGCGTAGACCGCCGTCTGGCGGGTGATGCCCACCAGATCCGCCAGCGGCGACATCACGGGCATCGTGAGCGCCGCCTGCGCCGTGCCGGAGTGGATGAAGAAGTTGATCACGCACTGGATGAGGAACATCACCTGCGCGATCACCCCGCGTGGCAGCAGCGAGATCGAATTGGAGGCGAAGTAGAGAATCGTGTCGAGAATCTTCGCCTCCTGCGCGATGACGAGGAGCGCCCGCGCGCAGGCCACGATGAAGACCACGCCGACCATGTCCTTGGCGCCCGTCACGAACGTGCGGGCCACGCGGCTCGGGCCGAGGCCGCCGGCAAAGCCCAGCACGATCCCCATTCCGAAGAAGAGGACCGCGATCTGGTCGATGTACCATTTCCACTTCAGCACGCCGACAACCAGCAGCACCATCGACGACACGAAGAGCGCGAGGGTGGCCACGTGCCGGATGTCCCAGGAGCCGGCTTCACCGTCCGCAGGAGGCTCGATGGTCCCGCGCTCGAGGTCGATGTCGCGCACCGGGCTGATCTCCGGGTTCCGCTTCACCCGGCGCGCGTACCACATCACGTAGGCGATGATCACCGCCGTGCCGATTACCCACGTGAAGAGTCGGTACCCCAGACCAGAGTAGAGCGGCAGCCCCGCGATGCTCTGCGCGATCCCGACCGTGAACGGATTGAAGAACGCGGCGGCGAAGCCGGCCGCCGACCCGAGGAACGGGATCGCCGCCCCCACGATCGAGTCGTAACCGAGGCGACGGGCCAGCGGGATGAAGATGAGGACGAACGGAATGGTCTCCTCGGCCATGCCGAAGATCGACCCGCCGAGCGAGAACACGACCATGAGGACCGGGATGAGCATCCATTCGAGGTAGGGGCGCCGGCTGATCGCGCCCGTCAGCCGCCGGATGCTGAACTCCACGGCTCCCGTCTCCTGGAAGATCGCAAAACTGCCACCGATCATCAGCAGAAAGCAGATGAGCAGCGCGCCATCCAGGAACCCCTTGATCGGCGACTCCAGCACCATCTGCGGCCCGAGGTAGACCTTTGGCACGACATGGAACGTGCCGGCCACCGTCACGTTGCGAATGCCCTCGCTCGTCTGGACCTGGACGCGTTTGTACTCGCCGGACGGGATCACCCACGACACCGCGAGCACGAGGATCACGAGCAGCATCACCACAACCAGCGTGTGCGGCATCGTGAGGCGCTTGAAGAAGGGTTGGGACATATGGACGGAAGAGGCCGTCTGCCGTCGGCCTGCTACTCGAACGTGCCCTTGACCAGCGGCTCGCCGTCGCGCATCAGCCACCGGCCTTTCGCAATCACGCCACGGATCTCGAGCGTCTTCGGTTCGAGCAGGACGATGTCGGCGTCGGCGCCGGCAGCCAGTTGGCCCTTGCCGCGCAGCTTGAGGATGCGCGCGGGATTCGCCGTCACCACCTGCAGCGCGGTTTCGAGCGGAATCTGTTCGTGGAACACCGCATCACGGACCTCGCCGAACAGGCTGGTCACCCGGCCGACGTCGAGCCGCTGGAACTGGCCGTGCGCGTCGAACGCCGGGATGCTGCCCTGGCCGTCCGACGTGAACGTGATGTGCGCGGCATCGACGCCCGCCTCCAGCATCGCCCGCAGCGCTTTGCTGCACTTCACCTCGCCATCGTCGACCACGGACGGAACCGTGGAGGTCGTGAAGTCCACCAGGCCGCCCGCCTTCGCGTAGGCGATCCCTTCCTCGAACAGCGTCGGGTTCCGGTTGATGTGCGTCGGCAGGAACTGCGTCGGCGGGATCTCGGTCTCCTCCAGCATGCGCCGCAGCAGCGACAGCCCGCGCCGTCCATCCCCCATGTGGACGTTCACCACGCCCGCCTTGCCCGACAGGATGCCGCCGCGCCGCGCTTCGGCCGCCAGGCGCGCGAACTCGTCGAACGTCGGCTGCGTCGAGCGATGGTCGGAAAGCGCCACCTCGCCCACGCCAATCACCTTGTCGATCAGGAGCAGGTCCTGCTCGATGCTCCCCGTCAACGTCCGGATCGGCACCGCGTAATAGCCCGTGTACATGAAAGCGCTGATGCCTTCCTCGTCCAGGCCCCGCGCCTTGGCGAGCAGGTTGGCCAGGCTGCGCGTGACGCCGTCGGTCCCCAGGCACCCGACGACGGTCGTGATGCCGCCACGGATCGCGTCGGACAGGAGCAGCTCCGGCGTCCGGGTCGCGTAGCCGCCCTCTCCGCCGCCGCCCGTCATGTGCACGTGGCCGTCGATGAAGCCGGGAACGGCGACCAGGGCCGACGCGTCCACGCTCGCGCAGTAGTCGTCGGAGATTCGGATGTCGGGTTCGACGCGGTCGATGCGTCCGCCCGCGATGAGGATGTCGGCGCGGCCGGCCGGCGCCGGGGCAAAAACGTCTGCGTGCTTCAGCAACATCATGGCTGGTATCCAGGTGCAGGAATGCTGGCGCGGGAGTGTATCACGTGGGATCGGGTCTCGAACGCGTGGCACGTCCTGAATTTCGCAGGAATGTAAGATCGGAAACCCCTGCGGCGAATATCCGTGTTTTGTTTTCCAATACCACTGTATCGGTGTATATTTTTCATGTTCGACTCGATCCAGACTCTGAGACCATGTCTGGAGCCCCCTTCTCGAGCGCGAACGAAGCGCCGGGGTTTGCCGTGATACACTTTCTGATTGTTCGGATGGACGGCATCGGCTTCATTCCCGCCTCATTCGAGGCGGACGCTCAGGAGAGAGGGGATAATCCGTGAACAAGAAGGCATTCAATCCGTTCGAGATGGCGCAGGCCCAGTTCGACAAGGTTGCAGACGTCATCAACCTCGACGCGGCCACCAGGGAACTGCTCCGCAACCCGATTCGCGAGTTTTCCTTCGCGATCCCGGTGCGCATGGACGACGGCACCATGAAGGTGTTCCGGGGCTTCCGCGTCCAGCACAACGACGCCCGCGGCCCGGCCAAGGGTGGCATCCGGTTCCATCCGCACGAGACGCTCGACACGGTCCGCGCCCTGGCCACGTGGATGACGTGGAAGTGCTCGGTCGTCGATATCCCGCTGGGCGGCGGCAAGGGCGGCGTGATTTGCGATCCGCACAACCTGAGCCAGCACGAGCAGCAGGCGATCTGCCGCGGCTGGATTCGCCAGATGGCGAAGAACGTGGGCCCGGTGAACGACGTGCCGGCGCCCGACATCATGACCAACCCGCAGCACATGCTGTGGATGCTGGATGAGTTCGAAGTGATCCATGGCGGCCGGTACCCCGGCTTCATCACTGGCAAGCCCGTGGGCATGGGCGGCTCGCTCGGCCGCACCGAGGCCACCGGCTTCGGCGTGATCTTCACCGTGCGCGAGGCGCTCCGCGAGCTGGGTCTGAAGCCGGCGGACTGCACCGCAGCGTTCCAGGGCTTCGGCAATGTGTCGCAGTTCGCCGTCCGCTTGTTCCGACAGCTCGGCGGCAAGGTGGTCTGCGTGTCGAGCTGGGACCAGGAAGACCAGGTCTCCTACACGTTCCGCAAGATGTCAGGCCTCGATCCCGACGAGTTGGTGGGCATCACGGACCCCTTCGGCGGTATCGACAAGGCAAAGGCGAAGAAGCTGGGCTACGAAGTGCTGCCCGGTGAGGCGTGGATCGAGCAGGAAGTGGACGTGCTGATTCCGGCGGCGATGGAGAACCAGATCACCGGCGAAAACGTGAGCAAGATCCACCCCAAAGTGAAGCTCATCGCCGAGGGCGCGAACGGCCCGACGACGCCCGAAGCCGACAAGGTGATCCATGAACGGGGAATCTTCGTGATCCCGGACTTCCTGGCCAACGCCGGCGGCGTGACCTGCAGCTACTTCGAGCAGGTCCAGGGCAACATGAACTACTACTGGGAGAAGGACGAAGTCCTGGGCAAGCTGGATCTCAAGATGACGTCGGCGTTCAACGCGGTCAGCGAGCTGGCCCGGAAGCAGAAGCTCTACATGCGCGATGCGGCGTACGTCATCGCGGTGAACCGCGTCGCCAAGGCCTGCAAGGATCGCGGCTGGGTATAGACAAGTCGGAACTGACGATGAGTAGTCGGAACTGACGATTGCCAGTCGGTTCTTACGATGAGTAGTCGGGGGCGGCTCGGAAGGGCCGCTCCTTTTTTCTTGTCGCCTCCCTGCTTCTGCCTGCTGCCTGCTGCCTGCTGCCTTCTGGCTTCGTCACTTCTGAATGCTGGCTTCGGATTCTTGGGATCGGGTATCCTCATCCAGCCTTCCCACGCAGCCGGAGGCGGACCCGATGACGACGCCTTTCGATCGGCCCACCGTTCCGCCGTTCGACCGCCGGTTCTTCGATGGGACCGAGCAGTTCACCCGCATTGGCTCGGGCGCGTTCGGCGGCAAGGCCCACAGCCTGCTGACCGTGAAGGACCTGCTCGCCGCCGGCCTGGAGGCGGCCGCCGGTGCGAGCCAGGCGAAGGCGCTGCTCCGCCATTTCGACGTGCAGGTCCCGACATTGACGGTCGTGACCACGGACCTCTTCGAGACCTTCATGGACTCGAACCGTCTGTGGGACCTCGTCCGCTCGGGCGAGTCCGATCGCCGGATCGCGCTGGCCTTCCAGGCCGCAGACCTGCCGGTCGAACTTCTCGGCGACCTTTATGCCCTCGTCCATCAGATTCACACGCCGCTCGCGGTGCGCTCGTCGAGCCTGCTCGAGGACGCGCTGAACCAGCCGTTCGCCGGCGTGTATGCCACGAAGATGATCCCGAACAACCAGTTCGACGTGGAGACGCGCTTCCACAAACTGGTTGAAGCCCTCAAGTTCATCTACGCGTCCACGTTCTTCGAGAACGCGCGCAACTACCGCCGGCTGACCGGCCACGGCGCGGAGGATCGAATGGCGGTCATCCTCCAGGCGATCGTCGGCTGCCGGCACCGGGATCGCTTCTACCCGGAATTGTCCGGGGTCGCGCGCTCATACAGCTTCTACCGTTCCGGCCACACCCGCCCCGAAGATGGCGTCGTCAACCTCGCGTTCGGCCTCGGCAAGACGATCGTGGACGGCGGCATCACGTGGAGCTACTCGCCGACGTATCCGCGCGCCACGCCGCCCTACTCGTCGGTCCGCGACCTGCTCCGACAAACGCAGCTCGAGTACTGGGCGGTGAACATGGGCAAGCCGCCGGCGTACGATCCGGTCGAGGAGACCGAGTACCTCGTCCGGTCACCCCTGGCCGACGCGGAAGAGGACGGGACGTTACGGCTGGTGGCGTCCACCTACGACGCGCGGTCTGATCGACTGTCGATGGGTGTGGGCATCAAGGGGCCGCGCGCGCTCACCTTCGCACCGCTCCTGGTGCTCGAGGAGTACGCGCTCAACGACCTGCTGAAGGCGCTCCTGCGCCTGTGCCAGGACGCCCTTGGGGCGCCGGTCGAGATCGAATTCGCCGTCACGTTCCCGCCAGAGGGCCAGGAGGGTTCGGCCGGGTTCGGCTTCCTGCAGGTCCGCCCCATGGCGGTCTCCGATGCCGTGGTCGACGTCGATCTGCAGGCCATCGACCGCGGGGACCTTCTGGTCGCGTCGGAGCGTGTCATGGGCAACGGGGTCATCACCAACGTGCAGGACGTGGTGTACGTGAAGCCCGATAGGTTCGAGGCGCGCCACACGCCGGCCATCGCCGAGCAGATCGCGCGGATCAACCTGGGCCTCGTCGAGCGCGGCGTCCCCTACCTGCTGATCGGCTTCGGCCGCTGGGGCAGCTCGGACCCGTGGCTGGGTACCCCGGTCACGTGGTCGCAAATCGGCGGCGCCAGGGCTATCGTCGAAGCGACGCTCCCGGCGATGAACGTCGACCTCAGCCAGGGCTCGCACTTCTTCCACAACATCTCCAGCTTCGACGTAAGCTACTTCTCGGTACCCTTCAACGGCGACTTCCCCATCGACTGGGACGGCCTGTCGCGGCAGGATGCCGTCACCGAAACCGACTTCATCCGGCACGTGCGCCTTCTCAGTCCGCTCCACATTGCGGTGGACGGCCGCCAGGGACACGGTGCGATACTGTGGAAACCGAGCACCCAATCGTCATGAATCCCACCAATCAGCCGGTCAACAACATCATCGAGCAGCTCCAGGAGCGCGCGAAGGAGCTGCACACGCTCTACAAGGTGCACGAACTGATCAACCAGCCGGACGCCTCCATCGACGAGGTGTGCCGAACGCTGACGGAGGTGCTGCCGCACGGCTGGCAGTACCCGAGCGTGTGCTGGGCGAGGATCACGCTCGACAACACGGTCTATCAGCCGCCGCGCACGACCGAGACCCCCTGGGCGCAGCGCGCCGACATCGTGTTGCAGGGCGAGAAGATGGGCACGATCGAGGTCTTCTACACCCGCCAGATGCCGCGCGCGGACGAAGGGCCGTTCCTCAAGGAAGAACGGAAGCTGATCGACACGATCGCGGAGCGCCTGGGCCACTTCCTGATGCAGCGACGGCTGCAGTCGACGCTCCGCAACTGGCAGTCGGCGATGGAGAACCTCGCCTCGCCGGAGAAGCGCGAGTGGTGGGTCATCATCGAGTTCCTGCGAAAGACCGACCAGAACCTGCTGATGCGCATCTCGCGCCGGATGCTGAACTACCTCTGCTGGAACGGCATCGACGAGGCGCAGCAACTCCTCCACCGGTTCGCCGCAGACTTCACCCAGGATGCCGACGGGTTCGAGGAGAACAGCCCGCTCCGGCGCAAGAGCATCGAGGATCTGCTGGCGCTGACCGAGGACGCCTTCCGAATCGCCGCCACGCACCTGAGCGAGGGCGAGATCGTCTCGTGCATCCAGAAGTGGATCAAGGACGACAAGTCCGGGTTCCTCGTGGAGGCCGTCGAGAACCAGTGCACGTCGCTGACCGACATCGGCCAGGCGCTCGAACGCTATCACCAGCTCGGAGTTCAGGACGAGGAGCTCTCGCGCTCGGTGCAGATCGGACTGCGCGTGTCCCTGGCGCGGCGGTTCTTCACCGAGGACCTCGAGTTCATCAACACGGCGAAGAACTACATCGAGATTGGTGATTTCTACGATCTGGTGAACCACATCATCAGCCCGCCCGCCAGCCACGGAAAACTCGGCGGCAAGAGCGCCGGGATGCTGCTCGCCTCGCAGATCCTGCGCAAGTGCGGCGAGTACTCGGACCTGCTGGCGGGCATCAAGGTGCCGAAGACGTGGTACATCGCGTCGGACGGCCTGATGAGTTTCGTCGAGTCCAACCAGCTCGAGGACGTCTACAACCGGAAGTACCTCGAGATCGAGCAGATCCGGCGCGAGTACCCGCACATCGTCCAGGTCTTCAAGAACTCACGGTTCGCGCCCGAGATCATGAAGGGGTTGTCGCTGGCCCTCGACGATCTCGAAGGCAAGCCGCTGATCGTGCGCAGCTCGAGCCTGCTCGAAGACCGGATGGGCGCCGCCTTCTCGGGCAAGTACAAGAGCCTGTTCCTCGCGAACGTCGGGACCAAGGGCGAGCGGCTCAGCGCGCTGATGGACGCAATCGCCGAGGTCTACGCCTCGCTGTTCGGCCCCGATCCGATCGAGTACCGCGGCGAGCGCAACCTGCTCGACCTCCACGAGGAGATGGGCATCATGATCCAGGAAGTGGTGGGCACGCGCGTGGGCCCGTACTTCCTGCCGTCGTTTGCCGGCGTCGCGTTCAGCAACAACGAGTTCCGCTGGTCGCCACGGATCAAACGCGAGGACGGGCTGGTCCGCATCGTGCCGGGCCTCGGCACGCGCGCCGTCGACCGCCTCGGCGACGACTACCCGATCCTCGTGGCCCCGGGCCAGCCGGGACTTCGGGTCAATGTGACCCAGGAGGAGATCCTGCGCTACGCCCCGCGCAAGATCGATGTGATCAACCTCGAGACGCAGCACTTCGAGACGGTGGACGCCGAGGAGTTGTTCCGGGAGTACGGGCGCGAGTACCCGGCGCTCGACCAGGTCGCATCCGTCTACGACAGCGATGGCATCCACCGGCCCGTGGGGTTCGGCTGGGATCCGGCGGAGTCGCACACGGTCGTCACGTTCGACGGCCTGATCAGCAGCACGCCGTTCATGGCCAGGATGCGGACGATGCTCAAGCTGCTGCGCGAACGGATTGGAACGCCGGTGGACATCGAGTTCGCTTCCGACGGCCGCGACCTGTACCTGCTGCAGTGCCGCCCGCAGAGCTTCTCGAGCGACGCAGTGCCGTCGTCCATCCCGCGCGACCTGCCCTTGGACCGCGTGGTCTTCGCCGCGAACAAGTACGTGTCGAACGGCCGCGTCCCCGACGTCACGCATATCGTCTACGTCGATCCCGAGCAGTACGACCGCCTCGAGAACCTCAACGACCTGAAGGACGTCGGGCGCGCCATCGGCCGGTTGAACAAGCTGCTGCCGAAGCGTCAGTTCATCCTGATGGGTCCCGGGCGCTGGGGCAGCCGTGGCGACATCAAGCTGGGTGTCAGCGTCACCTACTCGGACATCAACAACACCGCGGTCTTGATGGAGATTGCCGCGAAGAAGGGGAACTACGTCCCCGACCTGTCGTTCGGCACGCACTTCTTCCAGGACCTGGTGGAGGCGGGGATCCGGTATCTGCCGCTCTTCCCGGGCGACGCCGGGCAGACCTGCAACGAGTTGTTCCTCCGGCGCGCGCCGAACATCCTCGGCGAGCTGCTGCCGGAATACGTCCACCTATCGGAGGTCGTGCACGTGATCGACGTGGCGAAGGCGACCGATGGCCTGATCCTCCAGGTGTTGATGAATGCCGACCTCGACGAGGCGATCGGGTACTTCGCACCGGCAACAGCGGCACAGGGGACGGCGCAGGAGCGGCGCGCCGAGGCGCACCTGATCACTGAGGATCACTGGCGCTGGCGGCTCCGCATCGCGGAGCACATTGCCGCCGAAGTGGATCCGGTACGGTTCGGCATCAAGGGCTTGTACGTGTTCGGCAGCACGAAGAACGCCACGGCCGGCCCGGGCAGCGACATCGACCTGATCGTGCACGTGGACGCCAACGAGGACACGCGGCGGCAGCTCGAGGTCTGGCTCGAAGGGTGGAGCCTCTGCCTCAGCGAGATGAACTACCTGCGGACCGGATATCGAACGGAGGGGCTGCTCGACGTGAAGATCGTCACCGACGACGACTTCAGGAACCACTCGAGCTTCGCGTCGAAGATCGGCGCGATCACCGACCCGGCGCGAGCGCTCCCGCTCCGCCGCCCGACGGCGTAGCGCGGGCCGGCCCGACTCGGCCTGGCAGGCCAGCAGCCGGCCTACGTCAACTCCCGCGTCGCGGTCGCCGGGTTCTCGGGGTCGAACCGCACCAGCGCCAGCTCGGGGCCATCGTGCGCGGCCGAGAATGCGTACGTCTCCCCGATTCGGGTCGACCACTCCCCCGTCATCCGAGCCGATTCGTGCACGTGGCCGTGCAGCGTGATCCGCGGCTGCCGCTTCTGGATGAAGCGCCGAATCGCGATGCTCCCGACGTGCACGTCGAGCGGCACGAAGTCGACCGACCGGCCATCCAGCGCGGCCCGGTCGAGCGCGCTCTGGTAGGGCGGGCTGTGAAACAGCATGATCGCCCGCTCGAGTGAACGCTGCCCCGCCAGCCCCTCGAGGTCCTGCTGAATCGTGCCATAGCGAATCGCGAATTCCGCCACCGGCACGGTTCGCCACCCTTCCTCGGGCGATGAGCAGCCCGGGTCCACGTACCTGGAGACGTCGTACCGTTCCCAGTCCTTCAGGCGAAACGGCGTCGGCGGAATGCAGGCGTAGCCGTAGACCATGAAGCCGCGCCACTCGATCCGTTGCTCGTGGGCGTACCGCCAGAGGCCGCGCGCCCCGACCTCGAGCATGGCGGCTTCCTCGAAGCGGGGATCATCGTTGCCGAGGATGGCGAAGACGTCCGGGTAGTCGGCGCCGAGCGACTCCTTCACGCGACCGAAGCCGGGCGCCAGGAACCCGTTGATGAAATCGAGGTGACCGGGGTCGAGGGAATCCGCGAGGCCAAGGCCGGACGGGAGCAGATCCCCTCCCAGAAACACCGCCGCCGGTCGCTCCGCCTCGATCGCGGAGAACAACTTCCGATAGCGCTCGGCGCACCCGTGGAGATCGGAAGCAAACAAGCAGGTGGTCACAGATCTCCGAGCCGCAACACGCTGCGTTCGAGATCGAACTCCACCCGGTACTTCCCCAGCATTCGATAGCCGAGGATCCCGCCGATCTCGTACCCCAGGAGCACGCTTGGCGCACGCAGATCCAGCACCACGACCGGCTGATTCGGCATCTTCAGGCTGCCGAACACGAGGTTGACGCCGGGCAGCAGGTAGGCCTCGGGGTCGAGCCCGGACGCGCCGTAGACCTGCAGCTTGATCCGGTGACGATCGGCCGGCGTGAAGAGTCCGCGGGCGGCGCTGGTATTGAGCGAGATCGCCTCGCCCCCGGTGTCGACGATGAAGCTCATCGGGGTGCCGTCGACGTCGCCCTGCACCGTCGCCAGCCGAGTGAAGCGCAGCGGAAGCTCACGGGCCGGGGACGGAGCGGGCAACGGCTCGCCGATGTAGAGACGCCGGTTCCTGTAATCGACCGTCATCGACAAGCCGAGGGCCAGCGGCGAGAACCCGTCGGTGTCGTCGACCGGCAGCTCGCGCATCGCCGGCGACTTAATCAGGCAGGGGAGGTTGAACACCGTCAGCGTCCCGATCTCGAGCGAACGGAGCTTGGCGATCTTGAGCCCGCGCACCCCGGCGTCGCCGACGCCCGCCGTCAGCGTGTCGTTCAGCGCCTCGATTCCGAAGCGGCGGGCCGTCTTCTCGCTGAGAACCGTGTGTTCCGCGCCGGTGTCGAGCGCGAAGTCCACCGACTTGCCGCCGTTGATCTTCCCCTTCAGCAGCACCTTTCCGTTCACCAGGCGGAACTCGAGCACGTGCCGCTTCACGTTCCCCTTCGATACCATCTCGAACGGCACCGTCCCGTCGAACGACCGAAGGAACGAGATGTGGTTGCGGGCCCACTGGATCCGGTCCGACCGGTCGGCGCCCTTCAGCACGGCGAGGAACGACAGATACGCGGTGGCCGCTTCGCTGTAACGGTGCATCCGTTCGTAGATCGTGCCGAGCGTGTGCTGAATGTCCGAATCGGTCGGCGCATCGCGGAGCGCCGCCTGGACCTCGTTCAGTGCCGACTCCATCTGGTTCTTGGAGGCCAGGGCCTTCGCCAGACCGTGGCGCGCCCGCGGGCTGCCCGGCTCCAGCGTCAGGGCATCCCGGTAGGCCTTCTCGCCCTCGTCGAACCGGCCCGAGGCCCACAGCGCGTCACCGGCCAGCGCCAGCGTCGCCGGATCGGTGGCCCTGCTGCTGTCCAGCCCAGCCAACTGCGTGACCGCCACGCCGAATTCGGCGATGCGCAACGCCGACCGCACGGTCCCCGCTCGGGCGCGGTCGCGCAGCGTCACGTCCTCACAGTTGGTCGCGGCGAGGTAGGTGTGCATCGCCGACCGGTAGTCGGCGTGATCGTAGAGAACGTCGGCCAGCTCGATCTGAATCGTGGCCGTGGCCGAGCTCACCTTCTTGCTGGCGGCCACGACGGACCACGACAGCAGGCAGACACACGCCGAGGCGACGACCAGACGGGTGCGAATGGTCATTGGGGCTCCCCACCGACACACCAACACAGGTTCACAGGTACTCGCTTTCGACTCCACGGACGGCGCGGCGGGCCGTTCAGCGTGCTCCTAGTGCATGTACCGCTCGATC
>DASVIS010000087.1:0-27655 GCA_036381995.1 Vicinamibacterales bacterium | reverse complement strand
CGCTCTCGCGCAGGGCTGCGGACCGGACGCGATCCGCACCGGCATGGAGGTCAGGCGGCTGTGCCACGACAACACGCGGATCCGCGCGGTCGTGGTGGAAGGCCTGGGCCGCGTGGCCGTTGATGCGGTCGCCAGCACCCTGCCGGTCGAGAGGCTCCTGGCGATGATGGATCCCCCGCCTGCCGAGGGCATTCTCGATCTCGCCCAAAAGCTGATGCACCGGGACCTGATCCTCGTCGCCCTGTTCCTCCGGAGGGAGTACGTGACGAGCGCCGCCACCGTCTACTTCCCAGACCCGGCCATCGCGTTCACCCGTGTCACCGAGCCCAGGAACCGGAGCGCGGCCATGAGCCCTCCGGGGCACACCTCGCTCGTGGCCGAGATCCCCTGCAACTCCGGGGAACCTCGCTGGAGCGCGGACGATGCGGATCTGGTGGGACTCGTGAGGAGACCTCTCGAGCAGATCGGCTGGATCCGTCAGGGGGAGCTCCTGAGGTCGCAGGTAGTCAGACTCCGGCGCGCGTATCCCGTTCTCTCGTTGGAGCTCGAGAACTCCCTGGGCGCGGTCCTCCGCTATCTTGGCGGTTTCGAAAATCTCACGCTGGCCGGACGGAGTGGGCGGTTCGAGTATGGGTGGATCCACGACATGCTCCGCCACGGAAAGGACATCGTGGCGTCCTCGGCCACCGGGCGCCTGGGACCCGAGGCCGACGTCGCCTAGCAGCCCATTGTGAGGATCCTCCTTCTCCACCCGTCGAGGAACGACACGATCGACCGGCTGATCCGTCTCCCCCCACTGGGCCTCGCCTGCGTCGGGGGAGCCTTGAGGGAGGCCGGTCACGAGGTCCGCGTCATCGACGCCGCGGTGGAGCCGCGCTGGGAAGCCCGGCTCGGCGAGGTCCTGTCTGGCTGGCGGCCACGGGCGGTCGGCATCTCGGCCTCCACCATCATGCTGAAGCCCGCGCTCGACCTGGCCGTGCGAACCAAGGACGCCGACCCGGCCACCTCGGTCATCCTCGGCGGCGTGCACGCGACCTTGTTCCCCGGGGAGGTCTTGCGCGAAGGCGTGATCGACCTCGCCGTCCACGGGGAAGGCGAGCAGACCGCGGTCGAGCTGCTCGCGGCGGTCGAGCGCTCCGAATCCCTCCACGCTATCGCCGGGATCGCGTTCAGGGACGGGAACGGACCGCGGGTCAACGTGAGGCGGCCTCCCATTCAGAACCTGGACGACCTTCCGCTGCCCGCCTACGACCTGCTGCCCATGGGCCTCTACTCCACTCCGTTCTCGGCCACGGGCGCGGTGACCTCGATGGTGACAAGTCGCGGCTGCCCCTACCCCTGCACCTTCTGCGACGCGTTCGTCGTCCACGGAAAGAAGTACCGAGCCCACTCGGCCGAGAGGGTCGTCACGGAAATCCGTCACCTGGTGCATGAGTTCGGCGTCCGCGAGGTGCTCTTCAAGGACAGCGAGTTCACGCTGGATCGGCCTCGCGTGGAAGGCTTCTGTGACCTCATGACCCGGGGCGGGCCCCGCGTGACCTGGACCTGCAGCACCCGCGTCAACCGCGTCGACGGCCCGCTCCTGCGCAAGATGGCGGCAGCGGGATGTCGGGTGATCCAGTTCGGGATCGAGTCCGCGGACCCGGCCGTCCTCGACGCACTGAAGAAGGGGATCACCCTCGAGCAGGTCCGCGAGGCGTTCCGGTCCGCACGCGCTGCGGGAATCGACACCGTGGCCAACCTGATGGTCGGCTCACCCGGGGAGACGAGGGGCTCGATCGAAGCGACCCGACGCCTCATTCGCGAGATCCGCCCGGATCACTTGAACGTTCAGGTGCTCGTGCCGTACCCGGGCACGGAGTTGCACCGCACCCTCCAGGGTCAGAGCCTCGTGGACGCCGAGGAGTCGCGCCACAGACGCCGGACGCTCCTGCGTTCGTTCTACCTCCGACCGGGCCGGATCCTCGGAAGGGTCTTCACGCTGAACCCGCAGCACTGGCGTCAGAACGCCGCCGCCGCGGCGCAGATGCTGGGGATCGGGACTCAGTAGGGCGGCGTCCTTCCCGCTCAGCGACCGACGCGGACCGGTCGCACTTCCAACACGCGGCTGCGCAATTTCTCGACGACGGGGGGCCCTGGAAACACGTCGTCGGGCACGAAGGGGACCTTCTCGAACGACAAGGTGCTCTCGAACCTCTCGTCGAGCTGGAAGTGGCGCACGAACGGGCCTGCGACGTCCGACGTCCCGGTCAGCACCAGGAAGACCCTCCTCCCGTTGTCGAGCCGGCGATCGAGGAAGCCGTTCATGACCTCCTCAAACCTCCCTCCAGGATCGTGCCAGACCGGGAGGAGGAGGACATCCCTGCCGCACGTGTATTCGAGCGCGAGTTGCAAGTGCAGGCTTGCGTTCTCGTCCGGGATGAGGACGAGGGCGTCCTCCGGGATCGCGCGGCCGAGCGAGCGCACGTCGGCCGCCGTACGGACGTTCACGGGGTGGCCGATCGAGCCGGCAGACAAGCCGAGGAACCGGCCGGCGATCACGACCGCCAATCCGGCGAAGGCCACCCAGGAGAGTGCGGGACGAGTACGGAGCAGACGGCGCAGGCCCGCCTGCCACCCGTAAAGCGAGAGAAGGAAGAGAAGCGGGAAGATGACGGGGATGAACCGCCTCATCGCCCACGGTTGCTGCGCGATTACCATCGGGTCGATGAGGTAGCACGACGCCGGTCCGATGAAGAAGGCGAGCGCCACGGCGACGCCGGGTGAAGGGCGGGCTCGAAAGCACTCGAGAACGGCCACGAGCCCTCCCCCGCACAGCACGAGCAAGACGAGGGGCGTCGTGTACATCCCGATCCACTGCACGTGCCTCGTCACGAGGCTCCAGTCCAGCAGCCTCAGAAAGCGCGCCAGCGTCACCGCAGAGACCACCAGCCCGAACGCCCTCGCGATCGCGAACACCCAGCCGCATCGCGGTCGCGTGGGCTCGCATCGGTGGACGAGGAGGCCCGCCGCGGCCAGGACGGCGAGCACGACGAGGCTCGGCCACCGCCGCCCTGCCACAGCCGAGCTGACAATCGCCGTCAGCCGGCCCGGGCTGAAGGCGCCGACGTAGTCGATTCCGTTCGCGAGCTGGTGGAACACTGCCATCGAAGCGAAGAGGAGTGTGGTGAGCATGGGGACGGCCCAGTCATCCCTCCGAATGCCCATCCTCCCCGGCAGGAGGGATACAACGGTCAGGCCCAGCCACAGGAACGGCATGGCGTCCACGCGGCAAAGGCAGAGCGCACCCCACAGCAGCCCTGCCAGGCGCACGTACGGGCGCCTGGCCCCGTCGGGCGAGCCGAGGCCGCGGAGGAACACGCAGAGGCCCGAAAGGAACAGCGCCTGCGCCAGCAACTCGGACGAGGGGAAGCGGCTGAAGAACGCCTGCGGATAGAAGGACGCGTGAACGACGCAGAGGGAGAGCCCCAGCGCGGTGCCGCCCAGACGCCGGCCGATGAAGAACAGCGACAAGAGCCCGATACTGCCGAACAGGGCGAGGAGTCTTAGATAGGACTCGTCCCCGACGGTTTCCAGTCCCAAGGCCAGCCAGGCCGGGAACAGGTGATAGAAGTAGAACGTGACCGCGTCCCTGGAGGGGGAGACCAGGGGGACTCCCCCGGGGAAACGTGCGTACGGGCCGGTGTGATCGCCCTCGAAGCGGTTCCCCAGGAGAACCTCGCGCTCCGCTACGGTCATCTCGGCGACGAGGGCATCGCCGTGCAGGGTTGTTCCATGGCGGGCCAGTTGATGGGCGGTCGCGACGTAGACAGAGCTGTCGCTCGCCGCGAGCGTTGTGTCGATGGGCGGCAGCAGCGCCCCGAACAGGACGGTCAGTCCGATCAGCACCACGCCGAGGGCGAGATCCTGCGGCAGCCCCGCCAGCGCTTCGCGAACGAGCCGGCGCTTCTGACAGACGAAGAGGCATACCGCCACGCCGATCGCGGCGGAGGCGCTGACGGCACCAGTCGAGAGACTACCGAAGTGCGCGAGGAGGAAGAGGCCCGCGGACGAGAGCGCGAAGCCCGACACGAGCCCGCAGAACGACTCCTCCGCGAGGATCGCCCTCCTGGTGGATGTGGTCTCGGATTCGGGCGCTCCGGGCTTCGGCCCGATGCAGTACCAGCTCCATCGACCCGCCACGACCAACAAGAGGAGAAGGAGCGCCGGCACTTCCGCCCACCCTATTGCCGTGGCCCGGTGAGTGTCAAACGGATTCTCGACTATAATCGCCGCCACAAGCGTCGCGTCCGATGTCCACGCCGGGGAGACTGCCGTGGTTGGCCGGACGGTGCCACACCACCGAATCATCGAGCGCCTCGGTTCGGGTGGCCCCGTTTTCGTTCGCGGCGAACTGCGCTTTCGGCTGCTGGACCGCATCGAGCCGGAATGGGAGCGATTTGAGCCGCGCGACCCCACTCAATCCGCCACCAGGACAGGGAGGGCTCCATGTCCAACGACCAGATCACGACGTTCATCGATCGACACACCAACGGGTGGAACCGCCGCGACTCGGCGGCGCTCTGCGGGGACCATGCCGAGGGTGGGGTGATCGTGAGCCCCATGTTCGGCCGCGTCGAGGGCCGGTCGCAGATCTGCGGCACCTACGTGGCCCTGTTTGGGGTGTTCCCCGACTGGCAGATCAGGTTCGACCGGCCGATCGTGGATGGCAACCGCGTGGCGGTCTCCTTCTCGGTCACCGCCACCCAGCAGGGCGACTTCATGGGGCTCGAAGGGACCGGCAAGCGGTGCGAGTTCGAAGGGATATCCCTCTTCGAACTCGACGCCGGCCTCCTCATCCTGGAAGAACGCCGGTTCTACGACTTCACGGGACTGCTGACACAGTTGGGCGTCCTGCGAGTGCGGCCGCCGCGATAGGAGAGGCGGCCTGCTCGGGCTTCCGCCATCGCCTCCCGTCCCGGGCCAGCAGCGCATCGGCCTCGGGCGGCCCCCAGGTGAACGCCGGGTAGTCGTGCAGCAGCGCCGAGGGTGACGCGTTGACGACGTCCAGGATGGGGGCGACGGCCTTCCACCCGGCCTCGACCATGTCGGCCCTGTGGAACAGCGTCGCATCGCCGTTCATGCAGTCGTAGAGCAGGGTCTCGTACCCGGTGCTGGGCGTGATGGCGAAGTAGTCCGCGTAGCTGAACGCCATGTTGACCGTGCCCAGGCGAACCGCGTTGCCGGGGATCTTGGCCTGGAACGTGAGCGAGATCCCTTCGTCCGGCTGGATCCGGATGACCATCTCGTTCGGCTCCAGGCATTCAGCCGGCGTATCACGAAACAGTGTCAGCGGCGGGCGACGGAACTGGACGGCGATTTCCGACAGGCGCGTCGGGAGACGCTTCCCGGTACGCAGGTAGAACGGCACGTCCGCCCACCGCCAGTTGTCGATGAGCAGCTTGAGGGCGACATACGTCTCGGTCGTCGAGCCTGGCGCCACGCTCGGTTCGGCGCGGTAGCCGGGGACCGCCCTGCCGCCGTCATCGCCCGTCGTGTACTGGCCCCGCACGGTGTTCGCCATCACTTCTTCGGGGGAACAGATGTGGATGGCGTGGAGCACCTTCACGCGCTCGTCGCGCACGTCGTCAGCCGCGAACGAAATCGGAGGCTCCATCGCGGTCAGCGCCAGCAACTGGAACATGTGGTTCTGCACCATGTCCCGGAGCGCGCCCGCGCTCTCGTAGTACTCTCCGCGGTTCTCGACACCGACGCGTTCTGCGACAGTGATCTGCACGTTGTCCACGTACCGGCGGTTCCAGACGGGCTCGAAGACGCCGTTCCCGAACCGAAACGCCATCAGGTTCTGGACCGTCTCTTTTCCGAGGTAGTGGTCGATGCGGTAGATCTGGTGTTCGGCGAGGTCGGCTCTCAGCTGGCGGTTGAGGTCGATCGCAGACGCCAGGTCGTAGCCGAACGGCTTCTCGACGATCACCCGCCGCCAGCGCTGCGGCTCCTCGTTCAGCAGGCCGACCGCATCGAGCCGAAGGACGATGTCCGCCATCGCGCTCGCCGGGGTGGCGAGGTAGAACAGGTGGCCCGTCGGCGGGCCGGCCGGCCCATCGATGGAGTCCAGTCTGTCCGACAGGGACTGGTAGCTCGCGAGATCGTCGAGCGCCTCGAACGCGTAGAACACGCGCGGCGCAAACCACTCCCAGACCGCAGGGTCGGGCGCCGCCCCACTCACGTCGCGAATGTCCTGCTCGACCTTTTGCCGGTACGCTTCGTCGCTCATCCGCTTCCGGCCGACACCCAGGACCTTGAATTGGTCGGGCAGGACCCGGCGGTTGGCCAGGTTGTAGATCGCGGGCAACAGCTTGCGCGTGGCCAGGTCGCCGGTGGCGCCGAAGATCACGACGGTGCACGGGTCCGCGACGCGCTCCGGAAGCTGGCTCGCGGCCTTCCCACAGTCGATGACGTGGTCAGCCTCGTTCGGTGGTCGTTCAATGCTCACGAGTTCCGCTCCTTCCCCATTCCAGATTGGCACAGAACGGTCGGCACGGCTGCAAGTAAATCGCTATAGAATCTGCAGGACCTGGGAGGACCGGAACCGATGATGCTCAGACGCCTCGTCCTCACGGCCCTGTGCGCCCCGCTCGCCACCGGGCTGCCCACCGGGTGCATCCACTTCCAGCCGAAACCGGTCGTGGCCGCCGACACGCTGGCCGCGTTCGAGGCCCGGACGCTGGACGCGCCGGGGCTCCAGCGGTTCTTCGACGTCAACCATGACGTGGCGCCGGCGCCATCCGCTCCGTGGAATCTCCGCGCCCTCACGCTCGCTGCCTTCTACTACCATCCCGATCTCGACGTGGCGCGGGCGGGATCGGCGGTCGCGCGCGCCGGCATCGTCACGGCGGGAGAGCGGCCGAACCCGACCGCCAGCTTCGGCCCCGGCTACAACTCCACCACGCCGGCCGGCCTCATCACGCCGTGGATCCTGTCGTTCGACTTCGACATTCCGATCGAAACCGCCGGCAAGCGTGGATATCGCCTTGCCCAGGCCCGCCATCTCACCGACGCCGCCCGCCTGAACATCGCGACGGTCGCCTGGCAGGTGCGCAGCCGGGTGCGCAGCCGGCTCCTGGACCTGCACGCGGCCGTCGAAACCGGGGCGCTGTTGGAGAAACAGCAGGAGATCCAGGCCGGCAACGTCAAGATCCTCGAACTGCAGCTGTCGGCAGGCGCGGTCTCGCCATTCGAGGTGACTCAGGCGCGCATTGCCCTCGACGCGATCCGGCTGGCCCAGCGCGACGCCGCCAGGCAACAGGCGGAATCGCGCGCGCAACTGGCCGCGGCGCTGGGCGTCACCGCCCACAGCGTCGGGGACCTCCCGATCTCGTTCGACGAATTCACAAAGACCCCGTCGGAGGTGCCCGGGCCTGAGGCAAGCCGTGAAGCGCTGCTGAACCGCGCGGACGTGCTCGGCGCGCTGGCCGAGTACGACGCCAGCCAGGCCTCGCTCCAGCTCGAGATTGCCAGGCAATATCCCGACATCCACCTGGGGCCGGGATATCAGATGGATCAGACCGACAGCAAGTGGACTATCGCGCTGCCGATCACGCTGCCGGTGTTCAATCGGAACAAGGGAGCGATCGGCGAGGCCGACGCGAGACGAGCCGAAGCCGCCAATCGATTCATCGCGGTGCAGGCGCGCGCAATCGGCGAGGTCGAACTGGCCGTGGTGTCCTACCGCTCGGCCGTCCAGAAGGTCTCGAGCGTCGACGCGATGATGGCGGACCTGACCAGGCAGGAGCAGACCGCGCAGCGGATGTTCAAGGCCGGCGAAATCTCCAGGCTGGAGCTGGGCAGCACCCAGCTGGAACTCTACACGGGCGCGCTTGCGCACCTGGATGCCCTGATCAAGGCGCAGCAGGCGCTCGGGGCGCTGGAAGACGCCATGCAGAGGTCCGGCGACCTGTCGGCGTGGCTGTCCACGGTTCCCCAGCGAGACGCCGGAGCCATCAGAGCGCGAGATTGAGGACACTCATGAGCACACTCCGATCCTTCATTGCCCTGGCCGTCGTGGCGGCCGGGCTGCTGATCGTCGCCTTGCTCTGGCGTGGGGGAAAGTCTGCGGCCCCGGCTGAGCCACAGGAAGCCGCCGTCGTCACGGACGTCGCCGTCCACGTCGGCAAGATCGCCGTCGCGACGCTGCATCGCTACGTGGTGGCGTACGGGTCGGTGGAGCCGCAGCCCGCCACCGGCGGCCACGCCGCCGCCAGCGCTCGCGTCTCCACGCCGGTGGCTGGCATCGTCGCGAAGGTGAACGCCGTTGAGGGCCAACGCGTCAGCCAGGGGACGGCGCTCGTCGAACTCGACAGTCGCGTTGCGGACGTCGCCGTCGAACGCGCCAGGCAGGCCGTGCAGTTCGCGCAGGTCAACTTCGATCGGCAGAAGAAGCTGCTGCCGGGCGAAGGCACGTCCCTGAAGCTCTACCAGGAGGCCGAACAGCAGTTGACCGCTACGCGGAACGACCTGTCCAACGCCGACACGCAACGCGCGCTGCTGACGATCAGGGCTCCCCTGGCGGGGACGATCGTGCGCCTGTCCGCAAGACCGGGTGACGCCGTGGATCTGTCGAGCGTCCTTGCCGAGATGATCGACCTCGATCGGCTGGTGGTGAGCGCGAGCATCCGGAGCGTGGAGGCGCCGCTGCTGAAGTTGGGACAGGCCGTGCAGTTGTCGGCCGGCGACACCCTCGCCGAGAGTGCGGCTGCGGCGCCAGCGACCTCGCCGGGCGTCGTCACGTTCATCGCCGCTGGCGTGGATCAGAGGACCGACACCGTGCTGGCCCGCACGTCCGTCCCGCCCGGGCTGCGCCTCCGCCCGGGCCAGTTCGTGACGCTGCGAATCGTCTGCGAGGAGCGGCGCAACCGCCTCGTGGTGCCCGAGACCAGCGTGATGACCGACACGGAGGGCCACAGCCTGATCGCCACGGTGCAGGGCGACAAGGCCACGAAGCGGCCGGTGACGCTGGGCCTGCGCGAAGGCGGCCTCGTGGAAGTCGAGGGCGAGGGACTGAAGGAGGGTCTGACCGTCGTCACGGTCGGCGTCTACGGCCTGCCCCAGGAGTCCAAGATCCGCGTCATCGGTTCGTGACCTGGTGAACGGGAGATCCGCATGGAGAGCAGCGCCGACGGGACGAAAAGACAGTCGCGGCTGGGGCAGTTCGCCACCCGCTATGCCATGGCCATCACGTTCGTGAGCGTCGCCCTCTGCCTCGGCGGCGTCTACGCGGCGTTCAACATTCCCTCGTCCGTCTTTCCGCAGACCGACTTCCCGCGCGTCGTCATCCTCGTGGACAACGGCGTGATGCCCGCCGACGAGATGATGGCGACAATCACCCGCCCGATCGAGGAGGCGATGAAGGACATCCCGGGGTCGGTGACGGTCAAGTCGTCCACCGGCCGCGGCGCGGCGGAAATCAGCGTGTTCTTCACGTGGAAGGTCGAGATGGTGCAGTCGGAGCTATACGTGCTCAGCCGTCTCTCCCAGATCCGCAGCACGCTTCCGCCGACGGCCACGACGTCGGTCTTCCGCCTGACGTTCTCGGCATTCCCGATCCTCGGCGTCAGCCTGACGAGCAACTCGCGGTCCGTCACCGACCTGTGGGAGGTGGCCCGGTACAACCTGAAGCTGCGCTTCCTGCGCATTCCCGGCGTCGCACGAGTCGACCTCGTCGGAGGGCGCAGGCCCGAGTTCCATGTCATCGTCGATCCGATCAGGCTGCAGGCCACCCACCTCAGCCTGACGCAGGTCGCCGATGCGCTGAACAAGAGCAACCTCATCGCGCCGACGGGCATGCTCGAGGAGAATCACACGCTCTACCTCGCCGTCGTGGACGGGCGGCTGCACACTATCGAGGATATCGCGAACCTGCCGGTGGCCGTCGTCGAAGGGCACCCGATCCGCATCGGCGACTTCGCCACCGTGCAGCGCGGTCCGGAGCCGGTCTTCAACGTCGTGACGGCGCAGGGCCTGAGCGCGGTGCTGCTGAACATCCGCAGCCAGCCCGATGGCAGCACGCTCGACATCGCCGCCGCGCTGCAGCAGGAACTCCAGGCGCTGAAGCGCGAGCTGCCGCCCGACATGAAGCTGGCGTTCTACTACGACCAGTCGGTCATCGTGCGGGAATCGGTCCAGAGCGTCTGGGAGGCGATCATCTTCGGCTTGGTCCTCTCGGTGGCCATCATCTTCCTCTTCCTGAAGGACTGGGGCACCACGCTGGTCGCAACGCTGGTCATCCCGGTCACCGTTCTGATCACGCTGGTGGCAATGAAGCTGTTCGGCCTGACGTTCAACCTTATGACCCTGGGGGGCATTGCCGCGGCGATCGGCCTGGTGATCGACGATGCGATTGTTGTCGTCGAGGCGATTCACGCGAAGATGCTGACCGGCATGACGCGGCTGAGCGCCGTGCAGGAGGCGATCAACGAGATCTTCCGCCCGCTGGTCGGCTCGACGTTGACGCCCGTGGTCGTGTTCATCCCGCTCGCGTTCCTGGAGGGCATCACCGGCGTGTTCTTCCGCGCGCTGGCCCTCACGATGGTGGTGTCGCTGCTGACGTCGCTCGTGTTGGCGATCACGCTGACGCCGTCGCTCGCCGCCTGGCTGATTCGCCCGCGACCCGGACACCAGGGCGAAGCCCGGCACGGCGGGTTCGTCCTCCGGCGGGTGATCCGGATCTACGAGAGTGCGGTGCGGGTGGCCCTGAGACATCGCTGGCTGACACTGGGCGCGTGCGGGCTGGTTCTCGCCGGGGGGCTGGGCCTCTACACCCGGTTGGAATCCGAGTTCCTCCCGCCGATGGACGAGGGCGGCTTCGTCATCGACTACGTCATGCCGCCCGGGACGAGCCTGTCTGAAACGCATCGCCAGCTCCAGCAGGCGGAGAAGATCCTGCTGACCGTGCCCGAACTCGACAGCTACTCCCGGCGCACCGGGGCGCGCCTGGCGCTGTCGATCGCGGAGCCGAACACGGGCGACTTCCTCGTCAAGCTGAGAACCGACCGCAAGCGCACGACCGAGGAGGTCATTTCCGAGCTGCGACGCCGGTTCAACGCGGAGGTGCCGGGCGCGAACTGGGAGTTTCCGGGCATTCTGGGCGACCTGATCGGCGACCTGATGTGGGCGCCCAAGCCGATCGAGATCAAGTTGTTCTCGACCGACACGGCGTTCCTGAAGAAGAAGGCGCCCGAGGTCGAGGCTCAGATCAAGAGCATCACGGGCGTGGTCGACACGTTCAACGGCCTCGTCTACGCTGGATCGTCGGTCAGCCTCCGCATCCGGCAGCTCGACGCCCAGCGGTTCGGCCTGACGGCAAATGACGTGGCGGCTGCGGTGAACGCCGCCATGCTGGGGCAGACTGCGTCGTCGGTGCTCGAGGGCGACCGGATCGTGGAGATCCGCGTGAAGGCGATCCCCTCGCAGGTCAACCGGGTGGCCATGCTCCGCGAACTGCCCGTGCAGGCGCCGGACGGCTCCGTCGTCAAGCTCTCCCAGGTGGTGGACATCACCGAGGAACCGGGACAACTGGAATTGCGACGCGAGGACCTGCGGCAGGACGTCGCCGTCACCGCACGGCTGGAGAATCGCGATCTCGGCAGCGCCATGGACGAAGTCCGGGCGAAGTTGAGTCGGGACGAGACCCTCCCACCCGGCGTCGTCGAATACGGCGGCCTCTATCAGCAGCAGCAGGAGTCGTTCCGCAACCTGATGATCGTGCTGGGCATGGCGATCGTCCTCGTGTTCACCGTCCTGCTGATCGAGTTCCGCTCGTTCTACGAGCCGCTCGCCATCGTGTTCGGCGCGGTGCTCGCCATGTTCGGGACCATCCTGGCGTTGTGGGCCACCGGCACGTCACTGAACGTGGTCTCGTTTCTGGGAGCCATCATCGGCGTGGGCATCGTGGCGAAGAACGGGATCCTGATGCTCGACTTCGTGGAGCACCTGCGGGCGGAAGGCGTCAGCCTGGTGGAGGCGCTGGTCGGTTCGGGCCGGCGCCGGTTGCGCCCCGTCCTGATGACGTCGATGGCGGCTGCGCTGGGGATGCTGCCGTTGGCCTACGGGATCGGCTCCGGCGCCGACATGCTGAAACCGCTGGCCATCGCGGTCATCGGCGCGCTCTGCATCTCGGTGCTGCTGTCCCTGATCGCGACGCCCACGGTGTACTACCTGATGCTGCGGCTCCGCGGCGACAAGGCGTAGCGGGCCGCCGACAGATCGTCGGTGCGGTCGGGCTGCGGCTTACGTCTCGTGTAAGCGCTTACCTGGCCCACCGCCAGTTGGCGCGTGTGTCTGCTGAATCTCGCCCGAAATCGCTTCGGAACCACGGCACCGCCATTGCTTGAAGTACGAGCATGGCCTCCCAAACTCGACCGTCGCTCGGATTGCTGCCGCTCTGCCTGGCCCTCCCCTTCCTGTTTGGAGTCGTCCCGGAACAGGACGCGCGTACCTTCAACATCGATCCCGCGGGCAGCCGCGTCCTCATCGAGGTTGGCCACTCGGGCGTGTTCGGGTTTGCCGGCCACGATCACGAGATTCTGGCCGCGGCGGTGAGCGGCCGGGTGAGGGGATATCCGAACGACTGGGCACGTTCCGCGGTCACGCTGGAGTTCGACTCGTCGAAGCTGAAGGTAACCGGGAAAGGCGAGCCCGCTTCGGACGTGCCCGACGTGCAAAGCGTCATGCTGAGCGAGCGCGTGCTCGACGTGAAGCGCTTCCCCACCGTCTCGTTTCGCTCGCGCCGCGTGACGGCCACAGCGGGTACCTCGGGCATCGGCCTGGTGATCGAGGGCGATCTCACGCTGCACGGAGTCACCCGTCCGCTGACCGTGCGCAGCACGGTGTCGCTGGAATCGACAGGGCTCACCGCGCGCGGGACGTGCGTCATCAGGCAAACCGAGTTCGGCATGGAGCCGGTAACCGCGGCCGGGGGGACCATCAAGGTCAAGGACGAGTTGCGCGTGGACTTCGTGATGAAGGCGCGTGAGTCGATCTAGCCTGTTCTTGAAAACGCGGTACAATTCCGCGCGTCATGGCTCCACGTGTCCAGGGCGGCACGCAGCGTCGCCCACGATCCATTGTCCGGCGCATCCTGGTGCGCACACTCCAGAGTATCGGAGTTCTCCTGGTCGCCTCGCTGCTCGCGACGATTGCGCTCCGCTGGATTCCCCCATTCACGACCGCGGTCATGATGGAGCGGCGCGTGGACGCGTTGCGGAACGGTCGTGCGTACCACGCAGACTACCGATGGGTGCGCTGGAGCCGGATTTCGCCGAACGCCGCGTTGGCGGTCATCGCGGCCGAGGATCAGAACTTCGCCACGCATCAGGGCTTCGACCTCGACTCGATACAGGAGGCGATCGATGCCCACGAGCGCGGGCGGCGGCTGCGCGGCGCCAGCACGATCTCGCAGCAGGTCGCCAAGAACGTGTTCCTGTGGTCGGGCCGCAGCTTCGTCCGCAAGGGCCTCGAGGCGTACTTCACCGTCCTGATCGAGGCCACGTGGCCCAAACGGCGCATCCTCGAGGTCTACCTGAATATCGTCGAGTTGGGTGACGGGGTGTTCGGCGTCGAGGCCGCCAGCCAGCGGTATTTCCGGAAGCCAGCCTCGCGCCTGGGTTCCGAGGAGGCGGCGCTGCTGGCCGCCGTCCTGCCCAACCCGCTGCGGCTGAGAGCCAATCGGCCGTCCGCCTACGTCGAGGAGCGCCGCGCCTGGATTGTCGAGCAGATGGGGCAGATAGGCGGCGTCGAGTACATCAAGCGCTTCTGAAGTGCCGCGCCGCCCATCCTACTTGCGCATCGCCTTCACGGTGTCCCCGAGGGCCTTCTGCAGCAGGGCGTAGTCCCAGCCGACGCTGATCATCCGGTAGCCCGCCGCAATCTTCGCCTGCACGTCGGCGGGCGTCGCGTCCACGGCCGCAACGACCTTCCTGTCGAGGCACATCTTCAGGATGCGGGCCGCGTCGGCGTCCGGGATGTGCACGCACTCGACCGCGCTGACGCCGGGCGTCTCGACGATCTCCCTGGCGTTGCGCACGCCGTTCTCCGTTTCGATCATCGCGACCACGAGCAGTTCGCCATTCGGATTGAGCGGCCACACGTCGCGGCGTTCGCGCGGGATGTTCAGGCCGGCCAGGGCGGACGTCTCGGCGTTGCGGACGGCCGAAATCGCGCGTTCGAGGTCGGCGCGGCTCTCGACGAACGGGATCCACACGCCCATCGCGGGCCCGACCTTCAGGGACTCGGCAATCTCGTACCGCGGGTCCCACGTCGCACGGTTGGCGAGTTTGACGAGCACCACCGGTGCGCTCCTGACCTCGGTGCGGTACCGCAGGCTGAAGTCCTGGACGCCCAGCAGGAAGCTCCTGAGCGCCGGGAAGTCGTACACCTCGTGCTCGATGTCCGCGACGATGTAGTCCGCGTCCGACGTGGCCAGGACCTTCGTGATTCGCGGCGCCGTCGTGGCGGCCGTCCAGACCCCGATGGCCGGCTTGCCCGCCTCGAGCAGCGAGATCAGGCGGTTCGCGCGTTCCTGCGCCGTGGCGTCAGGCGTGACGAGAGCCGCGACGACGAGAGCAATCGTCCAGGCGCAGAGTCGGTGGAGCATTCGAGATTCTCCTTGCCTACTTGCCAACCCTCGCATCGAAGATCAACTGCACCAGCTTGCCGAACTGTTCGCCGGTGACCTGCCGGCCTCGGATGTCGGTGTTCACGCGATGGACGATCACAAGGTCGTAGGCCGGCACGACCAGGATGTAGTGGCCGCCCGAGCCGCGCGCCGAGTACGACCCTTCCGGCATCACCACGCCGGGAAAGTGCTTCCCGCCCACCGCTACCCACCAGAGATAGCCGTAGCCGCCGGATTGAGCGGTGTCCGAGTACGACGAGGTGCTCTCCGCCACCCAGTCCTTCGGGATCACCTGCGTGCCGCGCCACTCGCCCTGGCGCAGGAACAACAGGCCGAAGCGCGCCATGTCGCGCGCGGTCAGGCGAAACGGATACGCCGCGTACACCGAGTCGGGCCCCATCACGTACTGGCCGTCATCGAACGTGTAATCCTGCATCCCGATCGGCTCGGCGATCCGCGTCTGGAACTCGCGATAAATGCTGTTCTTCACCGCCCGCTCGAAGATGATGCCAAGGGCGTTGAAGTCCCAGTTGTTGTAGTACCAGAACGTCCCCGGCTGGTGGCTGTGGCGCGCCGGACGGGCGGCCTTCATCGCCGCCGTCTCGTACAGCGCGGGATGATAGACGCCCGAGCGAGCCTTCAGCAGATCATGGACCGTCGCCTTCTTTTCCGTCGCGTCCAGCGACGGCTCGTTGTCGTCGATCCCGAGCTGCTCCATCGTCTTCTCGAGATCGATGTGGCCCTGGCGGACGTGAATGCCGTACATCGCGCTCAGGAGACTCTTGCGAATCGAGTGCACGTTGTATTTCGTGGCGGTCTCTCCCCACTCGTCCAGCACCTTGCCGTTGACGACGACCATCACGGCCGCGGTGTCGATCGTTGCGGAGTAGTCTCTCGCGGGTTTGAGCTTCTCCAGGGACCATCCGAGGGCCTGGGGCGAGGCGACGCGCTCCCAGGCGCCACCAGGGAATGCAGGCGGCCCCTGGGCCAGTATGACGGTCGTCCAGCACGCGGTGACGAGCAGGACACACAGGGCGACGGGGCATCCAACGGCTTTCGACAGGATCTTCGAACGGAACATCTCGACTCCTCTCCCGGGGGCACTCATCATCCCACACCATGCGCCCCGAATCCAGCCTCCGTAATGGGATAGAATGCGCCTTCATACTTGGAGGCGTGATGACCGGTTCGGAGACCCATTCGGCGGACACGACGAAGGTGGCGAACGTTGAAACCCTTGCGGCACCGCAGTCCGCGCTGCGGACGGCCCTGGCCGGCCTGATCGGCAACGTCCTCGAGTGGTTCGACTTCGCCGTGTACGGCTACTTCGCCAGCGACATCGGCAAGCAGTTCTTCCCGCAGTCGAGCCATACCGCGCAGCAGCTGCTGGCGTTCGCGGTGTTCGCGCTCGGATTCGTCGCGCGCCCGTTCGGCAGCCTGGTGCTCGGCCAGGTCGGCGACCGCATCGGCCGGCGCGCGCTGCTCACGCTGTCGATCGCGCTGATGGGCGGCGCCA
This sequence comes from Vicinamibacterales bacterium, assembly GCA_036381995.1. Taxonomy (GTDB): domain Bacteria; phylum Acidobacteriota; class Vicinamibacteria; order Vicinamibacterales; family Fen-181; genus FEN-299. Next base: position 11,468 of record DASVIS010000087.1, on the reverse strand, counting down.
CGCTCGGCCTCGGCCTGCTGCCCACATACGCGCAGGCCGGCGTCATCGCGCCGGTGCTGCTCGTCCTGATGCGCCTGGTCCAGGGCTTCTCGCTCGGCGGCGAGTTCACCGGCTCGATGGTCTACACCACCGAGAAGGCGTCACAGAAGATGCGCGGCCTGGTCAGCAGCTCCACGGCGGCAGGCACGACCATCGGCTTCATGATTGGATCCGGGACGGCCTGGCTGGTCAACACGTGGCTGGGCCCCGAACAGGTGAGCGCGTGGGGCTGGCGCATCCCGTTCATCGGCAGCGTCATCTTCTGCGTCGTCGGGTGGCTGCTGCGCCGTGGCATCAGCGAGACCGCGGAAGGGCTCAAGGCCAGGGCGATCCGTCCGCCCCTCATCCCGTCGATCGTCGCCGACTGGCTGCCGATCGTTCAGACGTTCGGCATCGTCGGAATGACGAACGCCGCCTACTACCTGACGTTCACGTACGTCGTCGAACGACGGAAGAGCATGATGGGAGTGGGCGGCGAGGCGTTCCTGGCGGCGACCGTGCTCAGCCTGGCCGTCGTGCTGGCCTCGAAACCGCTGGGCGGATGGCTGTCCGACAGGATCGGCCGGCGGAAGCTGATGATCGCCCTGACCGTTGTGACCATGGCGTTCATCTACTTCGCCCTGCGCATGATGCTGTACGGTTCGCCGCAGCTCTTCATGATGGGCCAGATCCTGCTCGCGGTGCCTCTCGGGATGTCGCTCGGCCTGCAGGGCGCGATGGTCGTCGAGATCTTCCCGCTGCGCACCCGCGTCACGTCGATGAGCTTCGCCTACAGCATCACGCTCGCGCTCGCCGGCGGCACGGCGCCGCTGGTCTCGACCTGGCTGATCGAAACACTCGGCCAGCCGCTCGCGCCCGCGTACTACATCATGTTATACGGGGCGATTGGCCTGGCCCTGATGCTGCCGATGAAGGAAACCAACACGCGGTCACTGGAGGCGTAGACCCGGCGCCATGCGCCCTCTTGCATCGGAGGTACTCGACTATGCTCCTCGAGACTCGCAGGTTGTGGTGCACCGGCCTGGGTGCGCTCCTCACCGTCTGCGCGGCCGTCGCGCTCGACGCACAGCGACAGGGCGCCGCGCCCGCGGCCGATCAGCCGCCAGAGGGACCGCAATTCCGTTACGTGGGACCGGCAAGCGCCGGCCGGATCGCGGCCATCGCCGGCATCCCGGGCGACCAGAAGACCTACTACGCGGGAGCCGCATCCGGCGGCGTGTGGAAGACTACCGACGGCGGCCAGACCTTCGAGCCGATCTTCGACGACCAGCCCGCGCAGGCCATCGGGGCCCTCGCCGTCTCCCAGTCCAATCCCAGCATTGTCTGGGCGGGCACCGGTGAAGCGTGGGCGATCCGTGACGCGGATGTGATGGGAGACGGCGTCTACAAGTCGGCCGACGCGGGCAAGACGTGGACGAACATGGGGCTGCGCGAGACCGGGCGCATCGCCCGCATCCTGGTGCACCCGACCAACCCCGACATCGTGTTCGCCTGCGCGCTCGGCCGCGCCACCGGTCCGCAGGAGGAGCGCGGCGTGTTCCGCACGACCGACGGCGGCAGGAACTGGCAGCGCGTGCTGTTCGTCAACCCCGACACCGGATGCTCGGGCATCGACATGGATCCGAAGGATCCCAGCATCATGCTGGCCGGCACCTGGGAAGTCGTGATGCACACGTGGGCCATGTTCGGCGGCGGCCCTGGCAGCGGCGTGTATCGTTCGAGAGACGGCGGCGCCACGTGGCAGCGCCTCGAGCATCCCGGACTGCCCAGGTCACCTCTCGGCAAGATCGACGTCGCCATCGCGCCATCGAATTCGAAGCGGATGTTCGCGCTGATCCAGACGCCCAACCAGGGCTCGCTCTGGCGGTCGGACGATGGCGGCGATTCGTGGAAGGTCGTGAGCTGGGATCGCAGGTTGATCGGCCGGGCGGGCTTCTACATCCGCATCGCCGTGAACCCGCAGAACCCGGACGAAGTCTTCATCGCCAACAGCAGCTTCCACCGCTCGACGGACGGCGGTCTCACGTTCCCTCCCAACACCACGCGGTGCGGCGACTGCCATGACATCTGGGTCGATCCGAAGAACCCGGATCACTGGATCGTGACCGACGATGCGGGGATGGTGATCACGCGCGACCACGCGAAGACGAACACGAGCATCACCTTGCCCATCGGCCAGATGTACCACGTGGCGGTGGACGACCAGGTGCCCTATTGGGTCTACTCGAACCGGCAGGATGACGGGACGATGCGCGGACCGGGCAATTCGCCGGTGCAGGTGACAAATGTGCCGTCGTATGCGCCGGCGCAGGGGCTGCGCGGCGGCGGCTTCGGCGGAGGCGGCGGTGGTGGTGGACGAGGCGGCGCGGGCGTGCCGTGGCAGCCGAACCTGGGCGGATGCGAGTCGGGCTTCACGATTCCCGTGCCAGGCAACCCCGATGTCGTGTGGGCGTCGTGCTACGCCAACCAGGTGACTCGCTTCGACAACCGGCTGGGCAGCGCACGGTCGGTCAGCCCGTGGATTCACACGCTCGACTCGGAGCCGAACAGGGCGAAGTACCGATGTCACTGGACGCCGCCGCTCGCGTTCGACCCCTTCGAGAAGGAGACGGTCTACTACGGCTGCCAGGTGATCTTCCGGACGGATGACCAGGGACAGACGTGGAACGTGATCAGCCCCGATCTGTCCACGCAGGATCCGTCGCGCATCGTGTCGTCCGGCGGCATCGTCGGCGACAACCTCGGGCAGTTCTACGGCGAGGTGGTGTTCGCGATTGCGCCGTCGAAACTGCAAAAGGGGCTGATCTGGGCGGGCACGAACGACGGGTTGATCTGGAACACCCGCGACGGCGGCGCCTCGTGGACGAACGTGACGAAAAACGTTGCGGGCCTGGCGCCGTGGGGCACGATTCGCAAGATCGAGGCGTCGCGCTTTGACGCCGGGACGGCGTACGTGGCGATCGACTATCACCTGATGGACAACCGCGATCCGTTCATCTACAAGACCGCGGATTTCGGCCGGACGTGGACACGGCTGAGCGACGGCCTGCCGAAGGGACATCCGCTCGCCTACGTGCTGTCACTCGCCGAGAACCCCAATCGGAAGGGGATGCTGTTTGCCGGAACCGGCCACGGGTTCTACTACTCCACCGATGACGGCAGGACGTGGACGGCGATCAAGGAAGGCCTGCCCGCGGCGCCGGTGAGCTGGATCGAGGTCCAGCCGCAGTATCACGACGTGGTGGTGTCCACGTACGGGCGGGGCCTGTACATCCTGCGCGACATCACGCGCCTCGAGCAGCAGGATCAGGTGGACGCGACCGCAGCCGCGTTCTTCTACGCGCCGCGCCCCGGGTTCCGCGAGCCGCGCGGCGGGAACGCGGAGTTCCTCTACTCGTTGAAGGCGGCGACGTCGGACCGCGTGAAAATCGAGATCGTGGATGCCAGCGGGAGCGTGATCCGGACGCTCGAGGGAACCAGTCGCGCCGGCCTGAACCGCGCGGCGTGGGACTTGCGCCACGACGGCCCGGCGCAGGTCGAATTGCGGACGATTCCTCCCGACAACCCGCACATCTGGGAAGAGGCGCGGTTCAAGGGGCGGGAGACGCGCCCGATCGTCCACTGGGGCATCCAGGGACCGCAGCGCCAGGGGCCGCTGGCCACGCCGGGCCTCTACACGGTGCGCATCACGGCCGGCGGCCAGTCGCTGACGCGGAACCTGGACGTGATCAAGAGTCCGAAGATCCTGACCGCGTCGTCCGACCTGGCGGCATCGACCGCTGCCCAGGTTCGTGTCCGCGACGATATCAACAAGACGGTCGCCATGGCCAACCGCCTCGAGGTGATGCGGAAGCAGATCGAGGATCTGCTGAAGACCCATGCCGGCAGGAAACCGGACGAACAGGCGCTCGGCGACCTCGACCGGAAGATGTTGAACGTGGAGCTGCAACTGCTGTCGAGGAGCGACCTGCACAGCGACGACAAGTGGTACGTCGAAGCCTACAAGATCTACATGAACCTGGTGTGGTTGAGCGGCGAGATCGGCAGCGGTGCCGGCGATGTGCAGGGCGGTGCCGACTACCGCCCGACCGACGCCTCGCTCCAGGTGCTGGAGACGATCGAGAAGGACCTGGCGACGGCGCAGGCCGCCTATGCGACGCTCGTCGAAAAGGACGTGCCGGCGTTCAACAGAGCCAACGCGAGCCGCGGCCTCGCCATCAAGTGAGCGTTCGGACGTCAGAATCTCACGACTGGGCCCGACCCCTCTTCAGCCGCGCCTGGGGCACGCCGAGCAGCAGCGTGAGGCCCATGTAGACCAGGCCGTACGGGCCAAGCGTGAGGATGCCCTGAAGCACCGGCGAACCCGGAGGCAGTGCGAGCTTGATCGCCCACGCCACACCTGCCGCGACGACGGCCGACGTCCAGAGTTTCGGGAGATACCAGGTCGGCAGTCGAACGGCGCCAATCCGTCGCGACAACGTCCGTCGCAGCAGGTAGAGTTCGACCCATCCGCACAGCGCCGACGAGGCGGTCAGGCCAGCCGCGCCCCATCGCGTCTCGATCCCGAGCAGGGCAGGCCCGTACAGCGCTGCGAAGTAGCCACACGTCGCGGTCAGCGTCACGCGGACGATTGCGTAGTGCAGCGGCGTGCGCGTATCGCGAAGCGCCCAGTAGGTGGACGAGTAGAGCCGTCCGAACGTGGACGCCAGCAGGCCCACAGAGGACGCCGCGAGAATGCCCCAGACGTACACGGCATCGACGTGGCGGAAGCGTCCGGTCTGGAGAATCGTCCCGGCCACGAGATCGCCGAGGGCGGCAAATGCGACGGCGGATGGCACGACGAAGAACGCGACCTGCTGCAGGCCGGCGCCAAGCCGCATGCGGAGATGCGCCGCCACCTCCGCCTCATCACCGGTTGCCCGTGACATCGCGGGGAGTTCGGCCGCCGACACCGAGATCCCGAACAGGCTGACGGGCAGGGTGTAGAGAAGCTGCACGTTTGTCAGGCCCGTCACCGCGCCTGTCGGGAGGAGGCTTCCGATGAACTGATCGACGAAGGCGCTGATCTGGACCACCCCACGGCTGAACAGGACCGGCCAGAAGTTCCGGATGACCTCGCGGACGTGCGGGGAGCGGACGTCGAGCGACGGCCGGAACTGGGACAGCACGCGCGACACGGTCGGCAGCTGCACGGCGACCTGCAGCGCGCTGCCCGCCACGGAAGCCCACGCCAGCAGGACGGCCAGCCGTCCAAGATCCGTCCGACCCCCGAACGCAACGAGCGCCGCGATCATCGCGAGGTTCCAGACGACGGGCGCGGCATACGACAGGAAGAACTTGTGGTGGCTGTTCAAAATCCCCAGGCACCACGCCGAGATGACCAGCAGCCCCGCCCCGGGAAACAGGACCCGCACGACCTGAATGGCGAGGGTGCGTTTCTCGCCGTCGAACCCCGGCGCAATCAGGGTAATCAGCCACGGCGACGTGAGGACGCCGACGAGCACGATCACCGAAACCGTGAGGGCCAGCAGGCCGGCCACCGCGCCCGCCACGCGGTCCGCCTCCTGCTCGTCTCCGGCCGCAGCCAGTTTCGCGTAGACCGGAATGAACGAGCCCGACAGCGCGCCTTCGCCGAACAGGTTCTGAAGAAGGTTCGGAATGCGGAAGCCCGCGTTGAACGCGTCGGCGGCGTCCGAGGCCAGGCCGAAGTAGTGCGAGAACACGCGCACGCGGATCAGGCCGAAAATCCGGCTGATGAAGATGCCGACGGCGACGAGCAGCGCTCCGCCACGGCGGGGGCGTGTCGTGGTGGGAGATGAGGAGTCGTTCGTCACGGAGGGATCGATCCTACCCGGAACCGGGCACGAGGCACAGGGCTACGTTCGGAGGCCCCGCAGCCGCGCGTCATGCGCAGTAGGCCGCCGCCGTGCGCGCGAGGATCTCCGCCGTCTGGATGACCGTCTCGACGTCCACCCATTCCACGTTCGAGTGCTCGCCGGCCCCGCGGGGGCCCATCACCACCGTTTCGATACCGGCCGCCGCCAGCAGCGCCGCGTCCATCCAGGGAGTATCGCCGACCAGCGCCGGCTGCCTCCCGAGCACCGCCGACGAAGCGGCCACCAGCGTCCGGACGATGCCCGCGTCGGGCGCGATCTCGAACGGCTCGCGCGCGAAGAACGGTCGGACGTCAGCGACGAAGCTCGAGTCCTGCGCGGCGAGTCGGTCGACAATGCCGCGGACCTGGCTGACCGCGCCATCCACGGTCTCGCCGGGCACCGTGCGCCGCTCGATCTGGAGCCGGCAACTGGCCGCGTACGTGCTCAGGCCCGTGCCGCCCTGGATCGTCGCCGCGTGCAGCGACGGCGGACCGACCAGCGGGTGTGCCGGCCCGGTGCGCAGCGCCTGTTCCAGTCGATCGAGCTCGGCCAGGAACCGGCCCATGCGCATCACCGCATCCACGCCTTCCGTGAACCGGCTGCCGTGAGCCGCCTTGCCGTGCGTCTCCACTTCAATCCAGATGTAGCCCTTGTGGGCGAGGCAGACCTCCATGTTCGTCGGCTCGGTGACGATGGCCGCGTCCACCCGGCACCTCTTGATCAGGTCCATCGTGCCCAGGCTGCCGTATTCCTCGTCCGCGACCGCCGCCACGACGAAGTCACCCCGGAGCCGAACGTCTGCATCGGCCAGGATCTTTGCCGCACCGAGGCACGCCGCCAGACTGCCTTTCATGTCGTGCGCGCCGCGGCCGTAAAGCCGTCCGTCGCGGACGTTGGCGACAAACGGATCCGTCATCCCTTCGACACCGACCGTGTCGGCATGGCCGTTCAGCATCAGCGAACGGCCGCCGCCGGCGCCGCGGAGCGTCCCCATCGCCGTAGCACGGCCCGGTTGCGACTCGAACGTGGCGGTCTCGAGACCGAGTGAGGCGAGCGCCCGCGCGAAGTACGCGGCGATCTCCGCCTCGCCCGCGCCGTCGGGCGCGATGCTCGGGTTGATGGAGTTGATCCGCACCAGATCCACCAGGGTCCCGATGATGAAGTCGCGGTCAGGAGTGAGATTCACGGCTGGATTCCCCGAGCCAGGTCGGACATGTCCATCCGCCGCTGTCGCTGGAGGCGGCGGTGGCTGGCGCCATGATACCCGGTATTCCTCGGCGTGGCCGGCTCACGGCTGCGTTAGACTACCCCCATGCAGGACTTCGAGAAGCTCGGCGTCTTCTATCTCGGCCGCCCGTACGACCTTGCCAGGCATGAGCGCGGCAAGGGGTGGCTGCTCTATGACTCGCGCGACCTCGTCACCCACGCGGTGTGCGTGGGCATGACGGGAAGCGGCAAGACCGGGTTGTGCCTCTCCCTGCTCGAGGAGGCGGCGATCGACAAGGACCCCGCGATCGTCATCGACCCCAAGGGCGACCTCGGCAACCTCCTGCTCACCTTCCCGGCATTGCGGCCCGAAGACTTCGCGCCGTGGGTCAATCCCGACGATGCGCGGCGGAAGGGCGTGAGCGTCGAGGAGTACGCCAGGCAGCAGGCGGAATTGTGGAAGAAGGGGCTCGCCGAGTGGGAAGAGGATGGCGAGCGAATCTCGCGCCTGCGCGACTCGGCCGATTTCGCGATCTACACGCCGGGCAGTGAGGCGGGGCTGCCAGTGTCGATCCTGAAATCGCTGGCCGCGCCGGCGGGCGATGCGGCCGGGGACGGCGAGTTGTTCCGCGAGCGCGTGACGACGACCGTCACCAGCCTCCTGGGCCTGCTCGGCCTCGATGCGGACCCCGTGAAGAGCCGCGACCACATCCTCCTCTCGACGCTCATCGACGCCGCGTGGCGCAGCGGGAAGGACACCGATCTGCCCCTGCTGATCCAGCAGATCCAGTCACCGCCGATGGCGCGCGTGGGCGTGTTCGACCTCGAGTCGTTCTACCCGGCCAAGGAGCGATTCGGCCTGGCGATGGCGCTCAACAACCTGCTGGCCTCGCCTGGATTCAACTCGTGGATGACGGGCGATCCGCTCGACATCCAGCAGCTCCTCTACACGGCCGGCGGCAAGCCGCGGGTCTCGATCTTCTCAATCTCGCACCTCGGCGACGCGGAGCGGATGTTCTTCGTGTCACTGCTGTTGAACCAGGTGGTGGGGTGGATGCGGGCGCAGGGCGGTACGACCAGCCTGCGTGCGGTGCTCTACATGGACGAGATCTCCGGCTACTTCCCGCCCGTCGCCAACCCGCCGTCGAAGGCGCCGTTCCTGACCCTGCTGAAGCAGGGCCGCGCGTTCGGCCTGGGCGTCGTGCTGGCGACCCAGAACCCGGTGGACCTCGATTACAAGGGATTGTCGAACGCGGGCACGTGGTTCCTCGGGCGGCTGCAGACCGAGCGCGACAAGGCGCGCGTGCTCGAAGGGCTCGAAGGCGCGGCCGCGACGGCGGGCAGTACGTTCGACAAAGGCAAGATGGAAGAGACACTCGCCGGGCTGGGCAGCCGCATCTTCCTCATGAACAACGTGCACGAGGACCAGCCGGTCGTGTTCGAAACACGGTGGGCGCTCTCCTACCTGCGTGGGCCGCTCGGCCGGCAGGAGATCAAGCGCTTGATGGATCCGATCAAGTCGGAGAGATTGAGTCGGTCGGACCAAATGCGTCAGTCGGAGAATCAACATCAGTCGGACCAAGGGCATCAGTCGGAAAACGAGCGTCAGTCGGACGACCAACGTCAGTCGGCCGTGGCGGTCGGAGTGGGCGCCGCGCCGGTGCTACCGCCGGGCGTCGATCAGTATTTCCTGCCGGTCCGAGGCGAAGCGCCTGAGGGGTCGCGGCTCGTCTACGCCCCCATGCTGCTGGGCGTCGCGCAGGTTCGCTTTACCGACCCGAAAGTGTCCGTCGATGCGACCCAGACGATGGCGGTGACGACGCCGATCAGCGATGCGCCGGTGCCGGTGGACTGGAGCGTTGCGAGCGAGAGCCCATTCGGGCCATCGGACCTCGAGCGCGAAGCGGCGGCGGGGGCCGGGTACGATGCGCTGCCGGCGTCGGCCTCGAAGGCCAAGAGCTACGAGGCGTGGAGGAAATCGTTCGTGACGTGGATCTACGGGGCGAAGAAGCTGGAGTTGCTCCAGTCGGTCGATCCCGACCTCGTCTCGCAGCCGGGTGAGGCCGAGGGGCCGTTCCGCGTGCGGCTGCAGCAGGCGGCGCGCGAGTCGCGCGACCAGGCGGTCGAGCAGTTGCGCCAGCAGTACGCGCCGAGGATTGCCGCGCTGCAGGAACGGTTGCGCCGGGCGCAGGCTGCGCAAGAGCGCGAGTCCGGCCAGGCTTCCGCCGCCAAGCTGCAGACGGCCATCTCCTTCGGCGCCACTCTGCTTGGGGCCATCATGGGCCGCAAGTCCGTGAGCATGACCACGATCGGTCGGGCGACGACGGCGGCGCGCGGCGTCGGGCGGTCGATGAAGGAAGCCGAGGACGCCAAGCGCGCGGGCGAGAGCGTGGGAGCGGTGCAGCAGCAGATCGACGCGCTCGAAGCGGAACTGCGCGACCAGACGGCCACGCTCGAAACGAAGATGGCGAGCGGCCCGCTGCAGACGCTGACCGTCGCGCCCAAGAAGACCGGGATCGAGGTGCAGTTGGTGGCGCTGACCTGGGTTCCGTTCTGGCAGGACGCGGCGGGCACCCGCAAGCCGGCGGCGTAGCGCGGGCCGTTCCTGGCCTGAGCGAAGTCGAAGGCAGGCCTGCGATCCGGTCGTTGCTCCGTTGTGGCGCAGGCCTTCAGGCCCGCGATCCGGCCGTTGATCCGAAGTGCTCGGCTTGGTATACTGCTCGTTCCGCACGAGCTCGCTGCCCGGTCACCGTAGCGAGCGCGATCTAGAGTGGGCCGCTAGCTCAATTGGTAGAGCAGCAGACTCTTAATCTGCGGGTTCACGGTTCGATTCCGTGGCGGCTCACCACTTACACTACTCATCACAAAGCACTTGGCGGATCGTCAGCGTTCGTTCCGGTCCCGTCGTCGTGAGCAGCGGTCCCGTGGCCATGGTAATTCGGAAATGAAGGCACGGCCAGAAGACCGTGGCGCTGGCAGAGATCCAGGCGACCCTTGCCTGCTCGGACAGCTATGGCCGGTTCATGGCCCACCAACTCGTCAAGAAGGGCTGGCTCGAGCGGCTCCGGCCCGGCCTCTATCAGTTCGTGCCGGCGGATCGAGGCCGTGCTGGGGTGGGCGACACCAATCCGCTTGCGGCCGGGTCCGCCCTGATAACGCCGTACTTCTTCTCCTTCGGCACCGCGTGCAGCCACCACGGACTGACCGAGCAAGTCTTCTCGGACATCTACCTTGCAACGCGGACCAGGCGCAGGGCACAGCGGGTGCGCGGCACCCGCTACGTCTTCGTTTCAGTGCGTGGAGACAGGTTCTTCGGCTATTCGGATGTCGAGGTCCTCGGCGCGACCGTGCGCGTCGCGACAGCCGAGCGTGCCCTGATCGATGCCGTCGATCGGCCGCGCTACGCCGGCGGTATCGGCGAAGTGTCCCGGATCGTGGCCCGCGGGAGCAGCCGCGTGCGGTGGGACGTCGTCCTCGACCATGCGCGCCGCTTCGGCGACTCGGCGTTGGCCCAGCGGCTCGGCTACCTCCTGGATCTCAACAACGTCGAGGTCTCGCGTGACACGTGGGCCGCGCTCGGTAGCCTCGTGAGGCCGGGGAGCAAGATCCACCTTGGGTCGCGGGCCAAGTGGGGGCTACACGGGCGACTCGCGAGGAGATGGAACGTCATTGAGAATGTCCCGCACGACGTCCTCCGGGCGCGCGACGACCGTCCGAAGCGGCGTGTGACCTTCACCAAGCCAGGGGACCTGTGATCGCGGACAAGTTCGTGGACCTCTACGCTCGCAACGCGGGGCTGCGCGACAAGCTGGTCGCCGAGCGGGATGTCGTGTTGACCTACGCACGACGCGCTGATCGCCGACGGCGTCATGAGCGACCTCGCATTCAAAGGCGGCACCTGCCTGCGCAAGGTTGTGTTTGGCTCGTCCGGTCGATTCTCCGAGGATCTCGATTTCAGCGTGGCGACCGAACTGCCAGAGGACGACGTGTTGATGCGCCTGGTTGAGGTGCTCAACCGACCCCACCATGGCATCACGTTCACCTTCGACGAGTACTACAAGACCTCAGACGACACCTCCTTCGGTGGAGACGTCTTCTACCGTCACGACTGGAACGATGGCGGTCACTTCCGGCTCCAAGTGAGCCTGCGCGAACAGCCGACCTTGCCCGTCGTCGCCCGCACCATGCGGCCTCAGGGCTATTTCGCGCAGCTCGAGTTCGAGGCGCCTGCCGTGCGCGTGCTCGCGCCGATCGAGATGCTCGCGGAAAAGGTGCGGGCCTCGTTCCAACGCGCCAAGGTGCGCGACCTCTACGACCTGCACCGCTTCGCCATCACACCGTTCGACG
>DASVIS010000086.1:0-1644 GCA_036381995.1 Vicinamibacterales bacterium | reverse complement strand
TCGTGATCAGCTCCAGGACGCACTGGCGCTCGTCATCGTCGAACCCACGCGGTGCCGGGCTCATCTTCTGGAGTGTGCCGCGCGACAGTTCGAGGAAGGAGATGTGCTGCACTGGTGGCACCCGCCTTCTGCGCACGGTGTTCGCACGCGATGCTCGGACGATCTCCTGTGGCTGCCCTTCGCGGTGGCTCATTACGTGTCGGCGACAGGGGATGCGGCGGTGCTTGACGAGCAGGTGCCCTTCCTGAGAAGCCGTTTGCTCGTCGAGAAGGAAGAAGCCCTCTACGCGGCGTTCGAACCCGGCGACCAGTCAGGGACTCTCTTCGAGCACTGTGAGCGAGCGCTCGAGCGCGGGGTCACGCACGGCGCGCACGGCCTGCCGCTCATCGGTTCGGGCGACTGGAACGATGGCATGAACCGGGTCGGACGTCTGGGCCGGGGGGAGAGCGTCTGGCTCGCGTGGTTCGCGATCGCGGCGATGAATGGCTTCGCCAACATCTGTCAGCAGCGAACGACAAGAGAACAAGCTGATCGTTGGAGACGGCGCGCACGTGAGTTGGCGCACGCCGCGGAGGAGCATGGTTGGGACGGCGAGTGGTACCGGCGTGCGTTCGACGACGAGGGGCGGCCGTGGGGTTCTCGAGAGAACACGGAGTGCCGGATCGATTCGATCGCGCAATCGTGGGCCGTCATTTCGGGAGGCGGCTCGACGACGCGGGCGGAGCGGGCGCTGCGCGCAGTCGAGCGTGAACTCATCGATGTCGACGAACGCCTCGTGCGACTGCTGGCGCCTCCCTTCACGCCCAATGGCCGGGACCCTGGGTACATCAAGGCGTATCCGCCTGGCATCCGGGAGAATGGCGGACAGTACACCCACGCAGCGATCTGGGTAGGCTGGGCGTTCGCCGACTTGGGCGACGGTGAGCGCGCGGCTCGCGTCTTCGACCTGCTCAATCCCATTGGTCAGACCCTCAACACTGCCGCGGTTCAGCACTATCGCGTGGAGCCGTACGTGGTCGCCGCTGACGTGGGAGGCGCGCCGCCTTACGTCGGTCGTGGCGGATGGACGTGGTACACGGGATCGGCCGCGTGGCTGTGGCGGTTGGGGATCGAACGGATCGTGGGACTACGGCCCGAGGCAGGCGGGGTGCGGATTGAACCGTGCGTCCCGCGCAGTTGGCGCCGGGTGGACGTCACCATTCGGCGGCCGGGAGGCGGGCTTGCGATCACGATCGAGAACCCCGATGGCGTTGAGACGGGCGTGACCGAGCTGCTGGTCGAGGGCGTGCCCGAGGGCCATGGCGTCGTCGCGTTTCCTGCTGACGGGCACGACCGGCACGTCGTTGTCCGCCTCGGGTCGAACAAACGTGACGTACCGCGACGGGACGAGACGATCGGTACACCAAACGCCGCGACGGCTTGAACGACTCTCCCGCCGCGCCACGGTACTTTACGGGCATAGCACTTGCAACTTCCTTATGCGCAAGTGCTTGTCGGCGGTTCCCCGGCATGGACGAAGGAAGAAAGTAAGGAAGGGGCAAGGAGGAGGCAATGACAAGAAGAGCTTGGCCGGTGCTGCTGCCGGTCTGCCTGTTGCTGCTGGGCTTGGGCGTCACCCGTGCCGCCGGCGGTCAGCAAACGCCG
>DASVIS010000085.1:0-10533 GCA_036381995.1 Vicinamibacterales bacterium | reverse complement strand
AGTCCGCCGACGTTGATGTCGTCGAAGTCTTCACGGCGTTTTCGCCAGACGCTGACGAGCGCCGCGCTATGGCAGATGGCATCGCACCCGCCGACGGCGCTGGAGAGGGCCGCGGCGTCCCGCACGTCGCCGTCGAACGTCTCGCCGGGGACGCCACTCGTGCTCGCATGGCGGGAAAAGGCGACCGTGGAGTGTCCGGACGCGTGAAAGGCCGGGACCAGAGCCCGACCCAGGTAGCCAGTGGCGCCGGTGATCAGGACTCGCATCAGGATGTAGACGAGTTCATCGCCGCGGCGGGACCGCCGGCGCGAACCGCCTGCCTCCAGTACTCCAGCAGGTCGCTGAGCGTCTGCTCGATCGGAATGCGGGGAGCCCAGCCGAGCTCGTTCGTCAGGTGGGAGCGATCGCCGAGGACCAGCGGAGCGTCGTGCGGCCGGTAGCGCGCCGCGTCCCGGCGCACTTCGATCCTGGTGCGCGCCAGCGAAAGGAGTCCTTCCAGGACGTCGCCGATCCGGTAGGCCTTTCCCGCGCAGACGTTGTACACGCCGCCCGGGGCACCACGCTCGACGATCGCCTGGTACGCACGGACCGTGTCGCGGACGTCGGTGAGGTCCCGGCGGCCTTCGAGATTGCCGACGTCGACCGTCGGCGCCGACAACCCCAGCTCGATTTGCGCCACCCGGCGCGCGACGCCAGACGCGAAGAAGGACGGATCCTGTCGAGGGCCGATGTGGTTGAACGAGCGCGTGAGCAGCACCGGCAGTCCGCGCTCGCTGGCCGCATGAGTGCCGGTCATCTCCTGGGCCAGTTTGCTCAATCCGTACGGGCTTCCCGGCCCGATCGGGTCGGATTCCGTGATCGCGTGCTCCTGGTCGCGGTACACGAGCGCCGAACCGGAGATCAGGACCCTCGCGGGCGGATCGATGTCGGCGACGGCGCCGAGAAGGTTGTGCGTGCCCAGCACGTTGACCTCGAGCGTCCTCAGGGTGCGCTCCCAGGAACCGCCCACGTGCGCGATCCCGGCGAGGTGATAGATTTCCTCGGGACGCACCTCGTGGATCGCCCGGCGCACACTATCGGCATCGAGAATGTCGAGCTCCATCCAGCGACAGCGGCTGCCGGTTGGCGGCGCGGGCAACGGCTCTCCCGGACGCCGCCACGCGACGATGGGCCGGTCGCCCGGCTCGAGCAGGTCCAGCAGGTGGCTGCCGGCAAACCCCGCCGCGCCGGTGATGAGAACAGGTGCGTGCACCGCGGTCATTCCCCGATCGCGAGATTCCGAGATCGCGAGATCCCCCAATTCCTAGACGCTTCGGCTTCCATACTGCCGTTCGTAGTACGCCTTGAACGTTGGGTCGCCCTGCTTAATCGGGCGCCACCACCACTCGTTCTGGCGATACCAGGCGACGGTCTCGCCGAGGCCGGCGAAAAAGTCCGCCTGGGGCTGCCACCCGAGGCGGCGCAGCTTCGACGTGTCGAGGCAGTAGCGGCGGTCGTGGCCGGGGCGGTCGGCCACCGGCCGAATCAACGCCTCCGGCCGGTCGAGCAGCGCGAGGATCCGCTTCGTCAGCTCGATGTTGGTGACCTCGTTGCCACCGCCGATGTTGTACACCTCGCCGGGTGTGCCGCGATCGATGACGAGATCGAGCGCGCGGCAGTGATCGACCACGTGCAGCCAGTCGCGAACGTTCAGGCCGTCGCCGTAGAGCGGAACGGACTGCCGGTCGACCGCGTTGGTGATGAACAGCGGGATCACCTTCTCCGGAAACTGGTAGGGCCCGTAGTTGTTCGACGCCCGCGTAATCACGACCGGCACGCCGTAGGTGGCCCAGTAGCTGTAGGCCAGCCGATCGGCGCCCGCCTTGCTCGCCGCATACGGATTGCGGGGCTTCAGTTCGTCGGTTTCCAGGCTGGCGCCGGACGGTACGCTGCCGTAGACCTCGTCGGTCGAAATCTGGACGAACCGGCGCAGGCCCGCCGCCTCCCGCGCGGCTTCGAGCAGGACATAGGTGCCGTAGACGTCCGTGCGGATGAAGTCGCCCGCACCCAGGATCGAGCGGTCGACATGAGTCTCGGCGGCGAAGTGCACGACGAGATTCGACCGCACGACGAGCGGCCGCACCAGCTCGGCGTCGGCGATGTCGCCCCGCACGAAGGCGTGACGCGGATCGTCCATCACGTCGTGCAGGTTCTCGAGGCGGCCGGCGTAGGTGAGCTTGTCGAGCGTGGTCACGCGCCAGTCGGGGTGGGTGGCCAGCGCATAACGCACGAAGTTGCTGCCGATGAATCCTGCTCCGCCCGTGACCAGGACTTCAACCATCTTTCCGGCTCCAGTCGTACGGGAGCGTGCCGTGAGGTTCGAGCCGGAACTCGTCCGGGTCGTCGTAGCGATACGGCTCGGTCGGCGCGTTCACGACCAGCGCCGGCGCGTCGCCGACGCACTTCCACCCGTGATACACGAGATTCGGCACCTGCACGAGCATCGGGTTCTGCGACCCGACGAAGAACTCGTTCACGGTCCCCTCGGTCGGCGAGCCTGGCCGCGTGTCCACCAGCACCAGCTTGACCATCCCCGACACGCACGCGAAGTTGTCCACCTGCACCTTGTGGTAGTGCCACGCTTTCACGACGCCGGGATACGTCGCCGAGACGTACACCTGGCCGAACTTCGTGAACAGTTCGCTGTCGTCGGCCCGGAGGACTTCCATCAGCCAGCCGCGCTCGTCGGGAATCAGGCGCAGCGGCTTGGTGACCACACCCGCGATGCGGGGCGACCGCGCGAGGCTCGCGTAGGCTTTCGGGTCGTTCATGTTGGCTCCTTCACCACCGGATGCCGACCTCGGAGTTGTCGCCCAGCATGAACCGGAACGCCGAGGGCTTCACCGGCTCGCGGTAGATGCGGACGTTCTTGCCGATCAGGCTGTCCTCGACTCGGTTCTGCAGGTCGCTGATCACGCTGCCTTCGAGCACGATGCTGTGCTCGATCTCGGCGTCCCGGACCTCGACGTCGTTCATGATCGACGTGAACGGCCCGATGTACGCGTGCGTGATGCGGGCGCGGGCCCCGATGATCACCGGACCGCGGACGATGGAGCGCTCGATGACGGCGCCGGCCTCGATGACCACCTTGCCTTCGACGCGCGACGCGGCGTCGACCGTCCCGTCGATCCGTCGCTCCATCGTGTCGAGGATCAGCCGGTTCGCCTCGAGCATGTCCTCGAGCTTCCCGGTGTCCTTCCACCAGCCGTCCACGATCTGCGGATGCACCTCGAGGCCGCGGTCGATCAGGTCCTGGATGGCGTCGGTGATCTCGAGCTCGTTCCGCGCGCTTGGCCGGATCCGCTTGACCGAGTCGAAGATGGCCGGGCCGAACATGTAGACGCCGACCAGCGCGAGATCGCTGCGCGGTTCCGTCGGTTTCTCGACCAGGCGGATCACCTTGCCGTCGCGGAGTTCCGCGACCCCGAACATCTGGGGATCGGGAACGCGCGTGAGGAGGATCTGCGCGGCCGGCTTCGTTTCGGCGAACCGCTCCACGAAGCGGCGGATCCCCTTGTTCAGCAGGTTGTCTCCGAGATACATCACGAAGGGCTCGTCCCGCAGGAACGGCTCGCTGATGAGGACCGCGTGCGCGAGCCCCCGCGGCGCGTCCTGCTGGAGATACGTCACTTCGAGACCCCACCGCGACCCGTCGCCGACCGCCGCGCGGATCTCCGCAGCGGTATCGCCGACGACGATCCCGACCTCGCGGATGCCGGCGTCCGCCATGGCTTCGAGGCCGTAGAACAGGACAGGCTTGTTCGCGACCGGCACCAGTTGCTTGGCGCTGGTGTAGGTGAGCGGCCGGAGCCGCGTGCCCTTGCCGCCGCTGAGGATAAGACCCTTCATGTGCGCGCCTCGTCTCGCTGCTACGGCGACATCCCGCTCCCGCCGAGGGCACCGAAGAAGTTCGAAAACGTCCCGAGGCCCGCGAGCGTGAACGAAAAATTGAACCGGTGGTCCGACTTCACCGGGAAGAGCGCATTGGCCTGCGGGAAATTGTACGTCTGGTACTCGACCGCGAAGCCGCAGCACTGTGCGTTGTAATAGCCGATGATGCGGCTGGTCAGCATCGTCGAGCGGCCGATGTCGTAGTTGAACGTATAGCTGCCGCCGACCCGGTTGGCCGGGGACTTGAGCGTCGCCGCCGCGTTGACGAAGTTGTCGCGCTGAGGGGCCACGTTCAGGATGCTCGTCAGGCGCCGCTGGCTGAAGCCGGCGGTGACGTGCAGCCAGTCGCTCACCGCCACCTGCCCGTCGGCCGCCATGCTCTGGATCGCCCCCTGGCTGTGATCGTATTCCAGCCTGAAATTGCCGTTGACCTGGGTACCCGGCGTGGCCCGGACGGCCACGCTGATCGGAGAGAAACTGCTCGGCGTTCCGCCCGAGAAGCTCGTCGAGTAGTTGGAGTCGTACTGACTGGCCCGCTCATCCGAGTAGTAGGTCTGCGAGACGACGACGCTCAGGATCTCGCGTGCGCTCGAACCGCCGCCGCTTCGCTTCGCCAGGATGCGATTGGTGACGCCGTAGTCCAGCCGCGTCGTGCCGCCGAAGATGTAGTCCGTTCCATCCAACTGCACGATCCGGTCGAAGTTGTTGGCCGTCGTAACGCGCTGAATGTTGAAGAACGGCTCCACGGCGTGCTTCCACTTTTCGGCATAGCCATTGTCCGGGGTGTTCCACACGCGGTTGAGGACCGGCCCGGTGATGCGGGACTGGAAATCGAAGTAGGTCCGCCCGATCCCCTCGTCGACCACCGAGCCGTCGCCGCTCGGCGCCTGGCTGCGCGTCCAGTACGTGCCCCGCCACGCCACCGACGAGTTCACCGTCAGGAAGCGGAGCTTGGTGAACGGCACTCGAAATGTGGGCATCACGTCGAGTCGCGTCAGGCCACGGTCGCTCACGGTGTCGCCGGAGCGGGTCTCACGGAGGAGGTTCGCGTATTCGCCGTTCATCGAGAAATAGATCGGCGAGCCGAACAGCGGACGCTCGTTCCGGCTCATCGTGACCCTCGGCGTTCCGCCGTTGACCGTCGTATCGCTGACCCCTGAGAAATACTCGGTGCGGTCGTAGCTGCCATTCAGGGTGAGGCCGCCGGCGCTGCCGCTGATGCTGCCGCCGAAGGTGCGGGTGCTGCTCGAGGCGTCGTAGATGTTCGTGTTGTAGGTCTGCTGGACCGTGATGTCGGTGAAATAGTCGACGCGGCCCCGCGCCGACCACTGCCGGCCGAGCGCCTGGTTGACGTTCGCGCGTACCTCGTAGCTCTGACTTCCCGGGAGGACCGTCTGCGAGCCGTCGCTGTTCTGGAGCACCGATTCGTGCTCGCTGAGGCGGTAGACCCTGATGAAGCCCGACGACCCGGGGGCCGAGGCGTAGCGATACTCGGCGCCCATCCCGCTGCCGCGCTGGGAGAACCAGTCGTGCATGAAGGTCGCGTCCTGGCTCCGGTTGATTGCCCAGAAGAAGGCATTGCTCAACGTGAAGCCGCGGAGGGTGGAGGTGCCGTAGGTCGGCAGCAGGAACCCGGTGGCGCGGTCGTCCTTCTTGATCGGGTAGAAGAGGGCCGGAAGGTAGAACACCGGGACGCCCTTGGCCTTGAGCACCGCGTTCTTCAGGTACGCGTAGTGATCGAGCCGGAGCGTGACGGAACCAGACGTGATTTGCCAGCGCGGCGTCGGCTGCACGCATGTGGTGAACCCGCCGTGCGTGATCCGGTACTTGTCGCTCCCGATCTTCTCGATCGTGTCGCCGTAGAAATAGACGTCGGGCTCCTGGCCCCCCATCGGGCTGCGCTTGGTCTGCGTGGCCACGGTGGCAAAACCGCTGGCGTTGTAAAACGTGCCCAGGCGGGTTTCCGTGTTGAACTCGGCCCGGTCGGCGGAAATCTGCGCGTCCTTCTCCCTGAACGTGACGTTGCCGCTCAACACCGCCACGTGGGTGTCGGTCCAGTACTCCAGCTCCTCGGCGAACACCTGCATGTCGCCCCGCGTGCACTCCACCGATCCCTTGAGCTTGACGTGGTTCTTGGTGATCTGGTCGATCGTCCACTGCTTGCACGTCTCGATGAACCCGACGTTGGTGGGAAGCCCTTGCCGGGCAAACGCCGGTGAAGCACCGCACACAGCGAGGCCGAAGAGGATGGCCGCCGTGCGGATCGGGATCGTCAATGGAGATACACCCGTGCCCTTGCCAGGGATGTGGAACGTCCTCGAATGATGAAAACCCGGCAAGAATATCATGGGTTGGGCCGCAATCGTGCCAGCACCTCGCCCACCAGGAAGATCGAGCCGGCCGCGCAGATCGCCGGTGCGTGCCGCCACGCCGCGTCGAGGGCGCGACCCGGTTCATCCTCGACCTCGACCGTGCCACGCCACCCCGCCCGCAGAGCCTCATCCGCCAGTGGTGCCGTCGTCAGCGCCCGGTCCGTGTGCGCACGGGTAAGCACCAGATGTGTCGCGGACGGGAGCAGCGGCCCGAGAGTGCCGCGGACGTCCTTGTCCTTCATGATTCCGAAGACGATCGGCAACCCGGCTGGATGGACTTCCCGGAGGTAGTCTGCGAGCGCGAGCGCGCCAGCCGGATTGTGGGCGGAATCGCAGAGCACGGTGCGGCCAGCCGGATCGGACAGCACGTCGAGGCGCCCGGGCCAGATCGGGGTGGTGACGGCGGCCGCGATGGCACCGGCCGGCAGGCTCGTGCCCAGCCGATCCAGCGCCTCGAGGAGGCGCACCGCGACGACGGCATTCCACACCTGATGGCGGCCGCGGAGCGACAGGCGAAGGGTGCCGTAGTCGCGCACCGGCGTTGCGAGGTTCACGACGGCTCTGCCCCCGTCCAGGGTGACGATGTCCGCCCGGACGCCCGCTCCTGCCGGGACCATCACCGCCTGTCGTTCGAGGCAGGCGCGGGCGATCACCGAGACCGCTTCCATCTTCGTCTCGCCGACCACCACGTGCATCCCCGGCTTGATGACTCCCGCCTTTTCGCCCGCGATCCCCGCGATCGTGTGGCCGAGAAAGCGCTCGTGATCGAAGTCGATCGTCGTGATCGCGGCGGCGACGGGCGTCGCGACGTTGGTCGCATCCCACCGCCCGCCCAGTCCCACTTCGAGGACGGCGAAATCGACACGCGCAAGCCGGAACAACTCGAAGCCGACCGCGGTCGTCACCTCGAAAAACGTCGGCTCCGTCGCCAGCCGCCCCGTTGCACGAAGCCGCCCGACCACTTCCTGAACCGTTCCTGCCGCCGCCATCAGCCGGCCGGGATCAACGGGCCTTCCGTCGATGGCAAACCGCTCTTCGAGGCGTACCAGGTGAGGCGACGTGTAGAGTCCTGTCCGAAGGCCGGCTGCCCGCAGCCCGGCTTCGACCATGGCGGACACCGAGCCCTTGCCGTTGGTGCCGGCCACGATGACCGAGGGCCAGGCGTCCTGGGGATTGCCGAGGGCGGCGCAAATCGTCCGGATGTTGTCCAGACCGAACTTGATGCCCAGCTTCTCGAGGCTGAAGAGGTAGGTCAGTGGGTCCACGGTGACTCGACCCGCTCAGGCCTTCTTGCCGGCGGCCTTCGCGCCCATGAACCTCACGGCGCGGGCGATCGTGGCCTTCAGTTCGCGGCGATCCACCACCATGTCGATCATGCCGTGATCGAGCAGGAACTCGCTCCGCTGGAAGCCCTCGGGCAGCTTCTGGCGAATCGTCTGCTCGATGACCCTCGGCCCGGCAAAGCCAATCAGGGCTTTCGGTTCCGCGACATTCAGATCGCCCAGCATGGCGAAGCTGGCGGTCACGCCGCCCGTGGTCGGATCGGTCAGCACCGAGATGAACGGAAGGCCCGCGCGGTCCAGCCGGGCGAGGGCGGCCGATGTCTTGGCCATCTGCATCAGCGACAGCGCGCCCTCCATCATGCGGGCGCCTCCCGAGGACGACACGATGATGACGGGGGCCCGGCGGTCGATCGCGCGCTCGATGGCGCGCGTCAGTTTTTCGCCGACGACCACACCCATGCTGCCGCCGATGAAGCTGTATTCCATGGCGGCGATGACCGTTTCGATCCCGTCCAGCAAGCCGGTGGCGGTGACGACCGCGTCCTTCATGCCCGTCGACGCGATGCTGGCCTGCAGCCGGCTCTTGTACGGCTTGGTATCGGTGAACTCCAGCGGATCGGTCGAGACGAGGTTGGGGTCGTGGACCGTGTACTCCCCGTCGAACAGCATGGCCAGCCGTTCGGTCGCCGACAGCCTGAAATGATGCGCGCACCGGGGACAGACACCGAGGTTGGCCGACAGGTCCTTGTTGTAGATCAACTGGGTGCAACCCGGGCACTTGACGTAGAGCCCCTCCGGCACGCGGCTGACCTTGTCTGTCGGCGCCATCGGCTTGCGGGTCTTGGTGAACCAGGCCATTGGGGGAGCTTACCGCATTTCGCGTTTTCCGTTATACTCGCCCCGCCTTGGACTTTCGCTATATCGCCCTCGAAGGGCCGCCCGGTGTCGGCAAGACGGCGCTGGCCGAGCGTCTGGCCGCTCACGTCGATGCGACGACCGTCCTGGAGGAAACGGACAACCCGTTCCTGGCGGACTTCTATGCCGATCGGCACGGCGCGGGCCTCCAGGCGCAGTTGTTCTTCCTCCTCAATCGCCACCGGCAGCAGGAGGCGCTCAGGCAGGCCGACCTGTTCAGCCAGTCCACGATCTGCGACTACCTCTTCGAGAAGGACCGGATCTACGCGTACCTGAACCTCGACGACAACGAGTTGTTCATCTACCAGCGGCTCTACGAGTTGCTGGCGCGCGACGTCGCCCTGCCCGATCTCGTCGTGTACCTGCAGGCCCCCTCGGAACTCCTCGTCAAGCGCCTGCGCGTCCGCGACCCGGAGCAGGAAGCCTACAGCCCGAACCCAGCTTACGTGCAGAAGCTCAACGAGGCCTACCAGCACTTCTTCTTCCACTACACCGCCACCCCCCTGCTCGTCGTCGAGACGTCCCAGATCGACCTGGCCGGAAGCGACGACGCGCTCGACGACCTACTGCGCCAGATCCGCGGGATGGGTCGCGGCACTCGGTACTACGTGCCGAGGACCAGGGCATAGGCAAGGAGCCGTCGTGAAGATCGACCGTGTCGAACTCCGGCTGTTGCGGTTGCCGTTGGTCCACTTCTTCCAGACCAGCTTCGGCCGCGTGACGGACAAGCGGTTCATCCTGGTGCGGCTGCTCGGCGACGGCCTCGAGGCGTGGGGCGAATGCGTCGCCGAGGAGATGCCGTACTACAGCGCCGAGACGAACGAAACGGCGTGGCACATCATCACGAGGTTCCTGGGGCCGACGCTGCTCGGTGTCGACGTGGCGCATCCGCGGGAGGTCTTTCCGGCGTTTCGCGCGGTCCGCGGCCACAACATGGCGAAGGCGGCGCTTGAAATGGCCGTGTGGGACCTGTACGCGCGCCGCGAATCGCTGCCGCTCTCGCGGGTGCTTGGCGGCGACCGGGCGCGGATCGAATCTGGCGTGTCCATCGGCATTCAGGACTCGCTCGACCAGCTGGCGATGAAGATCCGGACGGAGCTGGATGCGGGCTATCGTCGCGTGAAGATCAAGGTCAAGCCCGGGTGGGATGTCGAGGCGGTGCGGATGGTGCGGGAACGGTTCGGCGACATCCCGCTGATGGTGGACGCGAACGCGGCCTACTCGCTGGCCGACGGGGACCACCTGGCCGAGTTCGATCAGTTCAACTTGATGATGATCGAGCAACCGCTCGACTACGACGATGTGAGCGACCATGCGCGGCTGCAGCGGCGGCTGAAGACGCCGATCTGTCTGGACGAGTCGATCCACTCGGCGCGCGTCGCGAGGGAGGCGATCGAGGCTGGCGCGTGTCGGATCATCAACATCAAGCCAGGGCGCCTCGGCGGTTTTTTCCAGTCACTCGCGGTTCACGACCTGTGCTCGGCCAACGGTATCCCGGTCTGGCACGGCGGGATGCTCGAATCGGGCATCGGCCGCACGCATAACATTCACCTGTCCACGCTGCCGAACTTCACGCTGCCTGGCGACGTGGCGGCGAGCCGGCGATACTTCGTGCCGGACCTAATCGAACCGCCGGTCGAGGTCGCGCCGGACGGCACGATTGCCGTCCCGACCGCACCCGGCCTCGGGGTGGCGATCGATCTCGAGCGAATCGGGCGCGCAACGCTCCGGTCCGAGACGCTGACCCGCTGACCCGTCAATCGGCTCCATCGAAGACGCCATGATCAGGTTTCTCTCACGTCACCGTCTCCAGGTCGCGCTTTCCGCCTTCGTCGTGCTCCCCTGTGCGGCGATGGCGAGCGGGTGCGCCAGTGCGCCGCCGGCGCCCGTCGTGCCGGTGATCAGCTACGAGCAGAAGCTCGCCAGGATCCTCCGGCTCGAAGATCAGCGCGTGCTGCGCGATCCCGTTGCGACGCCGCCACTGGCCGCACCGGCGAGGTCCGGCCGCGTTGCGACCGTGCCGGTCCCGCCGG
>DASVIS010000084.1:0-5873 GCA_036381995.1 Vicinamibacterales bacterium | reverse complement strand
AAGGACACCATCATCGTCAACGGGCGGAACTACTATCCACAGGACCTCGAGCAGGCGGCGGCGGACGTCGCGGGCGTGCGCAAGGGACGCGCCGTGGCGTTTGGCACAGCGGCGGGAACAGGCCGCGAACGAATCGTGATCGTCCTCGAGCCGGCCCACGCGCAGATGGAAGGCGGCCTGGCCGATCGGGTGCGCGGCCGCATCGTCGAAGCCACGGGCGTACTGGTGGACGACGTGATCGTCGTGCCGCCCGGCACCATCCCGAAGACGACCAGCGGAAAGCTCCAGAGGGTCCGCGTCAGGCAGCAATACGAGTCGGGAGTTCTCCTGCGGCCCCGCAATGTGACGAGCCGGGTGCGGCTGATCGGCCACGTCGTGAGGACCCAGTTGATCTACGCGCGGGCACACGCGACGGGTGTGCTGAAGGGACTGAGGGGACGGAAATAGGGTCAGGCTCGGCGCACAGCCAGGACGGCGTTGAGCCCGCCGAATGCGAACGAGTTCGAGACCGCGACATCCACCTTCATCTCGCGCGCCTGGTTCGGCACGTAGTCGAGATCGCACTCGGGGTCTCGCTGCCGGTAATTGGCGGTGGGCGGAACGATGCCTCGCTCGATTGCCATCAGCGCGGCGAGCAGTTCGATCGCGCCCGACGCCCCCATTATGTGGCCGTGCATCGACTTCGTCGAACTGACGGCCAGCTTCCGAGCGTGGTCGCCGAAGACGCGCTTGATGATAGTCGTTTCGGTCTTGTCGTTGAGGCGCGTGGCCGTGCCATGCGCGTTCACGTAATCCACCTGCTCCGGAGCGAGGCCTGCCTGGGCGAGCGCCTGCCGGATGGCGCGCGCCGGAGCGTCCACGCCGGGCGCCGTGATGTGCGCCGCGTCGGCGGTGGCCGCGTAGCCGGCGAGCTCCGCATGGATGACGGCGCCACGGCGGATCGCGCGCTCGCGTTCTTCGAGGATCACGGCTCCCGCACCTTCGCCGAGCACCAGGCCCTGGCGATCCGCCGAGAACGGGCGACAGGCTGCGGCCGGGTCGTCGCCGCACGGCGCCAGGACGCGCATGCCTTCCCACGCCTTCACCACGCCCGTGGCAATCGGGGCATCGGCCCCGCCCGCGACCATCACGTCCGCGCGACCGCTGCGGATCAGCTCTGCCGCCTCGCCAATGGCGTGCGATGCCGAGGCGCAGGCGGTCGAGATGCACAGCGTCGGGCCCTCCAGCCGGAACCGCATCGAGATGTGCGACGCCGCGGCGTTGGACATGATCCGCGGGATGGTGAAGGGGTGGGACCGCGCCACCTTCTTTTCGTACAGGTCCCGGTAGGCTTCGTCCTGGCGTGTGACGCCGCCCATCCCGGTGCCCATCAGGACGCCGGCCCGTTCGCGCTCTTCGTCGGTCAGCTCCAGGTCCGCCTGGGCCCACGCTTCCGAGGCGGCTATCATCGCGAACGCGGTGCTGCGATCGAACAGGAGCAACTGGTCTGGTGTGAGGTGGGCGGCCGGGTCGAACGACGGCACCTCGGCGGCAATCGGGTTGCTGAGGATGCTCGTGTCGCACACGGTCACGCGCCTGACGCCAGACCGCCCCGCGGCGAGGCCATCCCAAAGCGCGGGCACACCAATTCCCAGCGCGGATACTCCGCCGAGTCCGGTGATCACTACGCGGCGCATGTCAGGTGGTCGTCGATCGAGGGCTGTTCGCGAGGGCCGTCCGCAAGGCGTCCGCCACCTGGCGCACGCTCTTCATCTGCTGGGCCATCTCGTCGGGAATGGTGAGCTTGAAGCTCTCCTCGAAGTTGAACAGGAGGTCCATGCCATCCAGCGAGTCGATCCCCAGCTCGAGAAACGTCGAATCGAGCGAGATGCTCTCCGGCGGAATTCGCTTCTTCTGCGCAATCAGTTCGATGACCTTCTGCTCGATCGGATCCAGTTCACTCATAGTTCGGAAGCCCTGCACACGACAGACGATAAATTCTGACCGAGCGGACCGGCCAAGTCAATTCCCGCGCTGTGCTACGATTCAAATTCTCATGCGGCAAGGGAGCGGGCGCGGGGCAGGTTCCGGGCGGGCGCGAGTCAGCCGAGGCATGGGAGCAAGGAGCCAGGCGTGCGATTCGTGCTGGTGGACAAGGTCGTCGAGATCGAGCCAGGGAAGCGGGCGCGGGGCTATCGGGACCTGTCGCCCGATGCCGACTATTATCGGGACCACATGCCGGCCTACCCCGTGGAGCCCGGCGTCCTGATCCTCGAATCGATGGCGCAACTCGGCGGGCGTCTCGTGCAGCAGTCGGTAGCGCAGGCGTCCGGGCGTGAGGTGCTGCCGATGCTCGCGATGGTCAACGGCGCCGAGTTCCGCCTCCCGGTTCGTCCACCGTGCCGGCTGGACCTGTCGGCCGAGATTCTGTCGCTCAAAGCCACGGGGGCCCGGGTCTCCGCCGCCGCGCACGTGGACGGTCGGCCGGTGGCGTCGGCCACCATCACCTTCGTGCTGGTCGGCCTCGATCACGACGCCGTCGGGATCGGAACCGAGAACCTCTCTGTCATCTGCGAGTGGGGTCATCGGACCTGGGCCGACATGACGGCGGGCACGATCGCTCCGGCCACGACAGGCCCCGAGATCACAGGGTCCGGGAAGTTAGGATAGGGCGTTCACCACCCAAGGAGCGATCCGTTGCGCGTGTCGGAGTGGATCATCGTCGTCTATCTCGGATACCTGCTGGCGATCCTGCCGTTCCGGCCGATTCCGCGCGCCAGCCGCATCAGACTCCTGGTCCTCGCCTCGTTGTCGGCGGCCGTCGCCGTCTTCGTCGCCAGCCTGCCCGGATCCCCGGCGATTCATTTCCTCCGGACATGGCTGCCGCTGCCGTACATCCTTCTGTGCTACTGGCTGACCGGGTTCTACTTCGTGTCGCCCCAGGAGCGGATCGAGGAGCGGTTCATCGCCTTCGACCGCCGCGCGCGCGAGTGGCTGGGTGCGGGCGCCCTTGCCCGGACCGCCCCGCGAGCCGTGCTGGAACTGCTCGAAGCATCGTATTTTTCCTGCTACATCGTGCTGCCGGCCGGGATGATGGCGTTCGTGCTCGCAGGCCGTCAGGATGCCTCCGACCGGTTCTGGAGCGTCGTGCTGCTGGCCGAACTGGCATGTTACGGCGTGCTGCCCTGGGTGCGGACGCGGCCGGCGTGGGTCCTGCGTCCGGACAGCCCGCTGGCCCAGCGTCACGTGTTACTGCGGCGGCTCAATCTGATGGTCGTTCGCGAAGCTTCCACGCAGGCCAATACCTTCCCGAGCGGCCACGCGGCGGGCGCGCTGGCCACGGCACTGGCCGTCGCACCAGTGTGGCCGATGGCGGGAGTCGTCTTCCTCTTCCTCGCGGTCAGCATCATGGCGGGCTCGGTGGCCGGCGAGTACCACTATACCGGGGACGCCGTCACAGGCGCAGCCACGGCGGTGGCGGCCTGGGGCATCGTCACGCTGTTGGGCGTGTGAGAGAGGACACGATGTCCTTGTCGGGTCCTGTGCTCGTCACCGGTGCCACGGGGTTCTTTGGCGGGAACCTCGCTCGTGGACTCATCGAGCGCGGGACACGGGTTCGGGTCCTGGTGAGGGACAACCGGCGTCCGATTGCGTTGGAAGGGCTGGATTACGAGAGCGCCGACGGCGACGTCCGCGATGAACGGGCCGTGGCGCGGGCCGTTCGCGATTGCCGCCAGGTCTACCACGCGGCCGCGTCGATCACCTTCTGGTGTCGGGACCGGGAACACTTCGATGCGGTCCGTGCCGTGAACGTCGGGGGGACCCGCGCGGTGCTTCGGTCGGCCGCGGACGCGGGCGTCGAGCGGGTCGTGCACGTCTCGACCGTGGACGCGATCGGACTGCCGCCACCGGGACACATCGCAGACGAATCGACGGACTGGCCTCCGGGCCGCATCGACAATCCATACGCGGTCACCAAGCGCGAAGCGGAGGCTCTCGCGCTGGCGGCCGACGTCGAGACCGTCGTCGTCAACCCGGGCTTCATGATCGGCCCCTTCGACCCCAAGCCGTCCAGCATGCGCCTGCTGCTTCCGCTCACACGGGGGCCGGTTGCCGGCTACCCGCGCCGCGGGGGCAACAACTTCGTGGATGTGCGGGATGTCGTGGCCGGGACGATCGCGGCGATGGCGCTGGGTCGTCCGCGCGAGCGCTACATCCTCGGGCACGTCAATCTCCCGTACCGCGAGTTGTTCGCACGCGCCCTCGCGGTGCTCGGCCGACGCCCGATTCGGGTTCCGGTGCCGTTGGTGGGCGCTGTGGCAGCCGGCCATGGGATGGAAGCGCTGGCGCGGCTGACCGGCCGTGAGCCTGCCCTCGCGGTCTCGATGGCCCGCCTGGCCTTCGCGGATCACTACTACAGTTCGGAGAAGGCGATCCGCGAACTGGCCATGCCGCAGTCGCCGATCGAGCGCGCCCTCCGCGACGCGTTCGAGTGGTGGCGCGCCTGCCACGGGTAGCCGCAGTCCAATCCCGGCCTTGCCCCCCACGGCGTGGCAGATGTCCGTGGCAGATGTCCGTGACAGGCAGATGTCCGTGACTTGACACTGATCACGGGCGCAATTAAAGTCGACCTTCGCCTCTCAGGGCTTTCGGCTGATGGTTTCCTCGCCTCACCAGTTCATTTCGAAGGGCTAAGCCATGAAAACGAGAAGATTCCTCTCACCGCTGCTCGCACTGACGCTCGCCGTCGTCGCCTTCGGCGTTGCGCCCCGCGCCGACGAAGGGTTCTGGCCGTACAACAGCATTCCCAAGGCGGCGATCAAGGCGAAGTACAAGTTCGACGTGACCGACCCCTGGCTGAATCACCTCCAGCTCGCCACGGTGAGATTCGGCGGCGGCACCGGCTCGATCGTCTCGCCGGACGGCCTCGTGCTGACCAACCACCACATCGGGCTCAGCACGCTGCAGCGGTTCAGCACGGCCGAGAAGGACCTGGTGAAGAACGGGTTCCTGGCGGCGACCCGGGCCGACGAACTGAAGGTGCCGGGCATGACGCTCAGCGTGCTCCAGAGCATCGAGGACGTGACGGCCAAGGTCACCGGCGCCGTGACGCCGACGATGACGCCGCAGGAAGCCGCGGCGGCGCGGCAGAAGGCCATCACCGCGATCCAGGGCGAGGCCCAGACCGGTGTGACGAAGCAGGTCGTGTCGCTGTATGCCGGTGCCGTGTACCACCTCTATACCTACAAGGTGTACAACGACGTCCGCCTGGTGTTCGGGGTCGAATACAACACCGGGTTCTTCGGCGGCGATACGGACAACTTCACGTATCCGCGCTACTGCGTGGACGTCTCGATGTTCCGCCTCTACGAGAACGACAAGCCGGCGCAGACCTCGAACTTCCTGAAGTGGTCGCCGGCAGGCTCGAAGGAAGGCGACCTGGTCTTCACGACCGGGCACCCCGGGTCCACGCAGCGCCTGAACACGGTGGCGCACCTCGAGTACCGCCGCGACCTGGCACTCCCGTTCTCGATCGCGAGCAATGAAACCCGGGAATCGGCGATCAAGAAGTGGGCGGCGCAGAGCGCCGAGAATGCGCGCCAGACGACGCAGGAACTGTTCGGGGTCCAGAACAGTTTGAAGTCGCAGCGCGGCCAGCTGAAGGGGCTGAAGGACAACGCCCTGATGGCGCAGAAGGAGGCGGCGGAGAGGCGCCTGCGCGCGGAACTGGCGAAGAACCCGGCCAAGCAGAAGGAACTGGGCGACGCGTGGGACATCATCGAGAAGTCGGTCGGGATCGCGAGGCAGCTCGACGCCGAACGGAACTTCATCGCCAACGCGGCGGGGCTGAACTCCACGCTCTTCACACAGGCGCGGCAGATGGTTCGGGCGGC
>DASVIS010000083.1:0-18595 GCA_036381995.1 Vicinamibacterales bacterium | reverse complement strand
GGCATCCTGCCGAACACCGGCCGCGCGGCCCCGACACGCTCAGTGCTTCATGCCGCCCATCTGCTTCATCATAGGGCACATCGTCATGGAGTCTTTGCCTGCCTGCGAGTGCTCCATCATGTGGGCCATCATCCCGTGCTGCATCTTCATCATGCCGTCGCGCATAGCCTGGCGTTGGGTGACCATCTCGCTGACGACGGCCGCGGTCGCGTCCGACTTCGCCATGCCCGACGCGGCGTTCATCTTGGCGACGAGATCGTCCAGGCGCTGATCGGCGACTTTCATGTCCGCCATCATCTTCTCGTGGTCGGCCATCATCGCCTTGCACTTGGCGGCCATGTCCGCGGCCATGGCGGTCGGGGGCTTCGCCTTCGCCGTCGTTGCGTGCGGGGGCGCCTGGGGCACCTGTCCAGCCAGTCCCGGGATCGCCAACAGCACCATGGCCGCGCAACCCGCCGCGATCTCCGCCACGAATCTACTGAGTCTCATGGTTGTCTCCCATCTCCGTTCATCCAAGGTTCTGTGCCGCAAAATCCCAATTGATCAGTTTGTCCAGCACGGCGTTGACATAGTCCGCGCGTCGGTTCTGGTAATCCAGGTAGTAGGCGTGCCCCCAGACGTCGACGCACAGTAGCGGTTTCGCGGCAGCGGTGATCGGCACGGCCGCGTTGGCGGTCTTGACCACCGTGAGCTTGCCACCGTCCAGCACGAGCCGCGCCCAGCCGCTGCCGAACTGGGTCAGCGCCTCTGTCGACAACTCCTTCTTGCACGCATCCACGGTGCCGAACGCCGCCTCGATCTTCTGCTTCAACACGGCAGGGGGTTCACCACCGCCGTTCGGCCGCAGACGTGCTCGTCTTGTCATCGCTCATCATGGTGCCTCCAATGTCGTGATGTCAGAGCCATACGCTATTCTGTCGCGGCGTGCCACGAACGGCCCGTCCGCCGTCAGGACCTGTCGAATGGCCAACCGGTACGATCCCCAAAACGTGCGCCACCAGTCAGGCGGCACCGCGACCTCAGGTCTCGAGAAAGGCCAGCAGGTCGGTGTTGAGCTGGTCTTTGTGCGTGTCCGCGAGGCCGTGGGGTGCGCCCGCGTAGACCGTTAGAATCGCATTTCTGACCAGTTTCGCCGTGCGGAGAGCCGCGGCGCCGATGGGCACGACCTGGTCGTCGTCGCTGTGTAGGACGAGCGTTGGTACGTCGAACGCCTTGAGATCTTCGGTGAAGTCCGTCTCGGAAAACGCTTTGATACGGTCGAACGTGTTCTCCCGTGAGATCCTTGTAGAACTGCGAGCGGTCGGCGAGGCAGCCGCGGCGGACCCCGTCGAACACCTCAACCGGCAGGCCGGCGGGATTGGCAGCCGTCTTCAGCATCAGCGGCGGGACGGCGGAGATCAGCGCAGTCTTGGCCACGCGTTTCGTGCCGTGGCGGCCAATATAGCGGGCCACTTCGCCGCCGCCCGCAGAGAAGCCGATCAGCGTGGCGCCATTCAGGCCGAGCGCTTCGACGAGCTCCGAGAGATCGTCGGCATAGGTGTCCATGTCGTTGCCACCCCAGGGCTGGCTCGACCGGCCATGGCCGCGACGGTCATGGGCAATGCACCGATAGCCGTGGGAGGCGGAGAAACACCATCTGAGCCTCCCAGCTGTCCGCACTGAGGGGCCAGCCGTGACTGAACACCACCGGCCGTCCTGAGCCCCAGTCCTTGTAGTAGAGCTGCGTGCCGTCCTTTGTCGTGATCGTGCTCATCGTGCGCGGGCTCCTTCCGATCTCTATTCCGTCGTCTTGCCGTCGAAGTGCTCGTTGTCGGCCTCCGCCTCGGCGCGCGTATGGTGGACGACCCCGTCCCGGTGGTTCGGCGGCGCGTAGAGCGTATAGAGCTTCAGCGGACCACTGCCCGTATTGATGATGTTGTGATTCGCCCCAGCCGGGACGACGACCGCGAAGCCCGCGTGGATCGGAGTGCGAACGCCGTCGAGCACCGCCTCGCCGGTCCCCTCCTCCACGCGAAAGAACTGGTCGAGCGTGTGGACTTCCGCCCCGATTTCTTCGTGGGGCTTCAACGCCATGAGGACGAGCTGGCAGTGCCTGGCCGTGTACAGCACCTGACGAAACTCGTCGTTCTTCACGGCAAGACTCTCGATGTCTTTCACGAAACCCTTCATGACCTCTCCTCCTTCTGGGAACCGAGCGCCCGGGCCCACTCACTGATGACGTCGGTGGTCGGGCGCTCGTTCAGGATCCCGCCGTCGCTACCGAACAATCGCCTGGAAGTTGAGGATCGTCCCGAGAATGGCGCCCAGAATCGTGGCCTTTCCGTTGACGTACGTGCCGTATTGAGGGTGTCCGCCGTAGCCGTCTTCATAGCCGCGTCGGAAGCCCTCCCGGAAGTAGTTGTTGTAGTCGTCCCGATCGACGTAGAAGCCACTGTAGCCGTAGTTGGCATCCTGATAGGCAAACGAGCCCTCGTAGTTGGACGTCGCGCGGTCCTGCCGATCCGCCTGCCCGGTGCGATAGCCCTGGTCATACCCATAGTTCACGGCCTGTTTGAGCAGATTCACGCCGTATTGATTGGTCTCGTAGAACTGGCCCCCACGAGAGTACCGATAGCTCGCGGGCGTGGAGAAGTAGGGATCGCGGCTGTAGCGATTCGGGGTCTGGCGCTGGACCGTCAACTGCTGCTGATGGAGGCGCGCCACGTACTGTTGCTGAACGGTGTACTGGGCCTGACGTTTCTGCTGCTGCAGCTGCGCTGACTGCGACTGTCCCAGACGCTGCTGCTGATCCAGATGATCACGATACTGCGTCAGGCGCTGTTGTTGTTGACCGACCAGGGCCTGCTGACGTTGCTTGGCCTGCGCCTGGTCCTGCTTCTTCTGTGCCTGCTGCTGCTTCTGTTGTTCCTGCCGTGTCTGGCCCTGTTGCGGCGCCGCGTACGTCGATACACTCAGCCCGAGTAGCGCCACCGCGCCGATGCCAACTGCCACGACCATCCGATTCGAGACATTGACTCTCATTGCTCACCTCATTGTACCGTCCGTCACTTGCAGGCGGGCCCTGGGACCAAGGATCGCCCGTCAGCCGCCCCGACGCGCGTCGCCCAGGACGCTGGGCCGTCGACCGACGGCCGCCCACCAACCCGACGAGAAGGAGCACCACGCGGACGGGAGCGAGGGCCCACTCGTACCAGACAGGATAGGGCTCTCACGGACTTGTGTCTGTGCAGTTGAGAACACCCGCGCGAGGCGAATCGCGGCGCGCTCGTCGTGGGGACCCTCGCACGGGATCCGTTTGACACCTGTCAGGCCGCGGCATTAGTGTGGCCGGAGTCGCATAGCAGGCTTCGACTACCGCAGACATGGATGACCTTTCGCGTATCACGTACGAGGACATAGCGGCCACTCCGCTCGGACAGGCGCTCGGCGACGCGGTCGGGCATGCCGTCGCGAGTCGCCTTGTGCGGCGGGTGATGTCACCGGGCGACGTGCTCTTCCGGCAGGGCGACGCGGGTGATCGTCTGTACGTGGTGCTGCGGGGGCGGCACTGCGCGCTGATTGTGAGCGAAGGCGGTGCGGTGCAGCGGCTCGGCGAGATCGGCCCGGGAGCGGCCGTGGGCCGATTTCACGCTGCCGCGGGCGTCGATCGTCCGTGGCGGGCTCCGCCCGTGTTCGTGTCCCTGACGCGGGCGTTCACGCTCGCCTCCAACGAGCAGGCGCAGGCCGCCGGTCGCGACGCAGACCTGACGCTGCGTCCCCCGCTCGACGGCTACGCGTCGAGTGACTTCACGCACATGGACCCGATCGCGGAGATAGGGTTCCGCCATGCCAGCGAACAGGTGACGGAGTGGACGACGGGTGTCTGCTCTTGCGCCCGCGAGGGATGAGCGTCATGACTCGAACGTCCCGAGACCTCGTGCATCGAGTACTCGCCATCGCCGACATCCGCCCGAACGGGGACCGTCCGTGGGACATTCGGATCAAAGACGATCGGTTCTACGACCGGGTCCTGAGAAGCGGTAACCTGGGCCTGGGCGAGTCGTACATGGATGGCTGGTGGGACGTTGCGGACCTCACGGAGTTCATCAGCCGGCTCATCAGGGTGGACGCCGAGGCCCTGGTGAGGAGGAACCTGAAGCCGTTGCTCTATGTGCTGTCCGCACGATTGGTCAACTACGGTTCCCGGAAGAAAGCGCACGAGGTCGCCGAACGGCACTACGACCTCGACAACACGCTTTTCGAGATGATGCTCGACAAGCGGATGACGTATTCGTGCGGCTACTGGGCGAACACCGACAGCCTCGACACCGCGCAGGAAAACAAGCTCGACCTGGTGTGCAGGAAGATGGGCCTCAGGCCCGGCATGACGGTGCTCGACATCGGCTGCGGCTGGGGCAGCTTCATGAAGTACGCCGCTGAGCGGTACGGGGTCAGCTGCGTCGGAGTCTCCGTGTCGAACGAGCAGACCACGCTCGGCAGGCAAATGTGCGCGGGCCTTCCGATCGAGTTCCGGCTGCAGGACTACCGCGACATCGAGGGACGATACGACCGGGTCGTGTCGATCGGCATGTTCGAGCAGGTCGGATACAAGAACATGAGGGCGTTCTTCCGCACGGCCAGACGGCTCCTGGCGGATGACGGGTTGTTGCTGCTTCACACCCTGGGGCTCAACATCTCAACCGTTCGCGGCGATCCGTGGAACGACAAGTACATCTTTCCGAACGGCATGGCGCCTTCGATCAAGCAACTGGGCCAGTCGATCGAGAACACGTTCGTGATGGAGGACTGGCACAATTTCGGCGGGTACTACGAGCCCACGTTGCTCGCGTGGCACAGCAACTTTCGCGAGGCGTGGCCGGTTCTGAAGGCCAGATACGACGAACGGTTCTTTCGGATGTGGACGTATTATCTGCTGTCCTGCGCCGGAACGGTTCGCGCCCGTTACCTGCAACTGTGGCAGGTTGTCCTCTCCCCTCGTGGTATCCCGGGTGGATATGCTCGCGTGTCGTGACGTGTGAACGGTGTGCGGTGACCGCTGCGGCGGTGACGCTTCGGCCCGTTGCCCGACGAATCGATGGATGGATGGAAGCGATATGGAAAACGACGTCCCCCTCGACGACGGTCTGAGCAGGAGAGGGCTCTATCGGCTTCCGTGGAGCCTGCACGACAATCCGATTGGCTGGGTCGAGATTACCGACAAGTGCAACATCACGTGCAAAGGGTGCTATCGGACGGCTCTGGCCGGCCACAAGTCCTTCGACGACATCAAGACCGAGATTCAGTTCCTGGAGCGATGGCGGAACATCAACAACGTGCACCTTGCCGGTGGTGAACCGCTAATCCACCCGGACATTGTCGGCATCGTGCGCTTCATCCGTGAGCGGGGGCTGAACCCCGTGATCATCACCAACGGCCAGCGCCTGACCAGGGAACTGCTGGTCAACTTGAGAGACGCCGGCCTTGTCGAGATGAGCTTCCACGTTGATTCGGGACAGACGCGCCCGGGGTGGGCCGGCAGGGACGACGGGGGATTGAACGAACTCAGACAGCAGTTTGCCGACCTGCTGTGGGACGTCGGGGGCGTCAACTGCAACTTCAACATGACCGTGAACCCAGGCACCGTCCACCACGTCCCCGAGGTCATCCGGTGGGCGTTGAGCAACAGGGGAAGGGTCAGCGGCCTGACGTTCATCACCCTACGGGGCTTTCCCACGAAGGGCGTGAAGTTCGTGGAGGGCGGCCAGGTGATCGATCTGAACTCGGCGTCGATCGGCATGGTCCACGGCGTCGAGGACGAGATGTCGGCGTTGAGGTGGAACGACCTGCACCGCGTCATCAAGGACGCATTTCCCCAGTACGAAGCCGCGTCCTTTCTCGGCGGCACCAGGACGGCATCCTCAGTGAAATGGCTGGTTGCGAACGCCATCTGCTGTAACGAGGACTGGATCGGATCTGTGTCTCCGACGACGGTCGAGGTCGTGCAGACCCTTCATCACCTCCGACGCGGGAGGTACTACGCCGGCGGTCGTGCCAGCGCCGGGAGGGGAATCCTGTTGATGGCCGCCATTGACGCACGTATCCGAGGCGCCTTGATGGGCCTGCTGAGGACGCCGTCGCGGCTGTTTGGACGGATCTACGCGTTGACGGTCACCGTCATCGAACCCAACACGCTGCTGCCGGACGGCGAGTACGAGATGTGCGACAGCTGCCCTGACATGACGTATTACAACGGAAGACTCGTGAACTCGTGCAGACTCGACGAGTACCGGTTGTACGGCTCCCTCGCGAAGCCGATCGTTGACGGTGTGGAGCCGGCCACGCCGAGGCCGTGACTTCCCGTTCCGCTGTGCGAATCGGTCGGGTGTCGCCCGACCGTTCCGCGCACGTTGCCGAAGGAGCGTCCATGAGACCACAGCGTCAGAGAGTGCGGCCGAGCCACTGGTCGCGCGCGTGGACCGTCTGCTGCGCGGCCGTCCTGGCTGCCGTGTCGGTGCTGGCGCAGGCGCCCGCGAAGCCCGAGCCGGTGGGGCCGCCAAAGGGAGGCGGGCCCTACCGTCCCAGCGAGCTGGTGGAACTGGTGCAGCTCGACCCGACGGTCAGGCTCGACATCCGCTATGCGACGGCCAACAACTTCGTCGGACGGCCGGTGTACCCGGAAGCGCGAGCGTTTCTGCAGCGCCCGGCGGCCGAGGCGCTGCTCGCCGCCCATCGCTGGCTGAAGGAGCGCGGCTACGGCGTGCTCGTCTACGACGCCTACCGGCCCTGGACCATCACCAAGCTGTTCTGGGAGATCACGCCGGCCGACAAGAGGATCTTCGTGGCCGACCCCGCGGTGGGGTCGAAGCACAATCGGGGATGCGCGGTGGACATCGGCCTGGTCGATCTCCGGACCGGTCGCGAGGTCGAGATGCCGAGCGCGTACGACGAGATGAGCGAACGGGCATTCGTCTCGTACACGGGCGGCACGCCCGAGCAGCGGGAGCACCGGGACCTGTTACGCAAAGCGATGGAACGGGAGGGCTACTTCTTCGTCTACCCGGAGGAATGGTGGCATTACGACTTCAAGGACTCCCGCGACTACGCGGTTCAGGACATCCCCTTCTCGGCCATCGTGAGACCCGCGGCGAAGACGCCCGCGCCGGCGTCACGACCGCGATCCTCGACTTTCCTTCCCCCGACTCTTGACGCATCATGATGTCGTACGCGCTCGGACGGCGAATC
Organism: Vicinamibacterales bacterium; assembly: GCA_036381995.1. Taxonomy (GTDB): domain Bacteria; phylum Acidobacteriota; class Vicinamibacteria; order Vicinamibacterales; family Fen-181; genus FEN-299. The sequence goes on along the minus strand of DASVIS010000083.1, from coordinate 11,374 downwards.
CCCCGAGATGGGCAGCCGGATGGCGCTCGGCGCGGCGGGGAACGGTGCCGGGCGGCGCCGGCGCGAAGGGAGAGCGCATGAACCGGACTCGGTCGGACCCGGACGCACAGCTCGAAGCGAGCCTGCGGCGCATCAGTGACGCCCTGAAGCAGAACCGCCACGCGTACGCGGCGATGGTCGAGCAGAGCGTGGCGGCCACCGGAGCGGAGGTGGCCGAGCGTGTCACTGCCAGGATCGCCGAGCGGCATCAGCGCCGTATGGATCGGTGGCAGCGTCGGGAGGAGCGGAAGAAACGCCAACGCCAAGGCGACCCGGCAGACGTGGCAAGGGGCGTCGTCTCTGCCGCCGCCGCGGTCGCGTGCCTAGCGCTCGCGATTCTCCACCCCGGGCTCTGGTGGCTGGTCTTCGTCGCGTTTGGGTGGGGCATGTCCGCGGCCTCGACGTTCGGGCGTGCCGTGCGGGCCAGGCAGGCGGAGCGAGAGGCGCAGGCGGACGAGAGCGAGAACACCCGTGCCGAACCCCTCCGGGCTGGGGCTGGCGAGCGGGAGCCGGCAGCGCCGGTGGAGCCGCCCGATCCCAGGGTCACCCGTATCCAGAGCCTCTGCGACACGATTCTCGCCGAGCTGGAATCCGGCCCGCCGGTCGTCCGCGAGGTTGTGACCCGGCCCCAGGCGACAATCGGCGGGCTGCGCCAGGCCTGCCTCGAAATCGCCCGGCGGGAGCGCGAGTTGCGAACTGTGCTGGCGTCGCAAGAGGAGACGGCGCTCGTCGCCGAGCGTGACGCGCTCGCCACGCGGCTCTCGAACGAGCACGACGAGATCGTCCGCGATCGGCTGGGCCAGGCGTTACGCGCCCTCGAGCAGCAACTCGCGCACCGCGCCGAGCTCACTACCGCGGCCACGCGGCTCGAGGCCGAGAACACGCGCATTCTCTACACGCTCGAGAGTCTGCGCATGCAGCTTCTCCGGGCGCGCAGCACGGATGTTGGCGCTCCGGAACTCGGCGGGAAGCTGCGCGAGAGCCTTCGCGATCTCGGGACCGAGATCGATGCCGTCGCCGAGGCGCTGGAATGGGCGAGCACACCCGGCGGGGCCGACACGGAAACGGTTTCTCCAGGTTCGTCCGACACCAATCCGGCCATGGTGGACGCCGAGAGAGCGGAGAGACAGGCGGCCGCGCGGCGTGCAGCACAGGCGCGGGAGGCGCAGCGCCACTGAACGCCGCTCGATCCGACCCGAACCGATGAGACTCGTGCGTCAGAACCCACCCGGTGGGGCGAAGAAGCCTGGCCTTCAGGCCGGCCGTGACCAGTCGTTCGTCGTGCCCGATACGACGCACCCCACCCGGATTGCCAACTGGCGCCTTCAGCCCCCGGCATGTCCGCCAGGGATCGACGATTCCCACCACGATACGACGATGACGGCGACGAAGCTTCTCTCCGCGCCGCCGCAGGAATAGACCGAAGGGATGGCGCGGGCCGGCCTGTTGGAGATCGGGGAAGATCGCCCGCGACGCCGGATTGGTAAACCGGATCCGCCGGTCCAGTTCCACCTCGCGATGACCGGGCTTGGGTTCATGACCCGCGCCGCCCTGTCAGCGGCAGTCCACCAGCACGCGGCCGCGCGCGGTCCGGTTCATCAGCGTGCCGCAGGCAGGAATGACGCCGGTGAGCGGGACCGTTCGGCTGACGAAGCGATCGAGGGTGGGTGGCTTGAGGTCTGCGCCCAGCCGATTCCAGATTGCCGTCCGGAGCGCCATCGGGCAATCTGCCGAGCTGGCGCCGAGCAGGCTGACGCCGCGCAGGATGAAGGGGAAGACCGTCGCGTCGAACGCCGGCGCGGCCGCGTTGCCGACCGCGGCCACGTTTCCCCACAATCCGACGTGCCGGATGAGTCCCGCGAGCAGCGCGCCACCCACGGTGTCGATGACGCCGCCGAACCGGACGGCCTCGAGCGGCCGCGACCCGACGCCGAGGGCGTCGGGCGTGGACACCTCGTCAGCACCCAACTCGCGCAGATACGCCTCGTGCTCGGGCCGTCCGGATACGGCAATCACCCGGTAGCCTCGTTTCTTCAGCATGGAGATCGCGGCCGAGCCTACTCCTCCCGTGGCGCCGGTAACGACGATCGGGCCCTTCTCGGGGCTCTGGCCGTTGACCTCCATCCGGTGCAGCGCGAGCGCGGCCGTGAAGCCCGCGGTCCCGAGCACCATCGCTTCGCGGAGATCGAGACCCGGCGGGAGAGGCACCACCCAGCCGGCCGGCACTCGCACCACCTGCGCGAAGCCGCCGTCGTGTGTCTCGCCGAGGCCCATCCCGTTGACCACCACCGGATCGCCAGTCTCGAAGCGCGGGTCGACCGACGATTCGACGTGGCCGGCGACGTCGATGCCGGCGTTGATCGGGAAGCGTTTGTAGATGGGGGCACGCGCGGTGACTCCGAGGGCGTCCTTGAAGTTGATCCCCGACCACTCGGCGCGAATCACAACCTCGCCGTGCGTGAGGTCGTCGATCGAGATGTCTACCATGCGGGCGACGACGCCCTCGGTCTCGCGGAAGACGCGGCAGGCTACAGGTGACATGGCGTGGCTACTCTTGTACGATCTTCGTGCCGAGGACCTTCAGGAACGCGGCGATCCACTTCGGGTGAGCCGGCCACGCCGGTGCGGTCACCAGCACGCCATCCACTACCGCGTCGTCCACCGCGATGTCCGTGTAGCGGCCGCCTGCCATGGTGACGTCCGGGGCGCAGGCGGGATACGCGGCGCAGCGCTTACCGTCGAGGACACCGGCCGCGGCCAGCACCTGGGCGCCATGGCAGATGGCGGCAATCGGCTTGCCGGCCGTCGCGAAGTGGCGGACGATTTCGAGGACGCGGGCGTTGAGACGGATGTACTCGGGCGCCCGGCCGCCGGGGATCACGAGCGCGTCGTAGTCCTCCTCGCAGACCTCGTCGAAGGTGGCGTTCAGCGTGAAGTTGTGGCCCGGCTTCTCGCTGTAGGTCTGGCTGCCCTCGAAGTCGTGGATGGCCGTGCGCACCTTGTCACCAGCCTTCTTCCCCGGGCACACCGCGTGCACGAGGTGGCCGACGGCCAGCAGCGCCTGGAACGGCACCATGATCTCGTAGTCCTCGACGTAATCGCCAGCGAGCAACAGGATCCGGCGTCCCGACATGTGAAGCCTCCTTTGCGCGGGTTCCTCACGGGGTGAACCGAATGTAGCACGTCCGAACCGGGTTCTTCATGCGATTCCCGTCGAGGTTGTGGCCCGCCCGGCTGGTAAGATAACAGGATCCATGCTGTTCCCCTCGCTTCTCCTGTCCGTATTCCTGCTCGCGGAGGCACCCATGAGCGTTGACTACATCCACTGGCTCGGACACGCGTCGTTCCGTATCGACGATGGGGCGGTGACGATCTACATCGATCCATGGAAGCTGGCGGCGGGAGCGTCGAAAGCCGACGTGATCCTGATTACCCACGCCCATTACGACCACTTCTCGGCCGAGGACATCGCGAAGATCGAGAAGCCGACGACGGTGTTCGTCGCACCCGCCGACGTGGTGTCGAAGCTCACCGGGAAGCACATCGTGACGGCGGCGCCTGGCGGGTCGTACCAGGCGGGCCCCGTGAAGGTCACCGCGGTGGCGGCCTACAACACCAACAAGGACTTCCACCCGAAGGCGAACGGCTGGGTAGGCTACATTGTGACGCTCTCGAACGGCCAGCGCGTCTACCACTCTGGCGACACCGACGTCACTCCGGAGATGAAGAAGGTGAAGACCGACGTGGCGTTGATGCCATGCGGCGGGACCTACACGATGACGGCCGCCGAGATGGCAGCAGCCGCCAACGAATTCAAGCCCGCGGTTCTGATTCCCATGCACTGGGGCGACATCGTCGGGTCTCGGGCCGACGCGGACGCCGTCGCGAAGGCGTTTACCGGCAGGACCGTGATCCGACCCGTGGAGCGGTGACCCTTCGACTCGCTTCGCTCGCTCAGGGCAGGGGGCGGGCGTCACGACGAGAATGCAGAACGCGGCAACTCTCGGATGTCGCCGATGCGGTCCAGTTGCAGGTCGCCGTGGGGATACGCCGCCAGGATCTCCGGGTCGGCGGCGTAGTGCCCTTGGCGCGCGAATACGGCCTTGACCCGCCCGGCCCAGAACTTCTTCACCGCGTCCAGGATGCGGAGCTTGTCGTCGATCAGGACGTAGTGCCGAGCAGGGTAGAGACGCTCGACGTCGTCCAGTTCCTGCTCCTTGTGGATGTAGATCAGGACGTCGCCGTCGACGCCGTCCCAGATGCCCGACCGCTGCACCTTGCGCGGCTGGAACACGGCATCGCCGTCGGACAGGACAACCGCGCGTCCCCACTGTTGCACGTGCCGGACCGCATCCAGCGCGTGCGGGTACAGGCGGTCGGCAAAGGGATAGTCCACCAGCCAGTTCGACATCTGCAGCACGCGCGGATCGCGCATCGACTCGACGCGGTAGCGCTCGAGCGCGCCGAGGTAGTCGGCATAGCCGAGCTCCCGCCGCAGGTCGTCGAAGATCGCCCAATAGCGGTCGCGCGCCGCGGTTCCGTAGCACTCCGCCATGTGCGTGCTCAGGTCGGCCTGCACGCGGTCGTTGTCCAGCAGCGTGTTGTCGACGTCGAAGAGAAAGACGATCTCGTCCATGGCTTACAACCTGGATGTGACATTTGGCCAGAGCCAGAAGGGCTCGTCAACAACGCCGCCCTCTGCAGGCCTACTATGAGCGAGCGAGGCGCAGCGAGTCGAAGGGTCATCGCGGCGAATAGATGATCAAGTACAGATACGCGGCAGCCACTTCGTCGTCGGTCAGGTACGAGAACACCGGCATCCGGCCGCCCGACGACAGCCGGGCCGGTCCCATCGCGACCGGCGCTCCGCGCCGGACCTTCTGGATGACCTGGAAAATGGTCTTGTCGCGCACGAAGCTGGCGAGGGATGGCAGCACGTTCCGCATCAGGGCTTCCGGATCCGTCCCGGGACCGGTAGCCGCGTGGCAGATGCGGCAGGTGCCCTTCACCAGGTGCTCGCCGACGCGCGTGTAGGGCTCGCTGATGCGAATCTGCCTCCGATCGGCCCCGGGCACGCCTGCGAGTTGCTCGAGAAAGGCCAGCAGCGCCTCCACCTCGCTGCCCTGCAGGTGCTCGAAGGGCGGCATCTTCTGGCCACCCTTCGTCAGCCGGTCGCGGATGGCCGCTTCCGCGCCCGACGCCACCTGGCGCGCCATCGCCGGATCGATGGGCCGTCCCATCGCCCTCATGCGGTGCTCCATGAAGGCCGCCGACATCGCCTGCACGGGCTCGATCAACGAATGGACCTCGGGCGGAGAGCCGCGGCCGTCCGGCTGATGGCACGACTCGCAATCGAGTCGATACAGGTCTGAGCCAGACAGCACGAACGCCTCGTTCAGGTTCTCCGATCCGGCCAACTGGTTCCATCGTGGCTCGTACTGGACCGAAGCCGGCGGCGTGTTCTGTCCCATGCGCCCCATGCTCGTCGAGTCGAAGCTGATACGCAGGCGGGTGAGCCAACTGACGCCGGACACCGGCGTGACGGCAAACGTGATACGCGAGGGGGGACGAGCCGGTTCCGATGTCTGTCCGCGCGCTGTCTGCGCCAGGGGCGACCCGGTGGCCAGCACCGCGGCCGCCCACAGCTCTGCTGCGAGCACCCACCATCGCCTTCGCCACGCAAACGTCAGCGCCCCGGACATCTTCTTCCGCATCTCTGTCGCTCCGTCGTCGAGGCCGACCAACCGCCGTCAGGGGCGGCGCTCCCGGCTCTGAACGCGTCTACCGTCCGAGCGTGAAGTCCACTGTCGTTGCCTTTCCGGCTTCCACCGTCACTGGTTTCGGCTGCCCCTTCAGCTTCGGGTGCCAGACCGTCACCTGGTAGGTGCCGGGCGGCACGCCCTCGATCTTGAACTGACCGGTGGCATCCGTCGTGGCGAAGTACGGGTTCTGCAGGACCAGCACGAACCCTTCCATCTCCGGGTGAATCAGGCAGAGCTGTGCGTAGACACAGGGGGACTTCGCACACGTCGCGAAGACGTGGTCCTTCGAGCCCCCGGGCGCCCACGTGCCCAACTGGTACTTCTCGTGGTCCGGCGAGAACACGTTGTGAGAGACGGTATCGCTGTTGTTGAACTTCACAGTCGTGCCGACGAGCACACCCAACACGCGCGGGACGAATTTCATGCCCCGCTGGTCCATGACGGCCGGCGCCGGGGAGGCGAACGGACCCGCCGAGTGCTCGACGTACACGACGGCGTCCGCATTGTTCGATTGTCCGGTAGCCTTCACCGTGCCGACGATGCTGCCGGCGGGCGAACTGGTCCGCGCCACGACGCTCGCTCCGGCGAGGGCGATGGCGACGGCGAGACCGATCCCGATCATCGATATCGTGCGACGTGTCATCAGGCACTCCCTTCAGAATGCAAATCGAACGAGCAGGTTGAGCGAGTGGTTCTGCCCCTGGTCCAGGTCACGCTGGTACTCGAGGATGGCCTTGACGTTGGCCCGGATGAGCGCATTCAAGGTCGCCACGCCTCTCTTCACGATCGGCGCGGCCGGGTCGCCCGGCCTGACCGTTTCGTAGCGTCCGGTGCCTTGGAGCCACGGGTAGAAGACATAATCGGCCTGGACGAACCACGCGCGACTATTGGCTTGCACCAGGCCCAGTCCCGCGTTGCCCTCCGGATCCAGCCGTTGCAGTTGGTCGGTGCCATGGAGGTAGGCCCCGAATATGTTCAGGTCCTGGTAGAGCAGGCTGGCGTAGAACCCCACCCGGAGAAAGTGGAGGTCCTGGATGTTCAACGGGTTGCCCTGGACGTCGGTCGACGCGAAATTGATGTGGCTGCCGTCGCCCCGGTACACCAGTGCGCCGACACGCACCGAATTGTCCCGCCAGCTCTCGGCCGGTGGTGCCTTGCCGCCGGTGTCGCCGTCGAAACCCATGCCGCCGAACTTGTAGTCGAGGCGCGCGTACAGATCCTTCGCGTTGTTGCCGTCGAACTGTCCGTTCGGTCCCGGCGAGATTCCATTGACGACTCCGCCCAGCCAGAGCCAGCGGTGATTGACGATTCCGTAGGCCTCGATGCCCCGCACCGAGGAGGGCAGCGAGATCGGCGCGGGTGTGGCGTCCCCGGCAAGGCCCGTTCCGCCGTTCACGCCAATGGGGTTGTACGCGAAGACCGAATCGATGGGCGCGTCGGTCGAGATCCACATCTCCTGAAACCCGCCCGCAATGTTGGGAGCCATCTTCCCGATGCGGAAGTGGATCATGTCTTCGCGACCGAACGGGGAGTCGATATCGAGCCTCGCATGTTCCAACTCGACGGTGGCAGACCCATCGGGATTCTCGGCGAAGGTCATCTCGCTGAAGAACGACACGTGATCGCCAAGCGTTCCGGCAGCGAAGATGTTCGCCTCCTGCGGGAACTGGAAGTCGTTCTTGACGCTCGTCACGGTCCCGTCGGGCTCGAGCGTCGAAGAGTTGACGTTGGCGAACTTCAGATTGACGGCGAGCGGGAGGTTGCCGGGCAGTTCACCGGGCCACACCGCCTTCGGCCACAGCCGCTTGTAGGCCGGGGCGCCGAGGCTGACCGGCTTCTGCTTGACCATCTCGTCGGTTTCGGCGGGCATCCGATACCCGCGCAAACGGAACGCTTCGCCGAACGCGTTCAGTTTCGGGAAGACGACGTGGCAGGTCTGACAACTGGTCTGGTACTTGCGGGCAAACGCTGGAACGGCGGCCGCCGAGGCGGCCACGAGCAGGACGGCCACGCTGGCCGCGAGGGCGAGAGTGATCAGTCGTCGAGGGCTGGGGGCAGTCATCGAAGTTCTCCTGTTCTGGCGGTCGGACTCGAGGGGGTCACTCTCCGGTCCAGACCCAGTCTCGAATCTCCGGCGGATCCTCCATGTGTTCGCGCGAATAGCCAACGGCCCGCTGGATCGCGTCACGGCACTCGGTGGCGAGCGCTGCAGCACGGTTGCCCATCCTGGTCGTGCGACGCAGCGCCTCGATGCACAGGTGATAGCGGCTCATCCCGTTCAGCACGACCATGCCGAACGGCGTCGTCGTCGTTCCGTGTTCGTTGAAGCCGCGCACGTGGAACCGGGCGGCATCGGGGCGCCCGTGCACGAGCTGATGGACGGCCCGCTGGTAGCCGTGGAAGGCGAACACGACCGGCTTGTCTTCGGTGAAGAGCTGCGCGAACCGCGCGGCGTCCATGCCGTGCGGATGCTCGTCGGGCGTGAACAGCGTCATCAGATCGACGACGTTCACCACCCGCACCTTGAGTTCGGGCGCGTGACGGCGCAGCCACCACGCCGCCGCCACGGTCTCCAGCGTCGGCACGTCACCAGCCGCCGCCAGGACCACGTCGGGCTCGCAGGCGTCATCGTTGCCCGCCCATGCCCAGGTGGATGCGCCGCGAGCGCAATGGACGCACGCCGACTCGACGTCGAGCCACTGCAACTGCGGTTGCTTGTCGATGACGATCAGGTTGACGTAGCTGCGGCTGCGAAAGCAGTGGTCGGCGACCGAGAGCAGGCAGTTGGCGTCGGGCGGCAGGTAGATGCGCGCCACGGTGCCGCGCTTCGACAGCATGACGTCGATCAGTCCGGGCCCCTGGTGGCTGAACCCGTTGTGATCGTTGCGCCAGCAGGTGGACGTCAAGAGGACGTTCAACGAGGCGATCGGGGCTCGCCAGTGAAACCGGCTCGCCTCCTCGAGCCATTTCGTGTGTTGCACGGTCATCGATGCGGACACCATCGCAAAGGCCTCGTAGGTCGCGTAGAGCCCGTGGCGCCCCGTGAGCAGGTACCCTTCGAGCCAGCCTTCGCAGAGATGCTCGCTCAGGACTTCCATCACGCGACCATCGGGCGCGACGTGGTCGTCGATGTCGAGCGTCGTGCCGACGAAGCAGCGATTCTCGACGTCGAAGAGGTCGTCGAGGCGGTTCGACGCCGTCTCGTCCGGGCACATCACCCGGAAGTTCGCCTGGGCCCTGTTTCTGACGAAGACGTCCCGCATGAACTTGCCAAGCTGGCGGGTGGACTCGTGACGTTCGGCGGCTGGCTGCGGGACGGGAATCGCGTAGTCGGCAAACGCCGGCAGATCGAGATCGGCGAGGAGCCTGCCCCCGTTCGCGTGCGGGTTGGCGCCCATGCGATGGTCGCCTTGGGGAGCCAGCGTGGCCAGTTCGGCCGCGAACCGGCCGCCGGCGTCGAAGAGCGTCTCCGGATGGTAGCTGCGCAACCAGGCCTCGAGCATCGTGAGCTGCTCCGGGTTCGACCAGACCCGTGACAGCGGCACCTGGTGCGCGCGAAACGTGCCCTCGATGGGCAGGCCGTCGTACTCTTCGGGCCCGGTCCACCCCTTGGGCGTCCGCAGGACGATGGCCGGCCAGCGGGGCCGCCCGGTCACGCCGTGCGACCGCGCATCCTCCTGGATCGCGCGGATCCGTCCGTAGCACGTGTCGAGCGTCGCCGCGAATGCCTGGTGAACGCGCATCGGGTCGTCGCCTTCGACGAAGTGCACGTCGTACCCATGCCCTTCGATGACGGCGCGGATATCCTGGTCGCTTGCACGCCCGAGCACGGTCGGCCCGCTGATCTTGTAGCCGTTCAGGTGCAGGATCGGCAGCACGGCGCCGTCGCGTGCCGGATTCAGAAAGCTCACGCTCTTCCACGCTCCGGCCAGCGGTCCCGTCTCCGCTTCGCCGTCCCCGACCACCGCCACGACGATGAGACCGGGGTTGTCGAAGGCGGCGCCGAACGCGTGCGCGAGCACGTAGCCGAGCTCGCCACCCTCGTGAATCGAGCCGGGGGTGGGTACGCTCACGTGGCTCGGCACGCCGCCCGGCGTCGAGAACTGGCGGAACAGCCGGCGCAGCCCGATGAGGTCTCGCGAGACGCCGGGGTAGATGTCCGAGTAGGTGCCCTCGAGGTAGACGTTCGCGAGCACGGCCGGCCCACCGTGGCCTGGGCCCGCGAGGAAGATCACGTCGGCGTCGTGTTCCGTGATGAGACGATTCAAGTGCACGTAGACGAGGTTGAGCCCGGGCGAGGTGCCCCAGTGCCCGAGCAGTCGCGGCTTGATGTGCTCGACGCGAAGAGGCTCCCCGAGGAGCGGGTTCTCCCTCAGGTAGATCTGCCCGACGGTGAGGTAGTTGGCTGCCTGCCAATAGCGGTGCATGCGGCCGAGCAGGTCGGCCGGGAGCGGGCCGTGTGCCGGCGAGAGGTCCGGCTGCGGAGCAGCGGCGGCACGGACCGCGCTGGAGACGCTCGCGTCGAACTCATACATGGTCGGGGTCCTTATCGTTGCCACAGAATCTGACTGGCCTCGAGGGGCACGGCCGCTCCGGCTCTGAACGGGACGATGCGTGGCGTATATGCGGCGGCCGCGCGCGTGGCTGGCACGGTCGCCCGATACACGTAGCCCCCGGCCGAGCCTTCCAGTGCCCGCGATCGCGTCGCCGGCTCGCAGAATGGATGGTCACCGTCCGCCGCGTCCGCGTACAGCTCGACGCGCACGAACTCCGGATCGAGTTCATCGAGGAAGACCTGCACGTCGAAGGCATGCTCGGCGCCGCGCGTCTCGATGGTCACCGCCCCGAACCGAACCTGATCCCAATGCGCGGCGAGCGCCTGTTGCCACGCCACCAACTCCGTCCCCAGCCGGCCCCCGTCGGCGGCGCGATCCGCGAACGCTGCGGCAGCGGGCACGTAGTGCTCGTTGGTGTATTCCCGGACCGCCCGGTTCGCGGAATACATGGGCGTCAGAGAAGCCATGCTGGCGCGCATCCTGGCGACCCAGCCAGTGGGAACGCCCGCGTCGTCGCGCGTGTAGAAGGCCGGAACCACCTCGCGCTCGAGGAGTGTGTAGAGTGTTTCGGCCTCGGCGCGATCCCACTCCGGATCGTCGCCGTGTTCCTGCTCGTCGCCGATCGCCCATCCCACGGCGGGCGAGTACGCTTCGGCCCACCAGCCATCCAGCTCCGAGAGATTCAGTCCGCCGTTGACGAGGACCTTCATCCCGCTGGTGCCACACGCTTCCCACGGACGTCTTGGCGTGTTGACCCACACGTCCACGCCCTGGACCAGCTCCTGCGTGAGGAGCATGTCGTAGTCGGCCAGGAACACGACGTGGCCACGGAGGTCGGCGCGCCGGATGAACTCGTTCCACCGCTGGATCAGCGCCTGGCCCCCCGCATCCTGTGGGTGTGCCTTGCCGGCGAGAATCAGCTGCACCGGGCGTTTCGGGTCCGTCAGGATGCGCGCCAGCCTCTCCGGATCCAGGAGCAGCAGGTTCGGCCGCTTGTAGGGGGCGAACCGGCGCGCG
>DASVIS010000082.1:0-6360 GCA_036381995.1 Vicinamibacterales bacterium | reverse complement strand
GGCCGGCTCGGCCGTTGCCAAGCCGCCGAGCCGGAGCGGTAAGAGCGCCGCCTCGAAATCTCGTCAGAAGACCGTCGCGCAGTCCGCGTATTCACAGCAGGCGTCGAAGGCGCGGAGGGCAAAGCTGTCGCGGGCCAGAGTCGCGGCGCGCGTGCGCATGGTGCGCGAGACACCGATTCCGCGCTACAAGACGGATGCGACCGGGGCGCTGGTGCCCGACCTCCACGCCGCTGCCGCCATCATCTACGACCCGGAGACCCACCAGGTTCTCTGGGAAGAGAACTCCCAGGACAAGCGGTCGATCGCCAGCATCACCAAGGTGATGACCGCCGTCGTCTTCATCGAGAGCGACCCGGATATGTCGCAGGTCGTGACCGTGGACCGTGAGGACGTGATGGGCGCATCGACCACGCACCTGCGCTCCGGCTACGAGGTCCCGGTGCACGACCTGATGCACCTGCTCCTCATCTCGTCCGACAACGCCGCGGCGCGGGCGCTGGCGCGCGTGTCACCCTGGGGGCCAGCCGGGTTCGTCGCTCGCATGAACGAGAAAGCCACGGAACTGGGCCTGCAGAGCACGACCTATGCGGATCCGTCCGGGCTCGATTCCGAAAATGTGTCGTCGGCCTACGACATGGCGAGGCTCATCTCGTACGCCGCGAGCGATGAGCGGATCTCCGAGATCATGCGCAAGCCAGAGTACACGCTCATCCTTGGGCGGCGGGCCGTCAGCATCCACAGCACGAATCAGTTGCTCTCGCGGACGGACATGGAAGGCAGCGTCCTTGGCGCCAAGACCGGCTTCATCGGCCGTTCGGGCTACTGCCTGGCGACGTTGCTGAAGATGCCGCAAGTCAACCAGCCAGTGGCGGTGGTGGTGCTGGGCGCGAGATCGAATGCCGGCCGGTTCAACGAGGTGCGGAACCTCTTCACCTGGATGACCGCCAAGGCGCAGGATCTGCTGGGGAAGAAAGAGCACGAGCAGGACGGTCCCGATTCCATTCAGCCCAAGTACCCACGCTGAATCGCGGCTGCGTCCAGCGGCAGTGTCGCCACCGAATCCAGAGCCAGCATCACCGGACGACCACCCTGTCTGGCATCGTACGCCTTGATGTAGCGGTGGCACACGTCGCAGGCATACAGGCGGTACAGGCCGTCGCGACTCGTGAACGACGGGAGGAGGCTCTTGTCGGCGTTCCGGCAGAACGGGCACGCCACATCGTCGAAGCGCCAGCGCCCGGTGCAGCGTCCGCAGATCAGCATCCGGCCGCCGGCGGACGTCAGCACGGCGAACTCGGGCTCGCCGCCGCACAGCGGGCAATTGGCGTGATTCCACGTCGTGAAGTCCGCGCGCTGCTGGACCACGTCGGCGCATCGCTCGAGAAACGGGCGCATCGCGAGAGCGAGGACCTGGTCGAGCGCTTCGGAAGAGGCCGACGATTCCGGCGTGGGGACGTCCGCCACTCGCTCGGGCGCGGCCGTCCCGTTGAACCAGCGGACGACGAGCGGCTCGAGGGCGTGGCCATCGCGAGACATCGCCTGGATCGCCTGGTAGTCATCAGGCTCGAGCGCGTCGAACCGGCGGAGGACGTCGGCGGTTTGGCGGAAGACCAGGCGGAAATCGGTCCAGTCGAGCGGGATGTCTTCGAAGCGAAGGAGTGGCTTGCCAGCCTCGTGCTGCCGCTTCAGCCACTCGGGCGCGACCTCGATGAACGACATCGGCATTCGTGACTGCACGCGGCGCTGCAGGTCGAGCAGCGCAATGTGCAGGTCCACGGCCTCGGCGAGCTCCGGCTGACTAACCTTGAGCTGCCTGAGCTCGGTCAGCTCGCGGGATTCTGCGCGCGCGGCGCGTGTGCGGATTTCGGGCACGGGGTGATTGTAGTGCGTTTTGGCGTGGCGAGGTGCTTGTCCCACCACGCCAGGTACCGCGTCAGCCGATCGCGCACATAGCTGGGCATCGTGATGGCGTGGTGCTGGCCGGGATAGACGACGAGTTGCGTGTCGACCTTTATGCCCCGCAGCGCCTGATACATCTGCTCCACGCCGGCAATCGGCACGTTGAAATCGACCAGGCCACACAGGAACAGTGTCGGCGTCTTGATCCGATCTGCGTGGAAGAACGGGTACGACACCTTCAGCCACACATCCGGGTTCTTCCACGGCGGCCCCATCTCGTTGTCGTACTGCGCGATGTACTGGTCGGTACCGTACATCGTCAACTGGAGCGCACTGCTCGCGCCGCTGATGGCCGCCTTGAACCGGCCATCGCTGGCGATCGTGTAGTCCGTGAGAATCCCGCCGTAGCTCCAGCCGCCGATCCCGAGCCGGTCGGGATCCGCAACGCCGCTGACCACCGCGTAGTCCACGCCGGCGAGCAGATCCATGACTTCCTTGTTGCCCCAGTCGGCGAAGATCGCCCCTTGGTAAGCCGCGCCCCGGCCCGATCCGCCCCGATAGTTCACGGCGAGCACCACATAACCGTGGGCCGCGAAGAACTCCCGATCGAAACTGAAGCTGAACGCGTCCTGGCCGTTCGGCCCGCCGTGGATCAGCAGCAGCGTCGGATACCGCTGTCCGGTGACGAATCCCGCGGGCTTCACCATCAGCCCGTTGACCACCGTCCCATCCTTCGACGTGCAGGTGAACCCTTCGGTCGTCGCCAGTTGCAGTTGGCTGAACCACGGATCGTTCTGGCGCGTGATCCGTCGAAACGCGCCGTTCTCGAGCGCGTACACTTCAGCGATGTCCGTGGCCGTGCTCATGACGACGGCGAGCGAGCCGTTGCTGTTCGGCGACATCGCTGACACCACGCGCGGCCCGCTCGTCAACTTTTCCACGGCGCCGGTCGTCGCGTCGATCCTGGCCACGTACTCCGTCCGGTCGTCCTGGACGACGGCACGGAGGGATGATCCATCGGCCGACCAGACAATCGGGCCGGACAGCGCGCGGTCGAGCGCGGCGGTCAACACCCTGGGCGTGCCCCCGGCGACCGCGATGACCGCCAGCTTGTCCAGGCCGTACGCGGAGAGCTTCGTCTCGTCACCCTGGTAGTAGGCCAGCCACCTCCCATCCGGGCTCCATGCGGGCCGCCCACCGTCGCTGCCCTGGTAGGTTGTCAACTGGCGGGACTTCGCGCCGGCCTTCGCCTCGATGACGTAGATGTTCGTGTCCTCGTTCCGGTCGGGGTCTGGTGTGCGGTTGCTGACGAACGCGATCTGCGTCCCGTCCGGCGACCACGATGGCGTCTCGTCGTCGAACGCCCCGCTTGTAAGGGTCTCGGACTTCTTGCTCTCCATGTCCCATAACGTCAGGTGACCATAGAGGGCCGTCAGATAGCCACCGCCGTCGGACTTGAAGTGATAGCGGTCGATGACGATCGGCGGCGCCGTCTTCCGGTTCCAGCCGTCCTTTTTCTCCGGGTCTGAATTCGGGTCGAAGTCGTCGACGACAAGCACCAGACGCGTGCTGTCGGGCGACCAGGCGAAGTCCGAGACGCCACCCTTGATGTCCGTGAGTTGCTGAGCCTCGCCGCCAGCGCGGTTGAGCAGCCACACCTGCGCGCCGTTCTTCCTCGCCGCTTCGTCGCCACGGGACGTGAGAAACGCAAGATACCGGTTGTCCGGGCTCCAGCGCGGGTGGCTCTCGCTGGTGTCGGTGGTTGCCGTCAGTCGAATCTGCTGCGTGCCGTCCCAGCTGGCCATCCACAGATCGGTGTCGCGCTTGTCCTTCTCCGCGTCGATCGTGCCCAGAGTGTAGGCGATCCACTTGCCGTCGGGTGAGACCTGCGGGTCGCCGACGCTCCGCACTTTGGCGAGATCGTCCAAGCCGATTGCTCGCGTGGCCGGTTGTCCGGCCCGGGCCGGTGAGACGGTCAGGACGACGACGGCGATCACCGTCGAGAGAGTCGCTACGAGTCTCCGCATAGTTGACGCTCCGTAAGGCTTCTCAACGCTCTACGATTCCGCGGTTCGCGGTTCACCGTCCGGACGATTCGGCTCTCGGCTCCAGGATCGCCTTCCAGTTGATGATGGCGTTCCACAGGAGCCGGTAGTCGGACCGATTCAAGTCGCGGTGCATCGGATTGAAGTTGAAGGCGACGAGCCGGCCTCGTCCCGACGGAATGTCCAGGATCGCGGGACGCCCTTCCAGCACGTCCTCGCCCTTCGCCCCGCCGCTGACGACCATTGGCACCGGCGGCGTCGGCCCCTCACCGCCCGCGGCTCCGGTCTTCTCCGCGCCGCCCGCCTCGGCCTCCTCGCGTTCCTCTTTCGGCAGGCGCGTCCCCCACTGCAGCACGATCCAGCGCCGGTCCGTCCGCCGCACGGTGTAGGCTGGCGCGGAATCGCGAAACACGGAGGTGACGCGCGGGTAGCCGTAGGCGATCGGATGCTGCGGCTGGTCGAAGCTCGCGGTCAACTCGACGCCGGGCGTCCAGACGCCGCTGGCCCCCGGCGCGCGCGACACGCCGCGGACCAGGCCGCCTTCGATCGCGAGCGCCGAGCCGTTGCCCAGCGAGATGAGCAGGCCGCCCTCCTCGAGGTACCGCTGGAGGTTCACCATACCGGTCCATCCGATACCACCGGTGATGTCGTCCGAGGCATCGGGCTGGCCGTGGCTCGGGTATTGGGGCGTGCTGGTGTAGGCGAGCGGCCCGAACTTGGGGTCGATGCCGTGGATTTGGTCGCGAAGCTCGAGCTCGGTGTGCCCGTACAGGATCACGTCGAACTTCGTCGCCAGGCCGCCCGCTTTGATGTCATCGTCCCTGATGTAGCTGTACGGGATCTTCTGACGATCGAGCGTCAGGCGAATCCACCCGACCTCCTGGGTGTCGGCCCACGTGTGCCACACGGCCAGACGCGGCAGGGGAACCTCGTGACGCGGCGCGGCCGGAATCGAATCGACGGCGCTCACGTCCAACGCCAGCTCGCGCGCAAGATCGGCCAGGGCCACGGCCACGCCTTCCTGGGCCGGCACGATCCACGAGCCCGCCGGATACTCGGCGCCGTCCACCTTGAAGGCGGCCTCGGCAATCGAGACCTTGTAGCGAGCGAGACGGCACCGCGCCGCCAGGAGCGCTTCCTGTCCGGTGTCCTTGATCAGGAACACATCGCCTCGACCGCTCACACGGCCCTCGACGGCCACCTCGGACACGATCGGCTCCACCGCGGCACGCCTGACCGCCTCGTCGTCGATGCGCACGGCGCTCAGTCCGTAGTGCACCGGCAGCGACCAGCTGATGTCGTCGTACGGCTGGAACTCGGCGTCGGAGGGAAACTTCTGGGGGGCCAGCAGATCGACCGCGTAGTTGCGGTACGGCTGGTCGAGACGGACGAGAAAGGTCCCCGCCGGAAACGTGCCTTCTTTCACGGTCAGGCCGGCCGTCAGCCGTGACACTTCGATCCCCTGGCTGCGCAGCAAGTCGATTAACTGCGCGACGCGGCGCCTGTCGCCCTGCTCGGGCGCGATGGCGAATGCATACGGCGCCTGCGTCACACCCTTCTGCCACCCGTTGTAGCCCTTGCGATAGAAATTGCGAAGCATCTCTTTCCCGTTGCGGGAGGCGTACGACAGGATGGCGAGCGACGCCGTCTCCATGTAGTTCGTGTTGTCGCGCAGCGACCAGCTGAATCTCGCGGGTGGCGGGAGCGGGCGGTACCATTCCCGCCCGGTGACCGGGCGCCCCAGGTACTTGCGGTTGCCGATCGTCCGATCCACGGTCTCGGCCGTGGCGTTGCCGAATGTCTCGTAGCCGCGCCCGATCGCGTTGTGGTTGGTCGCCACCGATTCCATGTAGTGGTGCCCGAAGCCCTCGCCGAATCCCCAGGTCCAGACGCCGGGCATGCCGAAACCCGCGGCGGCTCGCACCTCCTCGAAGGACATTTCCATGAACTCGCTGATCACAATCGGGTCGAGGTTCGGGTTCCAGGGGCCCGTCCCGTTCCACGTCTGGAGCAGCGCGATCGACTCGTGCAGATCGTGGACGACGGTCGGGTGGTAGTCGAAGAACATCCGGTGCACGGCCCGAGTGGACTCGAGGGCCTTCTGGTGCGAGTCGCGGTTGTTGTCGTGATAGACGTAGTGGCCCCAGTAGGGTGGCGAGGTCTCCGGCAGGTTCTCGTAGTCGGTGCGGCCTTTCAGATAGCGATAGAACCACTCGACGAACCGGTCGCGGCCGTCGGGTTCGGACACCGGGTTGATGAGCACCAGCACGTTGCGGCGGATCGCCTGGATCATCGGCTGGCCCGACACGGCGAGTCGATAGACCAGTTCCATGACCATCTCGGGGCTGCCCGACTCGGACGAGTGCAGACCGGCGTTGAAGTAGTAGATCGGCCGCGCCGTCTGGATGACCCGCTC
>DASVIS010000081.1:0-19398 GCA_036381995.1 Vicinamibacterales bacterium | reverse complement strand
TCGAGGACGAGTTCAAAGCCTACGCCGGCCGGTTCAAGACCGCCGGCATCCAGTACTTCTACACGCTCATCGACGATGTCGTCGCGCGGGTCGTGAAGGGCGAGGGCGGCATGCTGTGGGCGTGCAAGAACTACGACGGGGACGTGATGTCGGACATGGTCGCCTCCGCGTTCGGCAGCCTGGCCATGATGACCTCCGTGCTGGTCTCGCCCGACGGCTGCTCGAATTACGAGGCCGCGCACGGCACCGTGCAGAAGCACTACTACAAGCACCTGAAGGGCGAGAAGACGTCGAGCAACTCGATGGCGCTGATCTTCGCGTGGACCGGCGCGCTGCGGAAGCGCGGCGAGCTCGACCAGTTGCCGGACCTGGTTGCGTTCGCCGACCGGCTGGAGAAGGCGTCGCTGAAGACGATCACCGACGGCGTGATGACCGGGGACCTCGCCCGCCTGGCCACGCCGCCTGCCAAACAGGTGGTCGGCAGCGAGGAGTTCCTGAACGCGGTGGCGGAGCGGCTCAAAGGCTAGTGGCTTCCCCCCGTCCTACCAGTTCCTGTCGTAGAGCTCCCTGATCTCGTCCGCGCCGACCCGTTCGTCCAGGCTGCGGGCGCGGGCCTTGTCGAGCCACCGCGAGTTCGGGCGGAGCCGGGCCACCCGGTGGATGTTCAGCAGGTGGTCGGTCGAGATGTTGTCGGTGCTGACGTTGCCCGCGTCGGTGCCGCACGCGAGCGTCAGCGACGGCCTGAGCGTGTTGAACGTGCCGCCGATCGCGCCCTGGCTGGATGGCGTGTTCACCAGGATCCGCCCGGCGTTCATCTTCGCGAAGTCTTCCACCACGCTCTCGTCGTTGGCGTACACGCCCACGGTGTGGCCGACGCCGCCCCAGCGGTTGAGCGCCTCGCAGGTCTCGATCGCCTGCGCGTAGTTCTGAACCTGGTAATAGGCCAGCACCGGGGCGAGAATCTCGTACGACAAGGGGTGTTCGGGCCCCACGCCCTCCGGCTCGCCGATCAGGATGCGAGTCCGCTCCGGCACGGAGAACCCCGCCCGGCCGGCGATGAACGGGGCTGGCTGGCCGACGATCTCCGCCCGCATACGCTGGCGCTCCACATCGATGCAGGCCGCGCCGAGAGCCCGCATCCGTTCGGGCGTGCAGAAGAACGCGCCGGCCCGCTCGAGGAGCGGACGGAGCTGGCGGTTCACGTCCGGCTCCACCACGAGGGCCTGCTCGCTGCCGCAGATCGTGCTGTTGTCGAAGGTCTTGGAGAAGACGATCGACCGTGCGGCGAGGTGCACGTCGGCGGAACGATGGACGTAGACGGGGACGTTACCCGGGCCGACGCCGAGGGTTGGGGTGCCCGACTGCTGGGCGAGGCGGACGATCGAGCTCGTGCCGGTGGCGATGATCAGCGCCAACTGCGGGTGCCTCATGAGCCGCGCGACGTAGTCGCTCTGCGAGCGCGCGATGCACTGGACGGCGTCGGCCGGCGCGCCCGCGCTTTCGGCGGCGGCGGCCAGGATCCGCGACGTCTCGCGAATGCACTTACGCGCGCCCCGGTGCGGGCTGAAGATCACCGGATTGCGCGTCTTCATGCAGATCAGCGTCTTGAAGATCGTCGTCGACGTGGGGTTGGTGACCGGGATGGTGGCGAGGACCGGGCCGCGGGGCTGCGCCACCTCGCTGATACCCCGGGACGGGTCGTGGGCGATGACGCCGACCGTCCGCCTGTCACGGATGTCCTCGTAGACCAGCAGGCTCGCGTAGGAGTTCTTGAGGACCTTGTCCTCGAGGATCCCCATGCCGGTTTCCTCGATGGCCAGGCGCGCCAGCTCCACGCGGGCATTCCAGGCCGCCTGGTAGACCGCCTCGACGATCCGGTCCACCTGCTCCTGTCCGAACTGCCGGAACGTCTCGGCCGCCTTCGTCGCCCTGCCGAGGAGATCGTCTGCGTATCGATCGATCGGGTCCATCTGTCACGCACGCTCTGCGACGAAGTATGGTCACGCCGCCATGTACCCTTCGACTCGCGTCGCTCGCTGAAGCAGTGCGGGTGAGCTCAGGGTATAGAATAATGCACCTCTATTCTACCCGGTCTCGACGTGGAAACAGGCCGTCAGGAGGAGCGTGCGATGCCCGAGACGGGAATCGGGGAGCTGGAACGGTCCAGGGCGCAGTATCCGGAGAAGTTCATCCCCGAAGACCAGGTGTTCGCGCACATCCGGCGGGGCGATCGGATCTTCCTGGGCACCGCGTGCGGTGAACCCCAGCACCTCGTGCAGGCGCTCACCGACTACGTGAAGGCGCACCCGAAGGCGTTCTTCGACGCCGAGATCATCCAGGTCTGGACGCTCGGCGTCGCGCCGTATACCGACGAGCGCCTCAAGTCGAACTTCCGGCTGAACGCGTTCTTCATCGGCGACAACACGCGAAGCGCCATCAACGCCGGCCTGGCGGACTACACCCCGATCTTCCTGTCTCAGGTCCCGGACCTGTTCAACCGGCGGATCATCTCGATCGACATCGCCCTGATTCAGACGTCGCTGCCCGACCGCCATGGCTTCCTCAGCCTCGGCGTGGCGGTGGACATCGTGAAGGCGGCGGTCGGGAGCGCGCGGCTGATCATCGCCCAGGTGAACCCGCAGATGCCGCGCGTGCAGGGCGACGGCTTCCTGCACATCGGCGACGTCGACTACGTCATCCCCTTCGACGAGCCGCTGCTCGAATACCGCTCGAGCGTCCCCGACGCCATCGCCACCCGCATCGGCCGCTACGTGGCTCGCATCGTCGAGGACGGCGACACGATCCAGGTGGGGTACGGCAGCGTGCCGAACGCCATCATGTCGGCACTCGGCCGGAAGAGGCACCTGGGCGTTCACACCGAGCTGCTGACCGACGGCCTGGTGGATCTGATCCGGACGGGCGTGATCGACAATTCGCGGAAGACCCTCAACCGCGGCAAGACGATCACCTCGTTCTGCATGGGCAGCCGGGGCACATACGATTTCATCGACGGGAACCCGACGATTGAATTCAAGACGATCGACTACACCAACGACCCGATGGTGATCGGGCAGCACGAGAACATGTGCGCGATCAACAGCGTGCTGCAGATCGATCTGACCGGGCAGGCGACCGCGGAATCGATCGGCCATTCGTTCTACAGCGGCATCGGCGGGCAGGCCGACTTCATGCGGGGCGCGGTGCTGGCGAAAGGGGGGAAGTCGATCCTGGCGATCCAGTCGACCGCCCGGGACGGCAGCGTGTCGCGCATCGTGCCGTTCCTGCCGGAAGGCGCCGGCGTGACGCTCAACCGCGGCGACGTGCACTACGTCGTGACCGAATACGGCATCGCGCACATCCACGGCAAGAACGTGCGGGAGCGGGCGATGGATCTGATCGCCATCGCGCACCCGGCGTTTCGCCACCACCTGGTCGAGGAGGCTCGCCGCCTGAACCTGATCTACGGCGACCAGGAGTTCGTTCCGGGCGAACGAGGCGAGTACCCCGAGCACCTCGAGGCGCGCAAGACGACGAAGGCCGGGCTGCCGCTCCTTCTGCGGCCGGTGAAGATCAGCGACGAGCCGTCGCTCAAGGACTTCTTCTACTCCCTGTCGGACCAGAGCATGTACCGCCGCTTCATGACGCCGCGCCGCGACATGCCCCACGAGCGGTTGCAGGAGTTCGTCGCCATCGATTACACGCGCGAAATGGTGATCCTGGCCTGCCTCGACGAAGGCGCGCGGTCACCGGTGGCGGGACTGGCCGAGTACTACGTGGAGGAGGACGGCCTGACGGCGAACGTGGCGTTCGCCGTCACCGACCGGTTTCAGAACAAGGGAGTGGGAACCGAACTGCTCGCGCACCTCACCCAGATCGCCCGCAAGCAGGGGCTGCACGGCTTCACCGCCGAAGTGCTCCGCGAGAACGAGGCGATGCTGCGCGTCTTCGAGAAGATGAAGTTCCCCATCGAGACGTCGACGGCGGGGGACGTGTATCGGTTGAAGATCTCGCTCAAATAGGGGCGAGGAGCGGGGGCCGAGGGGCTTATTTCCTTGCGTGTTTGTTCACCAGCGCGATGATGCTGGTGACGGTATTGAACGCCTCCGGCGACGCTTCTTCGTCAGGGATCGAGATCGCGTACTTCTTCTCCAGGAACCGCTTCAGGCTCACCATGCTGAAGCTGTCCACGATCCCGCTCGAGATGAGCGGCGTGTTCTCGTCCAGCGCGACCTCGTCCGCCTCGTCCTCGTCGATGTACTCGTTCTTGATGTACTCGAGAATCATCTCTTTCATCTGGTCCTCCACCGGCCGCGCGGGTGCCGATCCTCCAGCGTCAGCGCCGACCCCTCAGCGTCAGCTCCGACTAGTTATCGTCCATCGTGCTGATATCGCCCGTCGGCAGGCCCATCTCCTGCGCGCGCAGCACGCGGCGCAGGATCTTGCCGCTGCGCGTCTTCGGCACCTTGTCCACGAACGCGATCTCCTGCGGCATCGCGAGCGGCGACAGGCGCTTCCGGACGTGGTTCATGATGCTCAGTTCCAGGTCCGCGCTCGGCGCGTAGCCGGGACGGAGCGCGACGAAGACCTTCACCACTTCCATGTTCACCGGGTCCGGCTTGCCGATCGCCGCCGACTCCGCGACCGCCTCGTGCTCGAGCAGCGCGCTCTCGATCTCGAACGGCCCCACCAGGTGGCCCCCCGTGTTGATCACATCATCGTCGCGGCCGCAGAACCAGAAATAGCCGTCCTGATCGAGGCTCGCCTGGTCGCCGCAGATGTACCAACCGTTGAGGAACTTGCCGTAGTAGGTGGCCGAGTTGTTCCAATAGGTCCGCATCATGCTGGGCCACGGCGGCCGGATCGCGATCAGCCCCACGCGGCCGGGGCTCGTGATCGGCTCGCCGCTGCGCGGATCGACGATCGCCGCCTCGAGCGCGGGGAACGGCCGGCCCATGCTGCCCGGCTTGATCGGCATGCCGGGGAGGTTCGTGATCATGATCGAGCCCGTCTCGGTCTGCCAGAACGTGTCGTGGTAATCGAGGCCGAACGCCTCGCGGCCCCAGCGCACGGCCTCCGGGTTCAGCGGTTCGCCGACGCTGCACATGTGACGCAGGCTCGAGTGATCGTGCCGCTTCACCGGGTCGAGGCCGTCCTTCATGAGCATGCGGATCGCCGTTGGCGCGGTATACCAGACGGTGACGCGATGCTTCTCGATCGTTCCGT
The DNA here is from genome assembly GCA_036381995.1 of Vicinamibacterales bacterium. Classification (GTDB taxonomy): domain Bacteria; phylum Acidobacteriota; class Vicinamibacteria; order Vicinamibacterales; family Fen-181; genus FEN-299. Next base: position 14,175 of record DASVIS010000081.1, on the reverse strand, counting down.
ACCAGCGGTCGCTCGAGAAGCCGGCGTCGACGACGATCTGCGTCACGCCCAGCGCCCATGGCCCGATGATGCCGTAGCTCGTGCCGGTCACCCACCCGGGATCGGCCGTGCACCAGTAGATGTCATCGTCTTTCACGTCGAGCACGACCTTGGTGGTCAGGTACTGCGCGAAGATGCTCCCGTGCACGTGCATCGCACCCTTTGGCTTGCCGGTGGTGCCGCTGGTGTAGTGCAGGACGCTCGGCGTTTCGGGATACGCCTTGAACACCGGGAACGACTCCAGCCGGTTGGCCGTCATCGAGTACGCCACCTCGCCCTCGCGGAGCGGGCGGCCATCCTCCTCGTGATCGATCACGATGACGGTCTTCAGCGACGGGACCCGCTCGCGCACGCGGCGGACCTTCCCGAGGTGCTTGCGCTGCGTGATGATCGCGACAGCCGTGCTGTCCTCCATGCGCGAGTGGAGCGCGTCCTCCCCGAACGCCGAGAACAGGGGTTCGACAACGGCGCCGATCTTGAGGATGCCCATGAAGCCGATGTACAGCTCCGGAACGCGGTCGAGGAACAGGCAGACGCGGTCGAGGTTCTTGATGCCAAGGCCGCGAAGGAACCCCGCCCATCCGTTGGTGAGCAGCATGAGATCGCGATACGTGAAGTGCCGCAGCTCGCCCTCGTGATTCTCGTGCACGAGCGCGACCTTGTCGCCCCGGCCCGCCTGGACGTGCCGATCGATACAGACGTGCGCGATGTTGATCGGCGCGCCTTCGGAGTAGCCGAGTTCCCGCTTCGAGACGTCCCAGGTGATGGCCTTCCTCAGTTGTTGATAGTCGACCGCGCCGGATACCGTTGACTCCATAGAGGCCTCCAGGGTCTCACCGCCGAACAGAGAGCCGCCGATCGAAGGCTCGAAGGATGACCGGAGCGGCAGTCTAGCACAGGCTCGGGGCTCTGGCGTGGCGCTGCTATACTCTCGCCCGATGATCACCGATCCCTTGCAGTATCTCGGCGTGGAACTCCAAGCGCTGCGCGATCAGGGCGCAGCCCTCGACATCCGGGTCCTGTACGGCGCACAGGCCGCCAGGGCCACGTTCGACGGCCGGAGCGTCGTCAACCTCTCGTCCAACAACTACCTCGGCCTCACGACGCATCCGAGGCTGAAGCAGCGCGCGCTCGAGGCCATCGAGCGATATGGCGTCGGAACCGGGTCGGTCCGGCCGATCGCGGGGACGATGGACCTGCACGAAGAACTGGAGCGCCGGCTGGCGGCGTTCAAGCAGACCGAGGCCGTGGTCGTGTTCCAGAGCGGGTTCACGGCCAACGCGGGCACGGTCTCGTCGATCCTCACGCGGGACGACGTGGTCGTGTCGGACGAATTGAACCACGCGAGCATCATCGACGGTTGCCGGCTCAGCCGGGCGACGATCAAGGTGTTTCCGCACAAGGATGTCGGCGCAGCGCGGAAGATCCTCCGCGAGCTGCCCGCCGCGCAGCGGAAGCTTCTGATCACCGACGGCGTCTTCAGCATGGACGGCGACCTCGGCCCGGTGGCGGCGCTCTGTGAAGCCGCCGAGGAATCGGGCGCGATCATGATGGTGGACGATGCGCACGCAAGCGGTGTGTTCGGCCGCAACGGGCGCGGGACGGTGGACCACTTCGGCGTGCACGGACGCGTCCAGATCCAGGTCGGGACGCTGTCGAAAGCGATCGGTACGCTGGGGGGATACGTCGCCGGCAGCCGCACGCTCATCGACTACCTCCGCCAGCGCGCGCGACCCTTCATCTTCTCGACGTCCCATCCGCCCGCGGTGACGGCCGCGTCGATCGCGGCCGTCGAGGTGCTGCTCGAGGAGCCCGAGATCATCGATCGCCTCTGGGAGAACACGCGCGTCTTCAAGGCCGGCCTCCACGCCATCGGCTTCAACACCGGAGCCAGCGAAGGCCCCATCACCCCTGTCATCGTCGGCGAATCGGCCACTGCGATGCGGTTCTCGGCCCGGCTGTTCGAAGAGGGCGTGTTTGCGCAGGGCATGGGCTTTCCGATCGTGCCGCGGGGAAAGGCCCGGCTCCGCACGATCGTCACCGCCGCCCACACGAAGGACGAACTCCAGTACGCGCTCGACACGCTCAAACGCGTCGGAATCGAGCTGGGGATTGTATAGGCGGGTCGGTACTGACGATGAGGGGTCGGCACTCACGATGATGAGTCGACACTGACCGTGAAGAGTCGCCTCTACGACATGGTGGCAATCAGCGCCGCCCAGGGGCCGATGGCGGCGACCACGTAGATCGCCGTGAGCAGGGCAACGAGACGGTGGGTTCCGAACAGGTGAAGAGCGATTCCAAGCGAGCCCGCCACGAGCTTGGCCCCGGCGAGGCCGGTCCCGAGACCGAACACCGCCATCAGGCTGGCCACCAGCGGATTCCCCTCAGCCACCCGACCAATCGACGTCAACCCAACGTAGGTCAACACCCCGTCGAGCGCCTGGGCGACGAGAAAGGCGAGCACGATCCCGTTGCCAAAACGAGATTCCGCCGATCTGTTGAATATCCAACGCGACAGCATCTTTGGTCTCCCCCGGGGCCGACTTGTCCGGCGATCTGGCTCGCTAAGCCATTGTACTAACAAGCTTTGTGCCAGCCCGTTGCGGCTGTCGATGCCGGAGGTGCGCATTTTTTACACCCTCTAAATTACTCTTCTGGCTGAACAGTGCAATTATTACGTGAACGGAAGAACCATCGGGCCGTTCTGCTGGTGGTAAATCTGTGTAACTATATATAAACAAGCAGCTTATATTGATGGCAGATGCTTTGCTGTGGACTCAGCAGATGCAGTGGTTCCCGATCCTCCCGATAGTGTTGACGCTCCTGGGCGGCCAAACGGCGATGGGGCAAACTTCGAACGTGGCGACCCGCAGCGGGGCGACGTTTCGAGCAAGCGTGGACCTCGTGACAGTCAACGCGGTTGTGCGGGATCAGAAGGGCCGCGTGGTGACCGACCTGAAGCAGGCAGATTTCGAGCTGATCGACACTGGCGAGCGCCGTCGCATCACGGACTTCCGCGCGGAGCGGGCAGCGATCAGCGTGGCCCTGCTGTTCGACGCGAGCGGGAGCATGCAGGTGGCTGCGAAGATTGAAGAAGCCAGGCGCGCGGCGCGACAGGTTCTGGCGTGGATGGAGGTCGGGCGCGACGAGTTGGGGGTGTATTCCTTCGACACCGCGCTTCATCAACTCCAGCCGTTCGCGCCCTTCAAGGCCGACGCGGCGCTCGAACGGTCGCTGGTCGGGCTGGCCCCGTTCGGCATGACCTCGCTGAACGATGCGATCGCTGCAACGGCCAAGGATCTCGCCCTTCGACCGAACGCGCATCGCGCGGTCATCGTGCTGACCGACGGTGTGGACAACAACAGCCGGCTCACTGCCGGCGAAGTATCCGGAATCGCCAGTTCGATTGACGTGCCCGTCTACATCGTGGCCGTCGTCTCGCCGCTCGACCACGTCGGTGCGGCCACGGCCGTGAGTTCCGAGCGCCCCATCCCGGTAGGCGACCTCGCCGACCTGGCTCGTTGGACGGGTGGGGAGTTCTTTGTGACCAGCGTCCCGGCGCAGACCGGCCTGGCAGCCAGGCAGATTGTCGACGAACTTCGCCATCAGTACCTGATCGCGTTCGAACCAGCCCGGCGACCCGGGTGGCACCCGCTCGAGTTGCGCGCCCGGGGGCGTGAGCTGGTGGTGAGGGCGCGCAGCGGCTACCTGGCGGGACAACCACGGATCGAGAGTTTCGAGGAAGCAATTCGCTAGCAATCAAGGAGGCAAATCATGAGGAAGTATGTCCTGGCATTGTCCGTGGTGGCCTTGGCGGCCGCCGGTTCCACTGGGTGCGCGACCAAGGGATTCGTGCGCAACCGCGTGGGCGAAGTGAACGACAAGGTGGAATCGGTGTCCAAGTCGCTCGAAGACACGCAGGAGCGGACGCGGAAGAACGAGGCCGCGATCAACGAGGCCGACAAGAAGATCGTCCAGGTCGATCAGCATGCGGCGGCGGCGAACGACGCGGCGACGACTGCGCGCTCGGCCGCCGACAGCGCGGCCACCAAGGCCGACGCGGTTGACAAGGCGACCAAGCGGATCGTCTACGAAGTGACGCTCAGCGAGGACCAGGGGAACTTCAAGTTCGGGCAGGCTCAGCTGCCGGACGAGGCGAAGGCGCGGATCGACGAGGTCGTCAAGCAGCTGAAGGCGAACCCCAACGGCGCCTACCTCGAGATCGAAGGCTACACGGACGACCGTGGCCCGAAGGCGTACAACGAGAAGCTGGGTCTGGACCGCGCGGAATCCGTGAAGCGCTACCTCTATGAGCAGCACCAGATCCCGCTGCACCGGATCAGCGTGATCAGCTACGGCCCTGACAAACCGGTCGCCCCGAACACGACCAGGGAGGGCCGCGCGAAGAACCGCCGCGTCGTGATCAAGGTGCTGGTCTAAGAGAACTTTCGGCTATCGCGTCGCGGGTTGAGGGGTCGACGTCGGGAACTGAAAACCCGGCGCTCGGCCCGTCGGCGCTCGGACCTTCTGCCCTTCGCCTTTCGGTCTAGAGGCCTGCGGCTGCTGCCGCGCGCTCCGCGTCGGGCACACCCACCACCAGGCTCGCCATCGACTGGCCTTCGATTGCCGTCGCGTACAAGTACTCCATGTTGATCCCGGCCTCAGCGATCAGGCGGGTGACGCGCAGCAGCGCGCCCGGGTCGTTGGGAGCGGTGGTGTAAATCACGTCGCGTTCCTCGACGTGGTAGTTCCGCTCGCGCAGCACGCCGGCCGCGTGCGTGGGATTGTCCACGACGATCCGCACCATGAGGGGACTGGCCAGATTGATGGCGACGATGTTGATGTGTTCTTCGGCGACCACCTGGCACACCGTGGCCAGCGTGCCCGGACTGTTCTGCAGACGAAGCGTGAGTTCGGTGCGAATGGCCATTGTGCGAATCTAGCACAATTACCGTCCCGCGACGCGGACGATGCGGGGGATGCGGGCGACGCGTGGTATGCGGGGGGATGCGACGCGCCGGTCTCCATCCACCGAGGGAGACCGGCGGGCCGTCGATCGGGTTCCTACTTCTTCTCGGTCTTGGCCGGAGCCTTCGGCTCGGGGGCGATCGTCACCTTCGACGCCACATTCTTGCCGTCCACCGTCGTGTAGGTCACCTTGACGGTCTTGCCAGCGAGGTCTGCGGTCGTCGCGGCCTTCGCGCCCGCCATGATCTTCGCATCCGCGCCCAGCGTGAAGTCCGTGTCAACACCCTTCGTCGTCACGGTCAGGATCCTGGTCGCCTCGTCGAACTTGGCCACCTTGCCGCTGACGGACGAAGCCTTCACGACCTTCTCGGTCTTGACCACCGTCTTCACGGCCTTCTTCTCGACAGTCTGGGTCGCCGCCTGGGCGAACACCATGGAGCTGAACGCGACAACTGCGAACGCGGCGGTCAGAACGGTAAAGTAACGACGCATCGGGAAGCCTCCAGTGATTGATGTTTCAGGTCAACGCCGCCTGGCGACAGCCCGGCGGCACTGCTTGCATTCACAAACGGCGTGCCAGTCTGGCCACGATCGGCCGAAATGATGTAAATTACTCTCGCCAAGGGACTTACATGATACCGCCAGGCATCGGTCAACCCGCCACCCACCAGCAAGCGCGCCCCAGCGTGGCGAACCTGCTGGTGTCGCTCAGGGTCCGCCTGCCGCTTCTGGTGGCCCTCGTCCTCACCGTGGTCATCGGGGCAGCCGGCTACTGGGAACTCCGGGTGTTCGACACGAGCATCACGGCCGACCTGGCGGACATCGCGCGATCCACCGGCCAGGCGGTGGCCGACGACATCGAAGTAGGCGACGAGCCATCGAGGCGCGACGACCTGGCCGACAGTCTTCGCGAGTTCGCCTACGCCTTCCCGTCCATCCGCGCCATCCTCGTGGTGACGGTCGAGAACGGCGAGCCGACGGTCGTGGCGAGCACCTCTTCGGCGGAAGGGAAAGACTGGCTGGCGCTCGCGCGGGAGGCGATGAAGCGCGACGAGGTCGTCACGTCGGAGCCGGTCAAGCAGATCCACCTGGTTGGCGTGCCCACCAAGCGCGACGGGCGGGTGTGGGGCGCCGTGGTGGTCACCTACTCGCTCGCGTCGGTGGAAGAGCTTCGCCGCAAGGGCCGCACCGTGGTGCTGTGGTTCGTGCCGGCGGCGGTCATCCTCATGACGCTCGTCCTGGACCAGCTGATGCGGCGGATGGTGCACAAACCAATTGCCGGCATTCGCAAGACGATGAGCCGTGTTCGAGCGCGCGACCTCGGCGCGCGCGCCCCGGTGCTGCGGAACGACGAGATCGGCGCGGTGGCGCAGGGGCTCAATGAGATGCTCGCTGAGATGGAGGGGTTCAACGTCTCCCTGCAGGAGCGCGTGCGCGAGGCGACCAGCGAGCTGCGTGCGAAGAACGAGCAGCTCGTGGAGAGCTACGAGCGTGTGTTCGCGCTGCGCGAGGCGCTGGCGCGGGCGGATCAAATGGCGGCCGTCGGTCACATGGCGGCAACCGTCGCGCACCAGGTGGGCACGCCGCTGAACCTGATCTCCGGCTACGTGCAGATGATTCGCGAAGAAGTGGGCGTGGACTCGCGCGTGACGCGCCGGCTCGAGATCGTCCAGGAGCAGATCACCAAGGTCACCTCGATCGTGCGGACGCTGCTGGATCATGCGAGGCGGCCGATTCCGAAGGAACGGACAGATATCGCCGAGTTGCTCCGACGGGTGTCGGACGTCGCGCGGCCGAAACTGGACGCACAGGGCGTGAGGCTCGACCTCAGTGTGGCCGATGTGCCGCCCGTCATGGCCGACGCGGTTCAGCTGGAGCTGGCGTTGCTGAACCTCGTCACCAACAGCCTTGACGCGATGCCGTCCGGCGGTGTCACGTCGATTACACTGGCGCCGACGCCCGACGGAAACGTTCGAATTCAGGTGGCCGACACCGGGACGGGAATCGCGCCCGAGCTGCTGCCGCGGATCTTCGAACCGTGGGTGACGACGAAGGAGGCAGGCCGCGGCACGGGCCTGGGCCTGAGCATCACCCGCGAGGTGGTGGCCGGCCACGGCGGGACGGTCACGGTGAAGAGCGAGGTGGGCGTCGGCTCGATGTTCACGATCGAGCTGCCGGCGGCGTCAGCGCACCAGCCCGACACGCCCGCGACGGCAGAGGGGACGGAGAATCATGCCGAGAATCCTGATCGTCGATGATGACCGCGAAACCTGCCGGTTCATGGCCGACCTGCTCGAGGGCCCGGACAGGGAGATCGAGTCGGCCTACGATCCGCACTCCGCGCTGGCGCTGGTGCGCGACCATCCGTTCGACCTGGTGATCTCCGATATCAACTTGAACGCCGACCAGTCCGGCCTCGACATCCTGCGCGCCTTCCGCCAGTCCAGTCCGCGCGGGCATGTCCTCCTGATCAGTGGCTTCGGCACGCTCGAGACGGCGATCGATGCCGTCCGCGCCGGCGCCTTCGACTACATCAGCAAGCCGTTCAACATCAACGAGGTGAAAGCCACCGTCGAGCGTGCCCTGGCGCAGATCGACCCGCCAGCGGGCCAGCCGGCGGCGCCCTCGCGCGACATCAGGCCCCCGGGTCTGCTCGGACGGACGGCGCCGATGCTCGCCGTCTACAAGCAGATTGCGCATGCGGCAGATGCCGTGGTGCCGGTGCTGATTGTCGGAGAGAGCGGCACCGGGAAAGAGCTGGTCGCCAAGGCGGTTCACTCGCACGGCCGCCGCGCCAACCGCCCATTCGTGCCCGTCAACTGCGGCGCCATCGCGGAGAGCCTTCTCGAGTCCGAGCTGTTCGGCCACGTGCGCGGATCGTTCACCGGCGCGGTGAGCGACACCAAGGGCCTCTTCGAGCAGGCCAACGGCGGCACGGTCTTCCTCGACGAAATCGGTGAGACGTCGCCCGCCCTGCAGGTGAAGCTGCTGCGCGTGCTGGAAGAAGGGGAGTTACGCGCGGTGGGCGCCAGCCGCCCGACGAAGGTGGACGTCCGCGTCGTCGCGGCAACCAACGTCGAGCTGGAAAAAGAGGTGGCGGAGCAGCGGTTCCGGCAGGACCTGTTCTATCGCCTCAGTGTCATCGTGATCCGGGTGCCGCCGCTTCGCGAGCGCCGCGCCGACATCCCCCTGCTGGTCGGCCAGTTCCTCCTGAATGCGTGCAGCCGCGCGGGCCGTCAGGTCGAGTTCTCACCGGCCGCGCTGGACGCGCTCATGGCGCACGACTGGCCGGGCAACGTCCGGGAGCTGGAGAACACGGTCGAGCGTCTCGTGCTGTTCAGCCGAGGCGCCGTCATCGACGTCAGCGACCTCCCCCCGGCGTTTCACGGCACTCCGCCGGATCTTGGCGACCGCCTGTTCGCCGGGCTCCCGCCTCTCGACGAGATCGAACGTCGCTACCTGGTCCACGTGCTGGAGAACGTGGCCGGCAATCGTACGAAGGCCGCAGAAATCATGGGCATCGATCGCCGCACGCTCTACCGGATGGCGGAACGGTTCGGGTTGGACCTCAAGGACGAGGGGTGAGCATGGCGCCGGGGGCTGTCATTTCCTTCCCCGAAGCACCCGCCCCCAGCCTCCCGCAATCAATGCGCTCACGTGCGCGATGGTGACCGGCCATTCCCACGCGTTCTGATACGCCATGTAGCGCGGCACCCAGTCGGGGCCGAACTTCTCCTTGTAGAGCCGGAGTCCCTGGAAGTTGTACCAGGTCTCGCCGTGCTGGAAGAACAGGTTCGCCAGCCGCTCGCGGGTGTGCGCGCCACGAATCTCGCCGACGCTGGAGAGCGGTGCCATCCCCATGTTGAACCGCTGGTATCCGCGTTGCTTGCCGTAGAGGAACAGCGACGTGAACATGAAATCCATCACCCTCGGCGCATCGTCCCGATAGCGCATGAGGTCGACGGACAGCTCCCCGCCCTTGGGCCCGAGGAGCAGATTGGCGAACGCGATGATCCGTCCCGACTGGTCCTCGACCACGGCACAGGGGAAGCGCTTCATGTACTCGGGATCGAAGAAACCGATCGAGAACTGCCGTTCGCGGACGCCCTTGCTCTCGAGCCAGGCCGCGGAGATGTCCGACAGGTCTGGAAGCACCCGCTCCACTTCATAGGGAGGGAGGACGCGGAAACGCACCTGGTCGCGCTGCGCGCGCCGCAGGAACTGCCGGTATTCCTTGCCCGCTGGCCCCTCCAGCGTGAACCTCTCGAGTGAGACCTGCGCCTCCTCCCCCAGCTTGAAGAAGGCATAGCCGCGGTCGTGCAGCGCGGGGATCCAGTCGAGGGAGATCTGGTAGAACACCGGACGGCGATCGAGATCACCGGCGTGATCGAACAGCGCGTTCAGAAAGGCGTGGCGATCGGCCGGGGTGCGCACCACGGGGTCGGAGAACACCACGAGGTACGGACCGATCGTCCGATACAGGCAGAAGCCGCGGTCGCGGTCCATGAAGACGTTCTTGTCGCCGCTGGCTACGAGCAGGGTGCTGGTATCGCCGCCGAACTCCGTGTGCATGTCGAGCGCGCGCTGGATCTTGTCGTCATCCAGGCGCCTGAAACGGACGGGCACGCGCATCAGTACGTAAGCCGCGCCCGCCGACACCACCAGGAAGAGCGTGGTCGCCGACCGGAGAAAGCGATTACGTTCGACCTCCGCCCATTGCACCGATCGGAACGTCCCGATATCGGACATCGAGGGAGTCCTCACCCGATACGCGAACGTGCCGAAGATGATGAAGACCAGCAGGGCGACGAACGCGACCCCGACGTCCCGGGATTCGATCCAGTCGCCGCGGCCCCGGCGCGTGAACAGCGGGCGTTGCGACACGGCCAGCACCGCAACGAGCGCCAGCAGCACGGCCTCTTCCCAGTCGAGCCCCTTCAGGATGGAGAACACCACTCCCATCACCAGCAGGACGACCGTCGAGTTGAGGGCGGCCCTGTAGCCGCGGGACATCCCCCTCGCGAGGACCAGGAGCAGAATGCCCGTGGCGGCTGCCGCCAGGTGGGAGACCTCGACGACGGGAAGCGGCACGAGTTCGTTGAGGAGGGCAAACCTGGAGCGGATCGAGAAGGACGCGGCGCTGAGCAGAATCAGCAGACCCGCGGCGCCGACGATGCCGGCGAGCAGCCGGCGGGCGAGTTCCAGGCGCCTGGTGGCGCGATGCGTCGCCCAACTGAGCAGCAGCAGCGATGCCATTGCCCAGGGGATCACGTAGTAGATCAGCCGGTAGGCGATGAGTGAGGCCGTCGCCGCGTTCGTCCCGATGGGCAAGCGCGCGATCCAGAACGCATCGGCGCTGCCGAAGCCCCCCGGGACGAGGCTGGCCAGGCCAATGGCCTGGCCGAAGAAAAACGCCCTGACCGACTCGATGAACGGGAGCGACAGGCCCGTCGCCCGCAGGCACGCCGAGAACGCGGCCGCAGCGAGCAGCCAGTCGAGCCAGCCAACCAGCGCCAGGTGAAGCGCGGCAATCGACCCGCCACTTGGTGTCGCCAGCCGCTCAATCCGGTTGAAGACGGCGCGTGCGAGGTGCACGGCCGCGAGGGTCGTCACGAACGCGACGGCCACCAGGACGCCGTCCGCCAGCACGCTGCCCGCGTTGGGCAGCAGCCAGGCCGCGACCGCCCATCCACCAAGTCCAGCCGTGAATGCGGTGGCGATCGAGACCACGCCACCTTCGAGGTCCGCGGGTTCGTCGACGGCCGGGCGGTAGAGCCAGAAGCGGATGGCCGGGCCGGCGAGCGGCCCCAGCGTCAGGAAGTTGCTCCAGGCGAACGACACGGCGCCGTACCGCCACCGCTCGAGCCAGCGCGACCGCGTGTGCTCGAAGGCGATGACGTCGTACAACCCCATCACGCCGATGTTGAGCAGCGTCGCGAGCGCGGCAATCGACAGCCAGAACGGATCCAGGCCGTGAAACGCGGTGCGCACCTCCCGCGGATGGATGCCGCGGAGTGCGCTCCAGGACAGGATGCCGATGAGGCCGATGACGAGGACGGGGAGGATCTTCGGGGCGTGGCCGACCAGCCACAACAGGCCATTTCCCAGCCGGGCGAAGAGGCCGGAATGGTCGACCTCGGCCGCCTCGGCGCTGGCAGGCGCTGTGGTGTCCGGGTCCGGGATTTGGCGCTGGCCACCCTGAGCGTTCATTTCGGCACCGACACTACTATACGATGAGTATCATGAAGAACCGGATTGTCGGCCTGGTGACCGCGGGCCTGTTCCTGTCCGTCTACTTCGGGATCGTTCCAACCGCGCAGCGAGCCGCGGAGATTGCGCGGCGCCCGGGCCCGATCGGCACAGGCACGACGCTCCTTCCGAACGGCTGGCGCATCGCACCGGTCGGGCGGCATCTCACGGTGGGCGACTTGCCTCTCGCGTTCGTCGCGTCACCGGACGGCCGCGATCTGATCATCACGAACAATGGCTACAGCAAGCCGACGTTGACGATTGTCGACACCGAGACCTTCTCAGTCAAATCGAACGTGCCGGTGGAGCATGCGTGGCTCGGCCTCGGCTGGCACCCGGACGGAAAGCGGCTGTACTCGACGGGCCAGAATCAGGTCGAAGAATTCGCCTACGAGGCAGGAACACTGAAGCCGCTCCGCACGTTCGGGCTCCCCAAGTCGCCGACGGCGCTCGGTGGCGGCCTCGCCGTGGCGCCGGACGGCACGCGGGTGCTGGTCATCCGCGCGCTCGAGCAGCAACTGCTCGCGATTGCTCTCGACACCGGCGAGATCACGAAGACCGTGACGCTTCCCGCAGAGGCCTACACGTGCCTGTTCTCGGCAGATGGCAAGCGGCTGTTCGTCTCGCTGTGGGGCGGCGCCCGCGTGCTGGCCTTCGACGCGGAGACACTCGAGCAGGTGGCCGAGGCTGCCGTCGGCGAGCACCCGAACGCCATGGTGCTGTCGAAGAAGGGCGATCGGCTCTTCGTCGCTTGCGCCAACACGAACGCCGTGTGGGTGATCGACCTGGCGTCGATGGCGGCGAAGGAGCAGATTGGCGTCGCGATGTTTCCTAACGCGCCGGCCGGCACGACGCCGAACGGCCTCGCGCTGTCCCCGGACGGCCGCACCCTGCTCGTGGCCAACGCGGACAACAACACGGTGGCCGTGGTGGATGTCGCCACCGCGGGCCGGAGTCAGGTGTCGGGCTTCATCCCGGCCGGGTGGTATCCCACCGCGGTTGGCTTCGACCGGGACGGACGCCAGGTCTACGTGCTGAGCGGCAAGGGCCTGTCGTCCTCGGCCAACCCGCACGGGCCGAGCCCGCTGTCGGGACGCACGGATCAGTACATCGGGGGCCTCCTGAAAGGCTCGTTGTCCGTACTGCCGTTGCCGGAGGGCGACAGCCTCTCGCAGATGACGAAGACGGCGATAAGCCTCTCGCCCTACTCCGACGCCACGCGCCTCGCGCCGGCGGGCGCTCCCCGGGTGTCGTCAATCCCCACCGAGGTCGGGAAGCCGTCACCGATCAAGTACGTCTTCTACATCATTCGCGAAAACCGCACGTACGACCAGGTGCTCGGTGACCTCGAGAACGGAAACGGGGATCCCTCGCTGTGCCTGTTCGGTGCGGACGTCACCCCCAACGCGCACGCCCTCGCTCGCGAGTTCGCGTTGTTCGACAACTTCTTCGTGGACGCCGAAGTCAGCTACGACGGGCACGCGTTTTCGACGGCGGCCTATGCGACGGACGTCGTCGAGAAGATCTGGCCCGCCAACTACGCCGGCCGGGGCGGCGCGTATCTCAGCGAGGGCGGAGGCACGATGCGGAACGCCTACGGCAACGTGGCGGCTCCGGCCCAGGGCTACATCTGGGACGCCTGCCGTCGCGCCAACGTCGCCGTCCGCAGCTACGGCGAGTTCGTCATGCACGGCGTCGATTCCCGCGATACGACGTCGCCGCTGAACGCGACGGTGCCCGGCCTCGTGGGCGCGATCAACCCCGACTTCCCGCCTTTCGACATGGAGATCACGGACCAGGTGAGGGCCGATATCTGGCTGAAGGAATTCCGGGCGTTCGAGGCCTCGGGAGGCCTGCCGCGCCTGACGATCATGCGGCTGCCCCGTGACCACACGACGGGCACGCGCGCCCGTGCGGTCACGCCACGCTCGATGGTGGCCGACAACGACCTCGCCCTCGGCCGAGTCGTGGACGCCATCTCCCACAGCCGCTTCTGGAAGGAATCCGCGATCTTCGTTCTCGAAGACGATGCGCAGAACGGGCCGGACCACGTGGATGCGCACCGATCGGTCCTGCTGGTCGCGAGCCCGTTCGTCCGGCGAGGGGCCGTGGACGGCACGCTCTACACGACGTCGGGCGTGCTGCGGACGATCGAGCTGATCCTCGGCTTGCCGCCGATGAGCCAGTACGACGCGGCCGCCACGCCGCTCTACAATGCATTCGTGGCGCAGCCGGACACGAAGCCGTATGCGGCGGTAGCCGCCAGGGTTCCGCTCGACGACAGGAACGGGACGAAAGCGCCTGGCGCGGCGGAGTCAGCCGCGATGGACTTCAGCGCGCCGGACCGCGCGCCGGATCTGCTGTTGAACGAAGTGATTTGGAAGTCGGTGAAAGGCGCGAATGCGGTGATGCCGCCGCCACGCCGCGCGGCCTTTGTGAGGCCAGCCGGCGACCGCAACTGACGGAGCGCGGAGCGAATGTGGCGCGGGGCGCCGGCGGGGCGTGCGGCAGGCGTGGCCCGGTCTGTCGCGCCGGGCTCAGGCTCGGCGGACCTCACATTCGCCCTGTGCGCCAGCCCGGTCCGCGCCTGCCTGACGCCGCCGGGCGTCGGGGGATGCCCGGGAGCCGCGAACATGCGAGCAGGGTCGAGCGGCCGTGCGCCAACCCCGCGCCGCAGGTGCAGACGGGCCCGGAGGCGGTCGAAGGCGAGGCCGACTGGCTCACGCGAATGCCTCCGACCGAGGACGCGGGGTTCGGCCCTGTCGAGCGTGAGCGGACCCGGGCGCACCCGGCGGCCGGCGCCGGGTCGGACGTGGCGGGCGGCGGTGGGATGGCACGTGCCGGTTCGCAGTGTGCGGCCGCCGTGGCCCGGTCCGCGCCTACCGTTCTCATGTCGGTGTGGGGGCGATGTCGGTG
>DASVIS010000080.1:0-21485 GCA_036381995.1 Vicinamibacterales bacterium | reverse complement strand
CGCTGCCGCCGCCGCCCGCTGCCGGCTCGGACCCGTACGGCCTGATGGCGAGATATCCCCCGTCAGGGCTGAATGCGAACGACTCGATCGCATCGATCGTCGTCGTCTCGCCCTTGGCGAGATTCAAGAGGCCCATCCTGTTCTGGACCGGCTTCTGCTCGCTCCTGAGCTTCTCCTGTTCCGCTTCGGACTGGCCGATGCCGTAGGCAACCCACTTCGAGTCCGACGAGAAGACGGGCTGCGTCCCGAAGGCCGCCACCTTCTTCGTCGCGTCGGCCAGGTTCGTGATCACCAGCTCGTTGTCGCGGTTCGAACGGTTGATGGCGCACGCCACCCAGCGCCCGTCCGGCGAGAGCCCGCCGCGCGTGCCAGCGGGCGCGAGCGTCTCCCACTTGCCGAAATCTGCGAACGTGGCCGGCGACTTCGTCTGAGCGGCGAGCCCAATCGTGAGTCCGACGAGAGCCGGAAGAAGAACGGTTGCGAGTCGTTTCATTGAAACCTTCTTGAAGGGTGGAAAAGCGGTCGGACCCATTCTTCAGAAATTGTCGTGAAACGCAAGCAGAGGCTCACGAGGCGCATCCGCAACCATCGCGGCCACGCCCATGTCGCCCGTCACGTTCGCGACCGTGGCAAACACGTCCGGGATCGAGTCCGCGGCGATGAGCAGGCCGATCCCGTCGAGCGGCAATCCGGCGCTCATCATCACGGGCGCGGTGACGACGAACAGCCCGCCGCTCGGAATGCCGGGGTTGCTGAAACTCATCGCGATCGTCACCAGCGTCATCACCGCGATCTGCGAGGGCGCGAGATGAATGCCGTACAACTGCGCCAGGAACAACGGTCCGACGAGGTCGGAGATCGGCGTATTCAGCTTGAAGGTGGACACAGCGAGCGGGAGCACGAAGCCGCTGACTCCTGGCCGGTCACCGAAACTGGCGCGAGCCGATTCGATCATGGCCGGCAGCGACGCCAGCGACGACCTCGTCCCGGCGGCCACCGCCTGCGCGGGCGCAGCCGCCCGGGCAAACCGCCACGGGGATCGGCGGGTGACGAGGGCGACCACCGGATAGACACCGAGCGTCAGCGCCATCAGCATGGCCGACAGGACCAGCACGTAGTAACCTACCGCTCCCGCGGCGGCCAGTCCGAGGTCCTTTCCCATGCCGAGCGCCAGCGCGAAGACGCCGATCGGCGTCAGGCGCAGGATCCACTGCACGATGAGCAGCATCGCCTGGCTGATCGCGCGGAAGAACCCTGTGATCAAAGCACGGCCGTCAGCAGGCAGGCGTGTGGTGGCCAGCGCGAACAGCAGCGTGAAGACGATCAACGGGAGCATCGCGCCGTCCGCGGCGGCGTGGATCGGGTTCGTCGGCACGAGGCCGACAATGAACCCACGGAGCGTGGGGAGTTCGGGGAGCGTCGTCGGCGAGGACGACAGCCCCTGGGCACGGAGCGCGGCACTGGCCTCCGCCGGGATCGCCAGACCGCTCAAGAGCGGCGGGCCGGCAAGCGCCGCGAAGATGGCGGCGCCGGCCAGAAGGAGGAGGAACCACGTGACCGTCCGCGCCCCAAGCCACCCGAGCGACCTGACATCGGCAAAACTCGTGACGCTCGTGATCAGCAGCGACACGACGAGCGGCACCAGGATCATCCGGATCGCGTTGACCCAGAGCGTGCCCAGCGGCTCGATGACGCTCGCGATCGCGTCGAGGAGATCCGAGCGCGCCGCCGCAACGCCGATTCCGGCGCCGAGGCCGACGACCAGGGCGGCAAGACCCAGGACAGCGGGAGACCTGCCGTTCGTTGAAGATGCGGGCACACGCATGATCGCCTGCGAACCCACGGTGAAGGGCACCGTGGCAACGGCTACATCTACGGGCTCAGGGGTCGAGATCCGAGACTCGAGCACGATGAGACCGGCGATGGCTGGCGACAACGATAGCAGAAAGTCGCGCTCTCAGGCCGCCAGTCGCGAGATGGCGGCCAGTTGTGAGGCATACTGAGTGGTCTCGCATGCTCCATCTCTCCGGTCCGTCGTCCACCACCCGCGCCTATATTGGTGCCGTCTTCGCCGTGCTCGTCTGGGGCGCGTCTTTCATCGCCACCAAGATTGCCGTCCGTGAAACGGACCCGCTCACGGTAATCTGTCTCAGGTTCGGCATCGGCGTCCTGGTCCTGTTTGCGGCCGTCGCGATCCGCGGAGAGTTCCACGTCCCGGGATGGAAGGACCTGGTCCAGTTCCTCGCCATTGGCACACTGGGCATCACCGTGCACCAGTGGCTCCAGGTGACGGGCCTCGTCACCGCTCGGGCGTCCACCACGGCCTGGATCATCACCGCTACACCGCTGACCATTGCAATTGTCGGGTGGATCGTCCTCAGGGAGCGCCTGGGCAGGCGCCCGTGGGTCGGCATCGCCGTGGGCGCGGCTGGCGTGCTGCTGGTGGTCTCACGCGGAGACTGGACATCCCTCGCCGCCGGCTCGTTCGGGTCGATTGGCGACCTGCTGGTATCAATCAGCACGATCACGTGGGCCCTGTTCTCGGTGTACTCACGGAGGATGCTGCAGCGGCACGCCGCCGCGCCGATGATGCTCTACGTCATGGCGGGAGGCTGGCTGATGGCCGCGGCGCCGTGGATCCTCTCGGGCGGGGTTGCCGAAGTCAGCCGCCTGACGTCGTCGGGCTGGACGGCGATCGTCTTCCTCGGCGTCCTGTGCTCGGGCCTGGCCTACGTCTACTGGTACGACGCCCTCCGCGTGCTGCCCACCGCCAGGGTGGGGAGCCTGCTCTACCTCGAGCCTCTCGTCACGATGGTCGTCGCGGCGATCCTGCTCGGCGAGCCGATCACGGCGTTCACGATCATCGGAGGAATCGTGATCCTCGGCGGCGTGCGGATTACCACGTTGCGATGATCTCCTGGAGGATTCGGGCATCGCCTCTTCCGGATGGTGGTCTTCTGAGTGGAATCGGGCGTCGTCTTGTGTTACAATTCTGTAATCTAGAAACCGACACGTTTTCGGTATACCCGGCTGAAACTAACGCGTCCCTCCTGGCGTCTTAACAAACAGCGGGGCCGAGGTGTCGGGCCCGCATTCCAGGAAAGTAGACGAGCCAATGGTCAAAGGTCGCTGTGCCCAGTGTCAGATTTTCGTGGTTCACGAGGAGATCGACCGATTGATCCTGTCCGGCTGGAAGTCCCTCGAGGACACCCATCCCGTCGTCCGGGACATCGTGCCGATGCTCTGCCCCGACTGTCGGCGGACCGCAAAGGTGAACAACTCGCGGTAACGAGGGCATAGGCCCCTCGGTGGCGATGTTGGTGGTCGCCGGGCTTCCGGGCCGGCGGCCACCCGCACACCGCACCTCGCGCCTACATCCGGTCGGGCAGGGGTACGCCAGCTATCCGCTTCTACGTCTCGCGCGTCTGACGGCGCCCTTTTCTACCCACGCATCAATTTCGACCGCCCGGGCCCTTGATCTCGAACTCCGGGTCGAGCACGACCTTGCTGTCAACCATCACGTCGTACTTGTAGACGCCGGGGGCGATGTTCTTCGTCTCAATCGCCAGGTCTCCCTTGATCTTCTTGATGTTCGCATCCTTCAATACCGCCGGCTTGCCTATCGTCACCTTTCCGGAGCGGAAGGTCACTCGTGCCGGCGGGCCGAAGAAAGTGAAATTGCCGACGGTGACGACGGCCCTGGCGGACGCCCCCTGCACGTCCCAGACGATGGTGTCGCCGCTCCTCACGACCGCGTACTCTGGCGTCACGTCGATCTCCTGACGGCCCGGAGGCTTTGGAACCGGCCTGAATTCGATGGTGATCACGCGGATGACGGGTCTGTACGACGGCATGCAGTCTCCTCCATTTCTGTACGACGATTCACGCCTGTCCTGATCGCTCCTACCGGCTTCCTTGCAGCATCTCCTCGACCTTCGGCAATTTCCTGATCGGATTGAGGTCGGTGTCGGCGCGCGCCCGCGCGGGGTCGTACCCGGCCTGCAACGCGCGCTCGAGCCAGACCACGGCATCCGCGGGCTGATTGAGCACGCAGTGCACGACGGCACGCCGGTACAGCACGGCGCTGTCGTGCGGACTCAACTCGACGGCCGCTGCCGCGTGCCGGACCGCGTCGTCCGCGCGGCCGAGCCTCGCGTCGTAGAAGGCGTGACGGGCCATCGCCCGCGAGTCCTGCGGGTTCACCGTCAATACGGCCTGCGACAACTCGGCGGCCTGCCGATACTGCTCCACGGCTCGTGGTTTGTCGCCGAGCCGAAGATAGGCGTCGGCCAGGTTCCACCGCTTCCTGTCGCTGCGCGGATCCATCTCGACGGCCCGGCGGCACGCGTCTGCCGCCTCCTGGAAGCGCCCCAGGTTGTAGTACGACGCGCCCAGGTTCGTCAGGTTCGTCGCGTCGGGGGGCAGGGCGCGGTAGCATTCCGTCGCCCGCTGGAAATCGCTCAAGCCCGAGTACGCGGCGCACACGTTGGATGCCGCCCACGAGTTGTCGGGCTGGAGCGCCAGGACATGCTCGTACGACTTTGCCGCCTCCGCATAACGACCGGCATCGAGGTGCATATTGCCCAGGACGACGTGGTTCACCACGTTGTTGGGCCTCAGATCGATCGCCCGCCGCAGTTCGGCGATCGCCTCCTCTGTTCGGCCCTGTTCCGTGAGCACGTCCGACAGGATGCGGTGACCTTCGTCGTCGAACGGCCGTTGGAGAACGACCTGCCGGATCACCTTCTCCGCCTGGTCGGGTCTGCCGGTGCGCCTGTAGAAGGTCGCCATGGTGGTCCGGATGGCCGGGCTGTCGGGATCGAGCCTGTAGGCCTCCTGGATCGAGCGGTCGGCGTCGCTCATCCGCGCGGCATCCTTGTCTTCCCCGTAGAGAACGATGTCCGCGTAGGCGAGGGCCGCATGGGCCAGCGCGCACGCCGGATCCTTCGCCGCTGCCTGCCGGAAGACGGCTTCGGCCTTCCGCGGGAGACCGGCGACGTCGGAACGCTCGAGCATGGCGCGGCCGGTTGCCAGAGCGATGTACGTGTCGGGGAGGCACGCGGGGACGCGCTGCAGGCGTCCGCGGTCGGCCGGCGTCAACGCAACGTGGAGCGCGCCGACGATCTCCTGAACCACCCGGGCCTGGAGCCCAGCCACGTCGCCGGCGGACCCCTGGTACGATCTTGACGACACGGGTCTGCCGTCCGGCGTCTCGACCCTGGCCGTGACCCGCCGGACATTACCAGACCGCGACTCGCTTCCGCTGACGACCATCGTCACGCCCAGCGCCCTGACCCGTTTTCTGAGGTCGCCGGGTGATTCCGCGAACCGGGCCGCGTCCGCTTTGGTCGACAGCACACTGACGGAGGACAACCCTTCGAGTGCGGCGATGACGGCCTCGGTCAGACCAGCCGCTTCCGGCGCCGCACCCGGGTCTCCGCTCTCGTTGGTGAAGGGGACCACGGCGACGAACTGCGAGGAGGTTGCCGGCGCAGCCGGTTCCCGCCCGCTCAGCGCCACGACGACGGCGACGAGCAGCGTCAGTGCGGCGAGCGACGCCACGAGAACGGCAAGCCGGCGCGCGCGAATGGACGATGTCCGGGCATCGTCTTTCACCGGCTCGGCTGACACACGCTCAACGCTGGTGTTCGATCCCGGCCGGCACTCCCGCTCCGCCTGTCGCAGATCCTCCGCCATCTCCGCCACCGACTGGTAGCGCTCTTTGGGATCCCTCGCCATCGCCTTCGCCACGATGCGGTCCAGCGCGGGCGGTACGGACGGCACCACCTCGGACACTCGCGGGGTCGGCTTCGAGACAATGTCCCAGGCCAGGTCGTCTGGCTTCGCCGCATCGAAGGGCCGGCGTCCGGCCAGCAACTGGTACAGCGTCGCGCCGAGGCTGTAGATGTCGCTGAGCGTGCTCGCAGGCCTGCCGACCAGCAGTTCCGGCGCCATGTACGCCGGCGTCCCGGCGATCCCGCCGATGTGGGACCGTGTCACCTCTCGGGTCGGCGCAGTGTCGTTACCTTCCACCTCCTCGACGTCGGAGATGTGCGCCAGGCCGAAGTCGAGCACCTTGACGACGCCTTCGGGCGTCAGCACGATGTTCGCCGGTTTCAGATCGCGATGGATGACCCCGGCGGCGTGCGCGTGCCCGACGGCATCGACGAGCTGCAAGGCGATCGTCATCACCTCCCGGCAGGCCATCGGCCCGTGAGATGCGATGCTCGAAAGCGGCTCGCCCTGCGCATACTCCATGACGATGCAGGGGTGCTCCCCGGTGTCCAGGATGTCGTAGATGGCCGCGATGTTGGGGTGTGTGATGTGCGCCGCCGCCCGCGCCTCGCTCAGGAGGCGCTCGCGGGCGTGAGGCGCATCGAGCGACGGATCCGAGAGCGACTTAAGGGCGACCCTGCGGCCCAGGCGGGTATCGACGGCGAGATAGACCTCGCCCATGGCTCCGGCGCCCAGCCGCTCGACCACGCGATACGGGCCAATGGACGCACGATCCATGTCGCCTCCGGGGGAACTCGGAGCGATGGACGGGGGGAAGATCGGCTCAGGATAGCGCCCGGCTCGGCCGGCCGTCAATCAGCGCGCGCCGTCAGGATCCGCTATCGCACGAGCGGCTTGTAGCCGATGATGTCGTTCCACCATTGCGGGTAGCCGACCGTCAGGCCGTCAACGGTTCCCAGAGCGTACTTGCCGAGCAGGGTGTCGCCGAGAGCCAGCCAGTCGCGCTGCCAGGCCACGGCGTTGGCGGTGGCAAACTGCGTGATCGTGTTGATGGCGGCCTTCGGGTCCTTCGCATACGTCCGGGCGGCGTCGCCGAGCAGCTTTGGTGTCTCCTCGTAGAGCATCTGCAACCGCGGCTCGCGCGCGGCGCGCACGTGCTTGATCGCCTCGTTGTAGTGCAGTTCGGCCATCTGCTGCACGTAGATGTTCGTCCACCAGCCCGACTCCCGGTCGAACGCACCGTACCGATCGCCGCGACCGAGGAACGCGGGCAAGTCGGTCATCGCCGCCCAGAGCGGCGTCAGGTACGAAGTGTCCGGCGCGCCGTAGCCGAACCAGCTCGTCCCACGCAGCGGCTCCGGCAGCGCGGCATTCACCTGGCCGATGTGGAGGTAGTAGGTGCGCTGCACGTTGATGCTGCGCTCGAACGATCCCTTCCCGCCCCTGTTAACGTAGCGAATCGGGTTGCCCCACGGGCCGGCCGCCGGGCCTTTGGTCATGTCGTAGGGCGTGCCCTCGTAATAGTCCGCCTGGATCTTCCGGACGTCCTCGAGCGTCAGCGCGTGGTCCGGCTTGACCGAGAATGGATACATCGTCAGGTCAGCCGGCAGCTTGAGCGACGGAGCGATGAGATCGAAGACGCGCCACTCGCGGCGCGACGAGGTCACCGGATTGTCGGGCGCATAGATCTCGTGGACGACGAACGGCTTGCCGGCCTTCGGATCGAACCAGCCCTGTTCGACGGCGAACGAGACGAGCTTCGGGGCGGCCATGAAGTTGGCCTTGTCGGCCAGGTTGACCTCGCCGATGCGCGCGCGATTGGCCGCGACGAACACGTGGTCTTCCGGGATGCGCACGGCGGCCCAGATGTCGCGCCCGTAGAACTCAGCCACCCACGTTTCCGTCCCGTCGGTGATCGTCATCGTCTCGCCGCCGCCGCCGGTCTCGGTCAGGAAGCTGAACTCCTCGACCAGCCTGCCCATGACCTGCACGGCCTCACGAGCGGTCGCCGCCCGCTCGAGCGCGACGTCCTGCGCCATCCAGCAGTCGACCAGGCCGTCGCCCTTCGTGTACATCACGTCCTTGACCTTCTTGCCGAGTTCGGTCGTCGTGTCGATCCCGAAGGTGGACTCGGCAATCGCCACGCCCTTCTCGTTCATGAACGAGTAGCGCGACATGAAGTAGCGGAACGTATGCTTGACCTGGGGCATCGTGCCGAGGACGTTGCCACCCTCGGGCATGTGCGCGTTGGCGACGATCTTCCGCGTCGCGCCGTCGGGCCAGTCCTGTGCGGAGACAATGCGCAGGGGATAGTTCGCCACGCTCGAATCGTCGTTGTGGGTGATGACGGTCGTTCCGTCGGCCATGGCCTTCCTGCCGATGCCGAGAATCGTGCACGCGTCGAGAACCGGGCTCCACTGAAGGATCACCACGGCCACCAGCAGCCACGCTACGCCTCGCGAATGTTTTCTCATGATCTCGTCCTAGTTCCGAAACACCCTTCGCTGGTCCGCCTTCGCCGGATCGTGCAGGAACGATCCGATCCCTCGCTGCATCACCTCGGCGTAGGTGGGCCAGGTCATGCGGACGGCCTTCTCCGGATAGAACTCGCCCATCTGCTTGATGACCTCCGCCGCCCCGGCGAGGTGCCGCCCGACACGGTAGTCGAGGGATGCGCCGGTCTTGATGTCGTAGTCGGTGTAGAGCAGCCCGCGTGTTGCCGCGGTCTGGATGAATTCATCCCGGCCGGCCAGCATGAGGTCCTCAGTCATCGGCCCGGCAAATTTCTCGATGAACGGTTCGGGCGTTTCCATCAGCACGGCGAAACTGTCCGTGAAGTCGCCCACCTCCCGGTGCGTCAGGCCGCGCAGCGACTTTGGCGACGTCTCGGTCTTCATCGGGAACTGTTCTGCCGACAGGACCATGGCCGCCATCATGCACATTTCTTCCGCGCGCTGGTGGCAGACGTACGTGCTGACAACCGGGTAGCCGAGCGACGCCTCGTGTACGTCGATCGTCATGTCGATCTTCTCGCGTCGAATCAGCTCGCTGATGGCCCACGCTGTCCGCTCCGTCAGGTTGCCGTCGGGGCGTCCGGGGAACGTCCGGTTGAGATTCCGGCTGTCCTGGTAGGCCAGGTTCTGGGTTGACGGGTAGTGCACGAAGGTGAACGGATCGGGCCACTGCTCCAGCGGATGCGTTTCGCGGTCACCGATGCGGTACTTCTTCTCGCCCCAGCCCGTCTGAATCCGGAAGAACGGGGGGTAGGCGTTGCCCAGCATGCCGAGCGTGGACGCGCTCATGTTGGCGCGCGGGATGACGAACACGCGTCCCCGCGACACCGCGATGTTCTCCATCACCACGTAGGCCATCATCGCGCCCGCCGGCTCATAGGCGTGAGCCCCTCCCAGGATCAGCACCGAGCCGCCGGGGACGCCGGAATCGAACAGGTAGATCGACGTGTCCATCAGAGTTCCGGCGATTCCCGGGAAATACGTGCTCAGGCTCACACGTTTCGTGAATGCCTCGGAAACGACCACCGTCTCCCGATAACTTCGCAGTGCACGGATCTCCGTGGTCCCGACCACCATCAGCACGACGGAGGCGGCAACGAGCGCGATGCGGCGGGTGAGCAGCCCTCGGTTCACCTTCTCACCTCACTTGATGTGGAGCGCCCGGAGGATGAACGGGATGAGCGTGTAGGCGTAAACGATGTCGTAGCCCAGCCCGGGCCGCGTCCGCCTGAGGAAGAGGCGCGACAGGAGGAGGAGGGCCACGACGGCGGCCATCACGAAGTAGGTCTGGTGAATGACTTGCTGCAACAGGATCATCGACGCACCTTTTCGACTCTCCACTTCCAATTCAGGCCGGATCTCTGCATCGGCCTGCTAGTACCTCACCAGGAACCCAAGCTTGCTCGAGAACATCAACATCCCCAGCGCGACCAGGCCCATCGCCGCCCACGGCACGGCGGTGGCCCTGAGGAACGACGTGTAGCTGCCCCGGTAGCCGACGGTCTCGATGGCCGTGCGGCCGACGATCCGCGAGGGCGGGAGGCAGTCGCCGAGCGCGAACAGCATGCTGAAAGCCGCGGCGACGACCGTCACGTTCGCGCCCACCGCGTTGAACACGAAGATGAGCGGCGTGCCGAGAATGACCGCGCTGCCGAAGCCGAGCGCGCCCTGCGAAAACGGGCAGACCAGGAGCGACGTGGCGTAGATGCCGACGATCGGCAGCGCGACGAAGCTGATCGCAATCAGCCCGCGCACGCCGGTGGCCGCCAGGATGTTCACCAGCACGCCAACGCTGACCATCGTTGCCACGAGCGGAAAGACCTGCTCCACCGTGTCATGCACGACTTCCAGCCACCGGGATGGCGGACGCCGAACCGGGTCGATGGCCACCGTGGCCAGCGCGCAGATCAGGAAGATCAGCGGGAACCCCAGCGTCGGAACCGAGAACGCCGCGTACTTCGCCGCGAGGCTCAGGATGACCAGGATGACGAGCGGCGTGGCCGCGCGCCACCAGGTCATGGCAGCCGGCAGCGGTGGAAGCCCGGCTAGGATCGCCTCCTTCGACTGCGGCACGGCGCCCCATCCCAGGTAGACGACGGTGATGACCGTCACCAGGAGGACCGGGACCAGCAGCACGAGATCGAACCCGACGTAGGGCATGTTCGCGCCGGCCGCCATCAGCATCGCCCAAACGTTGATCGGTGGCGCGACGGCGGACAGGATGCCGAGCATGAACACGAAGGCAGCCGTCCGCTGCTCCGACAGGCCCATTAGTCTCAGCACCGCGGCGACCAGGCCGCCGACCACGAGCACCGAAACCACGCCAGCGCCGGTCAGCGCGCCCGGGATGAGCATCAGGCCCGCCAGCACCAGGAGCAGCAGCCACTTCCGCCGGTGCAGCCGGACGACGAGCGCGCGGACGAGCGCGTTCATCGCCCCGACCTCCGAGTACGCGTTCATGAACACGCAGGCGGTGATGAAGATGAAGGCAAGGTCGAGGAAGGTGAAGGTGCCTTCCACGAACAGGTGCGCCGGGAACCCAAGCCCCGCCACCAGCGCCCCGACCACCGCCGTGATCACCATCGACAGCTCCGGCGAGCGGAGCCGCCAACTGCTCACGGCGAAGGTGGCGACCATCGCCGCCAGCGTGTAGGACGTGACTACGTAGGTGCTCAACTCACTCTCCGTACGGGCTACCTGGCGTACATCTTCTTGACGACGTCGCTGAAGTCCATCGCGTCGTCGATCACGGTCAACGGGGCGCCGGTCTTCTTGGAGATCGCGTCGAAGCGGCCGTCCTCATTGCCGTCCTTCTTCACCACGAGGTACTGCGCGAAGGGGGCGACGGCATCGATACAGCGCTCATCCGCGCCGCCCGGCTTGCCACGGCGGGCTTTGCCCTCGAGCAGGATCGCGACCACCTGGATCTTCTGCTTCCTGGCCTCGGCTATCATCGCGCTCAACCGCTCGAGCTCCTGGTCGATCGTGATCCCCGACGCGCCGAGACCCTTGGCCGTTGAGCCGAGCACGACGAACATGGTCTTGAACGCCTTCTTCTGGAGATCGGCCACTTTCGGCTCCGCGTTGTACTCGAAGTCGGTGACGATGCCGGTCCGCTGCACGAGGAGCCGGGACATCTTCGCCCCCGGGCCCTGTCCCGCGTTGGTGATCAGCAGCGGAACCGCACCCTTCAGCGGCACCGCGCCGGACACGGCCGCGCCGGCGGTGACGGCCGCGAACAGGGCGCAGGCCACGAACACGAACAGGCACGATACTCGTTTCATCAGATGTCTCCCACTTGCGGGCCAGAGACGCCCGCGTCAGCGACTGCAGTACACGTCGCCCTCGCCCACCGGCGGGAGCGGAATCGGATCGAACGGCAGATGATTGTCCCGTGCCAGGCCCTTGACGTGCAGCAGGTGCACGATGGGGATCCCGCGGGACGCGAACTCGAAGACCAAACCGCGCGTGGCAGATCTCGGCACGTCGGGCACGGCCATGACGAGGCCGTTCGGCAGCGAGAGCGACGCTTCCGTGTCGCCGAAGCTGGCCGACGAGCCGCCGATGTTCACGAAGCAACGGATAGGACGCCCGGCGCTAGCCTCGTCGTAGATCCGGAGCCGCTGCCTGATGCGTTCGGCGAGCGACACACCTTCCACGACCGGCAGTCCGGCTCGACGTGTCTCGGCGATGAGCGTGGCGCCTTGCTCGTCGAACAGCACACCGCCGCCCGAGTCGCCGTCCCCACCCGGCGACACTGCCGCCAGCCGGTACGGCAGCAGGCCGTCGTCGCGCAGACGCTCGAGCATGTCCACGAACGTGAACCCCGAAACGTTCGCGCCGTACATGGAGGCGCCAACCGAATAGATCACGATCGGCTGCAGGTCGAGGACGCGCGCCGCGCACAGGGTGGCCAGGAGCAGCGCCGGAAACGATCCGCTGGCGCCGACCGCCACGACGTCGCCGCGCCCGAGGCCGGCGCGACGAAAGTAGCCGACCATCAGGGCCGCGAACGCCGGGTTGGCCGACGTCCGTTTTGCCTCGACCTCACCGAGCGATGTCGTCAGCGGCGTGAACTCCTCACCGATGATCCCGGTGCCGTTCGGATCGAGCGCCCGGTCGATCGGCAGCCCCCTGGCGCCGCGTAGTGCCTTGATGCTGGCCAGCGAGCGCTCCATCAGCCGCGCGGCATCCACCGGCTCGAGACCAGGCTTTCCGGAACGGCTCTTCGTCCGGGGATCGCCGGCCGCGCGCGACGGATCGTCGCCGGGCAGCAGAACGGCGCACAAGACGAGGGCGATGACTCCAACCCCTTTGCGAAACGGGAAAATGAGCATGCAGTCTTAGGGGGGCGGCGAGGTCCGCAGGCGACCGCCTGGGTATCTTACTGCGAGAGATGGGGTCGGGCCCAATTACAGTTTTCGTCGACCTGTTCTATTTCAGCCATGTCTCGGCAAAGGCGAGGAACGCGCTGCTGCTCTGGCGGTTTCCGCGCATTCGTGGCGTGGCCGTGCCGGCGGCATGCATGCCGTTGATGATCACGTCGGCCGCCTTGGCGGGGATGAAGGTGGACAGGATGGTGTACGGATTTTGGGGCACGCCGACCCGGCTCTCAATCGCAAACGGCTCGTAGAAGTCGCGCCACACCAGGTCGATGGCGTAGCCGTCGGCCGTGATCGTCTCTTTCCACGCGGTGGCCGTATCTCCGCTCCGCTCGAAACGCGCGCGGCGCACGGGGAACGGCTTCTCGCCATAGGTCTTGTCGAAGGCGGTCATCAACTGCATCGCCACGTACTCGGCCAGCTTCTCATTGTCAGTAAGCGCCAGGCGGATATCGTCGGACGTTGGGCCGTCACCCTTGATGTCGCTGGTTACGAAGCAGACGTGCCCCGCGCCTGCCGGGCTCTGGAACACTCGCCAGAAGCTGACGCTCGTCGAAGGCGCGGCGCCAGAATTCAGGACCAGCCTGATGCCGGGGTTCTCGCCGATGACGGCCACCTTGCCATCCTTCACGTCGGACGCCGTCTGGGCGAGGGCCGCGCCGGACACTCCGAGCACAACCACGGTGACAACAAGAGCGATCCTTCGAATCATGCAGTACCTCCAGGCTCCAGGCCGAGTCGCGACCACGGCCCCATCGCAGGAATCATGCACGTGCCGGCAGGGCCGGTCAAACGGGTTGTGTGCCTGCAACAGGTTGTGTGCAAGCGATCCCACTATCCGCTTGAACCGCCCGTGTCGGCTGCCGATACTTTGGCAGGATCCCGATGGACTTGCGAGCGCGGTCGTTCCTCGCGGCGGTCCTGGTGCTCGCTCTTGCGCGCGACGGTCGCGTCCAAGGCGCAACGGACGAAGCGCCCGTCCCGCCAGTTCCGCCCCTGTCTCAATCCCAGAACGGTGACATCGTCGGCCGCGTCGTCGGCGTGACCGGTGCGGGGCTCCCGGGCGTCGCGATCACGGCGAACGGCCCGGCGCTCCTCAGCCCCCGGTCCGCATCGACAACACCCGCCGGCACGTATCGCCTCGCGGAAGTTCCTGTCGGCCTCTACACCGTCACGTTCCAGTTGAGCGGGTTCGCGACGCAGGAGCGGCGCGAGATCCGGATCGACGCTGGTTTCCACGCGCAGATCGACGTCCGGCTCGATATGTCGTCCGAGAGGGACGGCGAGGCGCCCTCCTCGGAGAGTCCGGTCTTCGACACCCGCTCCACCCTGATCGTCACGAATGCGACGCGTGTGTGGCTGGACCGCCTGCCGTCGGGGCGGGATCCCCAAGCCGTCCTGCAGATGGTGCCGGGCATCACCATGAGCGCGGAGAACGTCGGGGCCAACACGCTCGGACGACAGGCGGAGCCGTACGTCGATGGATCGATCGGTCAAGGATGGGTGATCGACGGCGGAACGGTCACGGATCGGACGTCCGGGGCTTCACCCTACGACTACGACTTCGACTCGTTCGAGGAGATGCAGATTCAGCGGGCCGGGGCCGACGCGTCATTGCAGAACCGCGGGGTGACGGTCAGCCTCATCACACGGAGCGGCAGCAACCGGTTCAAGGGCAGCGCGCGCTACACCTACACGGACCGGCACCTGCAATCGGACAACCTCACACCTGGGTTGAGAGCCCAGGGCGCAGGCTTCGGAAGCCCGATCCGCAGGGTCAGCGAGTCCGGGATCGAAATGGGCGGCCCCATCCGTCGCAACAAGGCGTGGCTCTGGGGATCGGCCGCGCACAGCAGCGTCGACGTGGGGTTGATCGGGTTCTACACCCCCGACTGCCTGGACCCCGCCGGATCGCCGGTCACCGATGCCGCGTACCGTGCGGAGTGCATGAACGCCGACATCACGACGCTCACCACGGCCAGCGTCAAACTGCAGTACCAGTGGGCACCCGCGCACCGCTTCACCCTCTTGTGGAGCAGGTCCGACAGGCGCAAGCCGAATCGAGGCGCGTCGGCATTCACTCGTCCGGAGTCCACGGCCCGCCAGTCGAGCCTGTCTCTCGCGCAGCCCTTTCAGGCGCAGCACCAGTGGGTGGTGTCCGATCGATTGGTGCTCGACGGCAAGTACACGTTCAGCGATGCCAGCTTCATCCTGGACTTCCAGCATCCGAGCCTGGCGGATATCCAGGGGGCATACGATCGGTACACACTCGTGACCTCACGCTCCGGCGTGCAGAGCGAATTCCACCGGCCGACCACCGATGTCAGCTTGACCGGCGACTACTTCCTCGCAGGATTCCTGGGAGGCGATCACACGACGAAGGTCGGGATCCAGTTCCTGAACACCCCACGCCGGCAACGGGATCGGACGGGCGGCGGCGCGGTGGCGGTCTTCGACAGCCGCGGCGCTTCGCCCGTTTCGTATCAGGCCCGGATCTTCCGCGATGGCCTGGTGAATCTTGGCGCGCGGCAGTATTCGGCGTTCTTCCAAAACTCGTACACGAGAGGGCGCATCACGATCAACGGAGGGATGCGGTTCGATCGTCAGGATGATGAGGCCTCCGAGGCGACGATCCCGGCCAATGCGATCCTCCCGGATCTGCTGCCGGCCGTGCATTTCCAGGGAGCGGACTCCGGCATCGTGTACAACGACCTCTCACCCCGGCTCGGGTTGGTGTGGGATGTCACCGGCCGGGCCAGGACGGTGGTGAAGGCGACGGCGGCCAGGTACTGGGGCATCGGCAACACCTCGTCCGCGCTGCTCCAGCCGACCCGCCAGACGCGCCTCGTCTACTGGTGGAACGACGCCAACCTCGATGGCTACATCGGGCGAAGCGAGATCGATTTCGCGCGGGGCTTCGCCGCCACGCCAACCTCCAACTACGACACGGCCAGCCCCGGCTCCGTCCAGTCGCCCGCCACCGTCGATCCGCGGCTGAAGAACCACGTCACCGACGAACTGACCCTGGGGTTCGAGCACCAGTTGGCGCGCCACCTGACGCTTCGCGCGACCTACGTCGGCCGGAAGATGCATCAGTTCCAGTTCGCGTTTCCGATCGACGCCGACGGATCGCTCGTCAGTTCGGCTACGTACGACCCCGTCCGGTGGACGCCCGCCAACTGCCCGGCCGGCGCGGAGTGCCCCGAGGTGACCTACTACGAGCGGAGCGCACCGCTGCCGCCCGGAACCGTGCTTCGCAACGACGGCGAATACGCCTGGCATCACGGCGTCGACCTCGTCCTGCACAAACGGATGGCCGACGGCTGGATGCTCGATGCCTCACTCGCGTGGAACAAGGCTGCCTGGTATTTCCCGCGGTCGACGCTCGACTACACGGATCCGACCAATATCGCAATGTCGAACGGCGTCGAGTACTCGCCATTCGAGTCACGCTGGATCGCCAAGGTGTCTGGAACGGCGCGGTTACCCTGGCGGTTCACGACATCAGGGTTCCTGACCGCGCGTCAGGGGTTTCCGTACTCACGAGGAGTCACCAGCCCGAACCGCGGTGCGCTGGGATCGACCGTCGTCGACATCAAGCCGTACGGGTCGGAGCGGTATCCGGCCGTGTGCCGTCTCGACTGGCGCATCGACCGGTCCTTCGAGGCCGGGCGCTTCGAGGTCGTCCCGGTCCTCAACGTGTTCAACGCGTTCAACTCGAACGTGATCCTGGCCCGCAACCGGATTCAGAACACGCCGTCCGCCAACAGCGTGACAGACATCCTGGCGCCGCGGTCGATCCGCGTCGACCTGCGAATTGCCTGGTAGCCGATAGGAGGCGGTGAGCCCCGTCGTCCGCCGTGCGGCCAGGTTCCGGTGGCGGCGTCAGTCGAGCATCGCCACGGCGCGCACCGGTGAGCCGTCCGCGTGCTGCAGCGCGAGGGGGAGGCAGGAGAAGAGAAACGTCTGCCCGATCAGCGCGTCGAGCCCCATCAGGTTCTCGGCGAGGATCAGGCTCGCGCGGAAGAAGGCGAGGTGGTTGGTGAACTCGCTGGCGCCAACCGGGTCCACGGAGATCGCATCGAGCCCGACGCCCTTCAGATTCCGCCCGATCAGCCATCGGGCCGCATCCAGCGACAGCACCGGGAATCCCGCGAAGTAGCGCGCGTCGCCCCAGTAGCGTGACCAGCCGGTGTGCAACAGGACGAAGTCGCAGCGGGCGATGAGGTCAGCATGGGCCTCGAGCACCGGCGAAGCGATCTCTTTGTCCCCAGCGGCAGACACGTCGACCACGCATGCCCTTCCCACGAACCGCTCGACACCGAACTCGTCGAGCGTTGGCGCGTTCGCGACCATGTGCGCCGGCGCGTCGATGTGGGTGCCCGTGTGCGAGCACATCCGGATCAGCGTCTCCGCAAACCCGTCGCGCTCGACCGTATTCGTTCGCTGGAGCACGGGCGGCTCGGTCCCGGGATAGACGGGGATGACCGGCGTGAGGGTGTGGGTCAGGTCGACAATTGTCATGCCCCTGCCATGTCATCTGCTCCCGCGCTCGTCTGTCTCGCGTGGGGGCACAGTCCGCCATCCGTTGCCTACTCGTGCCGCAACGCCTCGTCGGGTCCAGCCGCGCGGCGGGCCTTCGTCAGGTCGCAACGGTTGCCAGGCAGGACGCGTCGGTCGAACGGTCCGGCGTCAGCGGATCTGCTCCACCTGCACCGCGGTCCCGTAGGCGAGGACTTCGGTCACGCCGTTCATCACGTCATTGGCGTCGTAGCGCATCGCGAGGATGCCGTTGGCGCCACGCTCGCTTGCGTGCTGGAGCAGCAGGTCGAATGCCTCCTGCCGGGTCTTCTCGCAGAGAGATGTGAAGATCGTGATGTTGCCGCCGACCAGCGTCTGCAGCGACGCGCCAACGGTGCCGAAGACGCTCCTCGACCGCACGACGATGCCGCGAACGATCCCCAGGTGGCGCACGACACGGTAGCCGTGCAGTTCGGTTGCGGTCGTGACCAGGTTCGGGTCAATGGTCGCCATGGATGCTCCCTCCACGAAAGCTGCCCCATCGTATCGTGAGCGCCATCGGGTCCGCCATGCTTCTTCGCAGCTGTTCCAGCGCGCGCGGGAGCGCACGCGCCTGGCCGCCCGTCCTCGCCCGCTCTCGTCGGCCGCGTTCCGCCGGCCGGCCGCATCCTGTCCTTTGTTCGAATAGCGGATGCCGTCCAGGGGTCAGGCCCCCGGGAGGGCAGGGATTCAAGGTCTGACGTACGGTGGGGCTTCAGCTCTGCCCTGCCAGGAACTCCACGCACAGCTGCGACCAGATCTCCAGTTGATCGCGGCGTTCCAGCAGCTCTGGCAGCGTGAGAAACCGGAGGTCGGTGATGCACGCCTCGCCCTTCGACACGTTCTCCTCGGCGAGCTCGCAGAGGTGAACGATCCCGAAGTGGACCCGGTCAACGGGCGTCGAATCGTCGTTGATCAGCGCGACGATCCGCGTCCGGAAGTGGCCGTCCATCCGCAGTTCCTCGTGCAGTTCCCGCTGAAGAGCCTCTTCGTAGAACTCCAGGCCGGTGAGAAACAGGTTTTCGTCGCCGTGATTGATGTGGCCGCCGATGCCGATCGACCCTTTGGCCACGAGCCGCTTTTCGCCCGAGCCCTTGCCCCGCACGTAGTGGAGATAGGCGTCGCCCTTCTTGATGACGACGTAGGGGATGATCTGCTTCTGGGAAGGATCCTCTTCCGCCTTCGCGCGCAGGACGAAGTGCGTGTGCTCCGCTTCGAGGATGCGCGGGATGTAGGCGGCGACATCGGTGCGAATGCCCTGGAACGAGCCGATCTCATCCAGCAGCGTTCGCGGGAAACAGAGCACCATCTCTTCGCGCATTCGCACACCCCCCAGTGTCAACTCGCGCACGCCCGACCGTTCCGCGCTCCTCGCACCGACATCCTGATTGTCCCCAAGGCCCTGGGCGAGGCGGGACGTGCAATCCATCGGTCAGCAGCGATCGGCCGCGGCTACTGCAGCCCAGCCGGCACCGGCATGCCCAGGAAGCCGAGAACCTCGGCGGCCCGGGTCTTCACGATTTCGGCCTTGGCCACGGCGTCCTGCAGGTTCCCGGCGCCGAACGCTGTGGTCGCCTCGGCCCAGGTTTGCGTGATCGTCTTCAGACCGTCCTGAGCGCTTGCGAACTTCGCCTTGTCGATCGTGGCTGGCAGCTTCTTGGCCTTCGCCAGCATGTTCACCCGGTTCTGGATCGCTTCGACCACCTTCGGCAGCCCTTCGCTCAGGCTCGTCCACGACTTCGTCAACTCGTCCTTCTTTGCCGTCGCCGCCGCAGTGAGTGCCGACACCTGGGCGGGCAGCGCCTGCGCGGCCGTCAGCGCCGCCTGGTAGTCGCCCTTGGCGAAGCTGTCCTTGGCCGCGGCGAGCGCGTCCTCGACACCCTTCACCTGGTCGGGCACGAACTTGACCGCCTCGCCCTTGGCGGCGTTCAGCGCGGTTTCCGCGGCCGTGATCGCCGCTTCCGCCGGGGCCTTCTGCGTGGCGCACGCCACCGCCATGAACGACACCATCACGACGACCGCCACGAAAGCCAGCCTCTTCAGCATGCATCCTCCATCAGATTCGGATTCTCCAGCACGTCCCGATTGGCTTCGAAGATCTGCGGGTACAGCGCCGGGTCCCCGTAGTACTTCTCGGCGATCTTCGAGAGCGTGTCGCCGGGGACGACGTCGTGCCACTGCGTGGTATCGAAGGCGTCAGCGGGTTTCGGTTCATCGGCCATCGATCTCTCCTTGTTCGCGGTTGTGGTCCCGCGCGCGGGACCGGTGACTCAGTGCACGACAACCAGGCCCTCTTCGGGCCCGACCACTCGTGGGCTTTCGGTGACGGGGGCGCCGAAGACAGCATGAAACGCAGGGGGTACATCATATCGGAGATCAAGACGCGCGGCGCGCACAACATGAAGGTGGTCTGGCAGCGGCTGGCGCAGGGAGGGTAGGAACCGCAGCTCCCGTCTCAAAGTCCGACGGCCGCGTAGAGGAACGAGAGGACCACGAGACCGATCATGCCGGGCGCGACGAGGTTGGCCGTCAGGCGGGAACCGAACAGGTAGGTGTAGACCATCTTGAGGAGGTTGTTACTGGCGCTTGCGATGATCACCGCCTGCACGATCTGGCGGTCGCCGATGCCGAAATTTCCCTGCAGCAACGACACGACGAACGGCGTGATGTCGGAGAACCCGACGACGAAGGACAGCATTCGGAGGCCGGCGTCCTTGAAGTACTCGAGGACATATTTCGTCGCAAACGAGACGACCGAGAACAGGACCGCAAAGACGACTGCGGCGCTCAGCTCCAATGGGTTCCTCCGCAACGCCGGTGCCACCGTGACGTCGCCGCCCCCGGGCCCTGGTACCGAGGTCACGACTGCTGCGCCCTCCACGGGATGCCTCCGGCGCAACCACAGGGCGTACCCGGCGGCCAGGCTCGAGAGCGCCACCAGCGCCGGCCCGACCACGAAAGCTGCAGGAAGCCTGAAGATCGCCACCAGCGCGAGCAGGCGCAGGTACATCATCGAGACCGCCAGCAGGATCGCCGTCGCCGCCTGGTGACCAATCTCGGGTGTCGCTTTCGATTTCTTCGCGAGCACCAGCACGGTCACGGTGCTCGAGTACAACCCGCCGACCAGCCCCGCGAGTTCCAGCCCTTTCCGCGGGTAGAGATACGTCTGGAGCACGTAGCCAAGGTAGGAGATCCCGGTCGTCACCACGACCGCGAGCCAGATCTGCCTGGGCGTAACGGGCAGCGTGGCGAGGAACCGCCAGAACGGGCCGTCCCCGACCGGCATTGTCGCGGGAATCAGGGGCAGCACGACGCCGACGATCGCCAGGAACTTGCAGGCCGTCACCACCTCGCCCGTCTCGAGGCGATCGCTGAGCCGGCGGATGCGCCCCTTGGAGTGCAGCACCAGGAGGATCGAGATTGCGATGAGGACCAGGTACCAGCCCGGGAACTGGAGCGCGATCGGCCCAGCCGCGTAGGTCAGCAGGGCGATGAGGACCCCGATCATCCCGGGGCTCTTCTTCTGCAGGACCTTGTTGCCGTAATAGACGAGGAGGAACAGGGCCAGGGCGCCGAGGCCGACGAGGAACGCCTGGCTTCCGATGCCCGGAAGCTCGAAGAGCACGAAACCCAGCATGCCGATGAAGACGAAGGTCCGAACGGTACCGAACGTGTCGAACTTCGCTTCGGCTTCGTAGTATTCGCGCAGCCCGATCCCGATCAGGAAGCTGACCGCCATGGTCAGGAGGAACGGTGTGACGACGTCTGGGTTCACCGCGGACTCCCTACTCCGTCCGACGAACCTCGCTCCACTCCACGACCCCGTGGAGTCTCACTTGCCCCGGCTTCGAGGTCCGGCCGGCCGTCACCGCGAGATGGCGCGAGCGGAGCGTTGGTCTCCAGGTCAGAAGACGCGGGTGTCAGCCCGACCGACGAGATCCGACGCGAAGTCGTAGACAACGAACCGGATGTTCTGCGTGCCGCGGATGATGGGAAACTCGATCGTGTACGGAAATCCGTCCTTGAGAAATCGCGCGTAGTCGGCTTCCGTCAGCTTCAGCGGCAGCGCCTGATCGTACGTCCCCATCGGATTGGCCGCGTTGTCGAAACCGAAGACCACGATGTTGAGCAGGCCGATGCGAGTCCCGTCAACCGTTGCAACCTTGACCTTCGACAGATCGATCTTCCCTTCCACCGATAGACTGGAGCCCCCGCGCTGCGAGACCGACGCCTTCACCTTGATGTCGTTCACCTCGCGGCGGAAGTTCCCCGCGGCCCCGAGGCGATCGTTGGT